>CAMDQF010000131.1 GCA_945905745.1 Litorilinea aerophila
CAGTTCGCCCTACAAATTACCAGAATAAGTTGCTGGGGAAAATCCCGAAAATGTATGGGATGTGTTATGCGGCTCTAATTTCGTCCAGGCGGACGGGCCTTTTCTCACGATACGACTTCCAGCTTGCAATCCCCATTACGACCGGAATCCGCCCGTCGTTGCCGTTGACCGCGGTCGGTTGGTCGTTGAGAATCGCCGCGCAGAAAGCCCGCATCTCGGCCACGTAGGAATCCATATAGCGTTCGAGGAAAAAGTAGAGGGGTTTGGCCTGGGCCACGCCGCCGCTAGTGCTGGCCGTGACCCGGTGGGGGGTGTTGTTCTGGGCAGACAGCGCGCCCGCGCTGCCAAAGACTTCGACCCGCTGGTCGTAGCCATAGACCGCCTGACGACTGTTGTCAATGACACCCAGCGCGCCGTTGCGAAAGCGCAGACTGATGACTGCCGTGTCGATGTCACCTGCATCGCCGATGGCCGAGTCCACCATCACCCCGCCCTGGGCGTAGACCTCCTCCACTTCGTCGGCCAGCAGAAAGCGGGCCATATCGAAATCGTGGATGGTCATATCCAGAAAGATACCGCCCGAGGCTGCGATATACTCAATCGGCGGCGGCGCGGGATCCCGGCTGGTGATACGCAGAATGTGAGGGCTGCCGATTTCGCCCTCGGCAATACCCTGGCGAATACGCTGGAAGTTGCTGTCAAAGCGCCGGTTGAAGCCGATTTGCAGCTTCACACCGGATGCATTCACAACTGCTAGGGCCTCGTCGATCTGGGCCAGATTCAGGGCAATCGGCTTTTCGCAGAAGATGTGCTTGCCCGCCTTTGCTGCGGCTATCATCAGCGGGGCGTGGGTGGGGGTGCTGGAGCAGATGGCGATGGCGTCGATGGCCGGGTTTGCCAGCAGCTCTGCCGGGTCATCCGTGGCCTGGGGGATGTGAAAGCGCTCGGCGGTTGCCCGCGCCGCGTCGCCGTAGATGTCCGCAATGGCGAGGACGTTGGCCTGGGGCAGCCGGTAACAGAGACTCTCGGCGTGGACCTGGCCGATGCGACCAGCCCCGATAATGCCAAAGTTGAGTTGACTAGGTGACACGATGGATCTCCCGAAGTTGGGGTGAGTTTTGAGGTAGAGAAAAGATGATGAGATGCTGGGATACTGGGGTCCCTTCCCCAACATCTCATCATCCATTGGTTTACAGATCAATCGAGCGCAGATAGGCCCGATTTCTTGCTGCGCTCTTGTTCGGTGCGCCCATTCCTGGCAGCACGTCCTGTTCCACGGTGATGAAGCCTCTGTAGTTATGCGCCCGCAGCCAGGCCAACACTGCCGGGAAGTCCACACAGCCCTGGCCCAGTTCACAGAAGACGCCTGCACCGACTGCCTGAAAGTAGTCCATCTGCTCCTTCTTCACTCGTTGGCCCACAGCCAGGTGAAAGTCTTTGAAATGGATGTATTCGATACGCTCGGCAAGCCGATTCAACGCGGGCAGAATGCCATCACCGCTACCCGCGCCGAAGGCGAAGTGGCCCGTGTCGAAGACCAGCCCCAGCAACGCCGGATCGGTCAGCGCCATCAGTCGGTCGATCTCTTCTGGCGTCTCGATGTATCCGGCGCTGTGGGCGTGAAAAACCGTGCGCAGGCCCGTCTCAGCCTGCACCGCGCGGGCGACTGCCTCTGCGCCTCTGGCAAAGATGGCCCATTCGTCATCAGACATCCCCATCCCCGGCCCGATGCGGCCTGCATTCAGTGTGCGCGCCGGATCACTGCCGTTGTCCGCGGCCAGGACGAGGTAGGGGCGGATATGGCTGCCCAGTCGGTCTGCGCATTGGGCCAACAGGCGGGCCGTCTTCACCGCCGTCGCCGCGCCGGGTGTGTGGGCGGCGGGGTCTTCCAACTTCACTCCCACAAACGCGCCGGTGAGAGTCAACCCCCGTTGGCGAAAAGCCCCGGCCAAATCGTCGGGCTGGGTGGGCATAAAGCCCCAATCGCCCAGTTCGCTGCCCGCGTAGCCGCTTTCGGTCAATTCGTCCAGCATTCGCTTGAACCCGGTGCGATCCTCTTGGGTGCTGCCAAATTCGAGGGTACCCCAGGAGCAGGGCGCGTTGCCCACGTGGATTGTCATTGGTGTTTCCTCTGTGACCCGCGCTGTCAGCTTGCGGCGCCCCGCACTAACAGTGCGGGGCACACATCTGCTTGGCTGCTAGTTGTCCTGACCCCTGCTTGACGCATAAACGAACTTCAGCTATTGTAGCTCTACTTCAATAGATTTCAAACTGGTTCGGCCACTACCATTTGCCCATCCCCACCGCCTCTGGCCCACCGAATCTACGCAGCCTTTCAACGGAGAAACAAGTATGTCTGAACGAATATCGCGCCAGGATGAGCGTCGCCAGCAGCGCCGGGGACGGGCCAGCCAGATGGGGCAGATGCGCCCGATTGAGAACCGTTTGCCGCCCCTGCACCTGCTCGATCCGGCGGGCGAGCAGAAGATTCACGACGCGTCGATGCGTCTGCTGCGGGAACGGGGCGTGCTGATTGTGGACTACCCGCCCGCGCTGGAAACCTTTGCGGCCAACGGCGCACGGGTGGACGGGATTAGTGTACACATCGACGAGGAGACGCTGCTGCATTTTATAGGGATGGCACCCTCCACCTTTACACTGCTGGCGCGCAACCCGGCCAACAATCTGCCCATCGGCGGCAAAAGTACCGTCTTTGCCCCGGTCTACGGCCCGCCCTTTGCCAGCGATCTGGACCGGGGACGTCGTCAGGCCACGCTGGACGACTTTCAGAACTTTGTGCGTCTGGCCTATATGGCCGAAGAGATTCACCACTCCGGCGGCACTGTCGTCGAACCCAACGATATTCCCCAGGCCCAGCGCCATCTGGATATGCTGATGGCCCACATCACCCTCAGCGACAAAGCCTTTATGGGCAGCGTGACCCATAAGAACAACGCCGCCGACACAGTGGCGATGAGCGAAATCCTCTTTGGGGCCGATGCTATTCGCCAGAACCCGGCCACAATCTCTCTCATCAACGCATCCAGCCCTATGCGCTACGACGACCGGATGTTTGGCGCGTTGGAGGTCTACGCCAAAGCCAACCAGGCGCTGATCATCACCCCTTTTATCATCGCCGGCGCGATGTCGCCCAGCACACTGGCCGCCACCCTGGCCCAGCAGAACGCCGAGGCCCTTTTCGGCATCTGCTACGCCCAGATGCTCAACCCCGGCACGCCTTGCATCTACGGCTCTTTTTTGGCCAATATCGATATGAAAAGCGGCGCACCCTGTTTTGGCACGCCGGAAGACGCGCTGGCGATCTACGGCGGCGCGCAGATGGCCCGTCGCTACCGGCTGCCCTACCGCTCCGGGGGCAACTTCACCGCCTCCACAGTGGCTGACGCCCAGGCCGGCTACGAGTCGGCGGGGACGATGTGGCCGACGATCCACTCAGGGACGAACTTTGTTCTGCACGCCGCGGGCTGGCTGGAAGGCGGGCTGATCGCTGGCTACGAAAAGTTCATCCTCGATTTGGAAGTTTGCGGACAGATGCAGCGCATGGCCGGAGGGATCGATCTGGACGAGGAACAGTTCGCCTGGGATGCCTACGCCGAAGTCGCGCCGGGCGGCCACTTTCTCGGCAGCCAGCATACCATGCGTCACTACCAAACAGCCTTCTACCAGCACAAGATTTTCTCGATGGACAACTACGAAAAATGGGAGGCCGAGGGTAGTCGGGATAGCCTAATCCGTGCCAACGCGCGTTGGAAGGAGATGCTGGCCAAGTACGAAGCGCCACCCCTCGACGCCGCCATCCGGGCCGAGTTGGACGACTATGTGGCGCGCCGCCGCCGGGAGATTCAGGCGGGGCGCAGCCGGTGACGGCCCTGTTTGCCCTAACCAGCCGGGGATTGGAAAGCGTGTGCGCCAGGGAGATGGAGCGCTTCGGGTTGAGCGTCAGCGAAATCGCCTACCGGCGGGTTCACGCCCAGGCACGGGGCGATCTGCGCTCGCTGCTCGAAATCTCCACCGCCGACGATATTTTCCTGGAAGTCAGCCGCTGGTCGGCCATCCCCCACACTCGCGCCGCGCTGGAAACCCTGCGTGATCTGGCCGAACAGTTGCCCCTGCGCCCTGCTTTGGTCGTTTGCGCCCAGTTGCGTCCCGTTGACCGGCGACCGATTTTTTCTGCGACCGCCAATTTTGTCGGGCGGCGCAATTACAGCAGCGAGGAGATCAAAACGGCCCTGGCCGCGGGCATCGAGGCCAGTACGGGCTGGGTCTATAGCGCGGATGACGGGGAAGCCGATCTGAACGTGCGGATTTTTCTCGAACACACAGAGGCACTGATCGGCGTGCGTTTGGGCGCGACACCCCTGCATCGGCGCAGCTACAAGCAGGAGCAGCGGCCCGGTTCGCTCAAACCGCCCGTGGCCGCGGCCCTGTTAGAAGTGCTGGACGTGCAGCCCGGTGAACGACTCTTGGACCCTTGCTGCGGAGCGGGTACAATTCTGGTGGAGGCGGCGCGGCGCGGCGGGCTGGCCCAGGGCGGTGATAGCGACGCCGACGCCGTGGCTGCGGCTCTCGCCAACGCTGAAAATGCGGGTGTCGCAGTTTCAGTCAAACGGTGGGATGCCCGTTCGCTGCCCCTGGCCGACAATTCAATGGACTGTATCGCCTGCAATCTGCCCTGGGATCGCCAGGTCGCCATCGACGGGGAGGAAGCAGAGTTCTACGCCCAGCTCTGCGCCGAAATGGAGCGGGTTCTGCTCCCCGGCGGGCGGATCGCTCTGTTGACCAATCGACCGGAGTTGCTGCATTTCGGGCGGCTGGTCTGCCGGGAGCAGGTGGAAATCAGTCTCTTTGGGCAGCGGCCGATGATTTCAGTGTATGAGGAGACGGATCGGAGTACGCTCTGATCCTTGCTCTTAAACGTATTTAGGGCGCGCTGCAAATTGTGGACACCCTCACCGGGCCGGACTTTCTTGCCAATGAGACGCTGGGCTGGGAAGGGGTGCCGAAGCAGGGGCTGCACAAAAGTTAAGTTATTAATTCGTTTTTTGGAGGTATTATGAGTAATTCGAATAAATTTGAATCTATCAAAGTGGAAGGATACCGGCGCTTAGCCTCCGTCCAGCTTGAAATGCGGGATTTGACAGTGATGATTGGCGCGAATGGCGTCGGTAAAACATCATTCTTGGATGTCTTCTCGCTCTTGGCGGCATCTGCAAAAGGCCAATTGCTGGAAGAAATTGGCGGTGGACTAGCGGGAATACTAACCCGCGATAAAGCCGATCATCTTGCGATCTTCTTGGAAATGAGCGTTTTGGGGCACGCCTCTCTCAAATATCAGCTTAAGCTAGTGCCGGCCAGAGGTTCTTCTTATGAAATCAGTCAAGAGAGCTTAACCCAGCAAAATGATCCCAATGCGCCTCAGCCTCAAAAATATATTGATTCGCGCGGTTTGAACATCAAGTACTTTAATGTTCAGACACGCTTCTTAGAGTCACCTAACTGGGAACACAACCCTTTTGAGACATCACTCTCGCAAGTTCCCAAAATGTATCAACAATCGGAAAATCTAAGAAGGCAACTGGCGTCATGCACTTTTTATGGCGCGTTGGGTGTTTCTCCCAGAAGTCCAGTGCGTCAGCCACAGGATATGCGCCCGGCAAAATTACCTGGCGCAAATGGAGAAGATCTGGTTTCATGTTTATATGATCTGCGCGAGACTGATTATGAACGTTTTGAAATGGTAGAAGATACGCTTGCGGCTGCATTCCCTGATTTTGAAAAATTAAGTTTCCCGCCGGTTGCAGCCGGGAAATTGTCTATGACGTGGAAGGACACGAATTTTTCTAAGCCTATCTACGTGCATGAATTATCAGAAGGCACATTGCGTTTTCTTTGGCTGGTAACGCTTCTACAAAGCCGGGAATTGACAGCGATTACATTAATTGATGAACCAGAGGTGAGTTTACATCCCGATCTACTGAGATTGCTTGCCGACCTGATGCGAGAAGCATCAAAACGAACCCAGTTGATCGTTGCAACCCACTCAGATCGATTGATTCGCTTTTTGAAACCGGAAGAAGTGCTAATCTGCGATGCGGAAGATGGGCTAATGACTGTCACTTGGGCTGACGAGCTAGACTTAGCGCAATGGCTGGCGGATTATAGCCTGGACGAGGTTTGGGCGATGAATTTAATGGGGGGGCGTCCATGAAGATCGCGATTTTGGTTGAAGGGAAAACAGAGTTGGCTTTTAAGCCAACCTTGCAAAACTTCCTCAAATCGCGATTACAACAGATGCCTCGTCTGCGCTTTATACCGTATGATGGGCGCATACCCAAAGAAGCTAAATTACGACGAATTGTTGAAAATCTCTTGGATGCTCATGACGCTGTGATCGCATTAACAGATGTTTACACAGGCACTGCAGATTTCGTGGATGCGTCCGACGCAAAGACAAAAATGGCAGATTGGGCTGGGCGCAATCCTAAATTCTATCCTCATGCGGCACAATACGACTTTGAAGCTTGGCTTTTACCCTATTGGTCAACCATCCAAGAGCTTGCTAAACACAATAAATCAGCACCGTCAGGGCAACCTGAGCAAGTTAATCACACCAACCCGCCCTCCTATCGAATCAAAGAAATTTTTGAGCTAGGTAAGAATCGAGACAGCTACATTAAACAACGCGAGGCGAAACGCATACTGGAGAGGAATGACTTGCTCGTATCTGCTCGCGCATGTCCTGAATTGAAGGCGTTCTTAAACACCATTCTATCTCTTTGTGGCGGGGCAACTATCCCTTGATCGAAGGCTGTGCTGTACCCACTGTTTCAAGTTCCTGTGTTTCTTTGAGTTCCCTTTTCCCTGCTCATAGGAGAATGCCATGCTATCCCACGACAGACGCAAGCAAATTTTGACCCGCTGGTTATCCCGGCTGGTGGTTGCGATGCTGGCCGCCAGCCTGGCATTGGGTGTGATGCCAATACGCTCGGTACACGCCGCCACCTTCACCGTTACCAACACCAGCGACCGGGTCGACATCAATATTGGCGACGGCATCTGCGACGCCGACCCAGCCGCGGGGCTGCAATGCACCCTGCGTGCCGCCATTCAAGAGGCCAACGCCACACCCGCCGCCGACAGCATCACGCTGCCGGTCGCCACCTTTACCCTCTCCCTGGGCGGAGCCAACGAAAACAACGCGGCCACGGGCGATCTCGATCTCAAAGCCAACCTGACGATCAACGGCGCGGGCGCGGCAGCGACCGTCATCAATGGCAACAATCTTGACCGGGTGTTTGACCTGGTGGGTGGCTTTACCGTGACGCTCTCCAACCTGACGGTTACGGGGGGCAACAGCGGAGTGAACAATGGCGGCGGCATCATCATCTCCAACAACGGTCGCCTGACGTTGACCAACAGCGCCATCCGCAACAACACGACCAACGCCAACGCGCAAGGTGGCGGCATTGCCCTCTCGACCAGCGGCAGTAACCAGCTAACGCTGAACAATAGCACGGTCATCAGCAACACAACCACCGCCAATGGTGGCGGCATCTTCATTGGTGGTGGTAGCGGCTTGCTGAACAACAGCAGCGTCGTTGGCAACATAGACGGCATTTTAAACCAGGGCACACTGACACTGAATAACAGCAGCGTCAGGGGCATTATTGGCAACGCTAATAATGGCAACGGCCTCACCAACACCAGCACGGGCAGACTGACGCTGAATAACAGCACCGTTAGCGGCAACGCCACCGGTGTCGCAAATTCCGGTGTGCTGACGATGACCAACAGCACCCTGAGCGGGAATAACAGAGGCGGCCTCGTCAGCAACAGCGGTAGCGCAAACCTGAACAATGTAACCATCGCCAACAACAACAATTCAAGCAACGGCGGCGGGATTCGGCAGATCAGCGGCACGGTCAATTTCAAAAACAGCCTTCTCGCCGGGAACACCAGCGCGGGCAGTCCATCGGATTGCTCCGGCACGCTCACCTCGCAAGACAACAATCTGATCCAGAGCGTCAGCGGTTGCACCATCACCGGTGCCAGCGCGGGCAACTTGACCGGCGTCAACCCCGGCTTAAGCCCGCTACAAAACAACGGCGGCCCTACCTTTACGCAGGGCCTACCGGCCGGCAGCCCGGCCATCGACGCGGGTGGCAATAGCGGCTGCGCTGCGCCTGACCAACGCGGCAAGCCGCGCCCCAAAGATGGCAACAACGACGGCAGTGCGCTGTGCGACATCGGCGCGTATGAGTTCCAGCCGCTCGTCGTCAACAACACAAGCGACACGGTGGACGCCAGCCCAGGCAATAGCCTGTGCGCCACCGCCGCCAACGCATGTACCCTGCGCGCTGCGATCCAGGAAGCCAACGCCATCCCCCTGGCGGATCTCATCCTCCTGCCCGCGGGAACCTACAACCTGACTCTCGTCGATGCCGACGAAAATAACGCGGCCAGAGGCGACCTCGACATTACTGCCAGCCTGACTCTCTTGGGCGCGGGCGCGGCGACGACTATCATCAAGGGCAACAATCTTGACCGGGCGCTCACCAATTTTGACCGGGTGTTTGAGATTCGCAACACGCTCACTACAGTGACCCTTGCGGGTGTAACCATCCGCGATGGGAACGCAACCGACGCCTTTGGAGGCGGGGGGATTCTGAATAGTGGCACGCTGATCCTGAATAACAGCACCGTCACCAGCAACACGGTAAGCGTCAGCGTGAACGCCAAGGGGGGCGGCATCGGGAATACCGGCGTGTTGACAGTGAATAACAGTCTTGTCAGCGGCAACAGCGCCATCGGCGGTGGGGGCGGTCTCTTGAACAGCGGCAGCGGCGCGGTCACGCTCAACAACAGCACAGTCAGCGGCAATGCGGTTGGCAGCTTCAGCAGTGGCGGTGGCATCCTGAACTCGGACAGCGCCAGCACCCTGACGCTGAACAACAGCGTCGTCAGCGGCAACCAAGCGGATAGTAAGGGGGGCGGCATTGTCAATAACGGCACACTGACGCTAAACGATAGCGTTATCAGCGGCAACCAGGGGGGTGGCGTGGGTATCGGTGGCGGCATCTTCAGCATCGGCACGCTGACACTGGCAAACAGCACCGTCAAGGCGAACGGCGGCGACGGCATTTTCAGCAGCGGCTCGCTGTCTGCAAGCAAGAGCAGCGTGAGCGGCAATAGCCGTTCTGGCATTGCGAATGGCGGCGCGTTGACGCTGAGCAACAGCACCGTCAGCGGCAACGTTAACGGTCTCTTCAACAGCAGTGGCAGCGCAAACTTGAACAATGTAACCATCGCCAACAACACGACGGCTGGCAACGGTGGCGGGATTCTGAGTATCAACGGTACAGTCACCCTCAAGAACACCCTTCTCGCCGGGAACAGCGCCTCCACTGGCCCCGATTGCTCTGGAACGCTCACTTCACAGGGCAATAACCTGATCCAAAATACAAGCGGATGCGCGATTGTGGGCGCTACCACCGGCAATCTGACCGGCGTGAACCCCCAACTTGGCCCACTGCAAAACAACGGCGGCTCCACCTTCACCCACGCCTTGCTGGTGGCGAGTCTCGCCATCGACGCGGGGGATAACGCCTCCTGTCCGGCGTCTGACCAGCGCGGGCGCACCCGTCCGGCCGACGGCAATAATGACGGCTCGGCAATCTGCGACATCGGCGCTTATGAATTTGTTCCGATCGTCGTCAAAGCCACAGCCGACGAGCTTACCCCGGACGGCAAATGCTCCCTGCGCGAGGCCGTGCGCGCGGCCAATACAGACACAGCCGTTGATAGCTGTGTGGCCGGCTTGGGTTCAGACACGATCTTATTGCCCGCCGGTATCTACACCCTGACGATCAGCGGGGCCAACGAAGACGTTGCCCTCACCGGCGATCTTGACATCCGGGGAAGCGACCTGACCGTCAGCGGCGCGGGCGCAAGCACAACGATTATCAACGGCAATGGCAGCGCGACAGGCGACCGGGTGTTTGATATTTTTGGCGTCAATGCGACGCTGTCCAAAATGACGATTCGTGGCGGCACTGTCAGCGCCTCCAGCGGCGGCGGTGTCAACAACGGCGGCAACCTGACCATCGCCAACAGCGTCGTCACCGGCAACACGGCGAACAGTGGCGGCGGCCTCTCCAGCAGCGGCAACCTCACCCTGACCAACAGCGCCCTGCGCGGCAACAGCGCCAGCGGTGTGGGCGGCGGCCTCTTTACTTTTAGCGGCTTAATTACTATCCTCACCAGCACAGTCAGCGACAACAGCGCCCCCAACGGCGGCGGTCTGCAAATCCAAGAGGGTACGGTCAATTTACGCAACAGCACTGTCAGCACCAACACCGCTGGCAGCGAAGGCGGCGGTCTCTTCAACTTGGGCGTTCTCACTCTTGTCAACAGCACCATCTCCGGCAACAGCGCGGCGCAGGGTGGCGGTCTTGTCAACGGCAGCAGCGTGAATTTGAACAACGCCAGTATTGTGAGCAACACGGCTTCTAGCAGCGGCGGCGGCCTCAGCGGTTTCGGCACAATTAACCTGAAAAACAGCTTGATCGCCGGGAACACTGCTCCCAGCGGTCCCGACTGCTCTGCCACGCTCACCTCGCAGGACTACAACCTGATCGGAAATCCTGCCAATTGCGTCATCAACGGCACGACGACCAACAACAAGAGCGGCAATCCGAAGATCGGGCCACTCAGAAATAACGGCGGTGCCACCCTGACCCACACCCCGTTGACTGGCAGCCCGGCGCTTGATGCTGGCAACCCGGCAGGCTGCGTCGACGTCAACAACAGCCTGCTGACATTCGACCAGCGCGGTTTCCCGCGCAGCGTTGACGGCGACGGCAACGGCAGCGCGTTCTGCGATATAGGTGCGCTGGAAAAAGCAGTGGGCATCAGCCAGCTCTTTGTGCCAAACGCTGGCATGGGGTCGGTGGACCTGCCCGTGACCTTTACCCTTACCTGGACGCACCCCATCCGCTGGCGCGATCTGCAAGACCTCGACCTGCGCCTGCGCGACGCCGCTGAGATTGTGCTCTGGGTTCGCTTCACGGAAGGCTTGCCGGACAGCGTCTTCAGCCTGCTCAACGCCGATGGAAGCGTCGCCGATACTGGTCTGCCCGGCGAAAACCGTCTGCTGGAAAACAACAGCGCTCGGCTCTACCTCGACCAGAGCAGCTTCGTCGGCGCTGGCCCAGACGATCCAGACGTGACGGTGAATTTTGGCGTGAGCCTGAAAGCCCCTGCCGCTGGCCGCACCTACACTATCGAACTGGTCGCCAGCGAAGACTCTGGCGACCTGCAAGGCCCTGATATCGGCGGAAGTTGGACGGTCATATCCAACAACAACCCGCTTTATATGCCACTTATCCTGCGCTAAAAGAGGCTGTGTGAGGAGAAAAAGAGATGACTGCTGTTGCTGTAAAGGATATCTATACGCCAGAGGCGTATCTCGCTCTGGAACGCAAGGCAACGACGAAAAGCGAATACGTCAACGGTGAAATCTATGCAATGGCTGGTGCAAGCAGGGAGCACAACTATATTGCGGGCGATCTATTTGGGGAACTTCGCATCCAATTGCGGGGACGAGGCTGTGCGCTTTTTATGAGTGATATGCGTGTGCGCATCAGTGCAACAGGCTTGTATACCTATCCCGATGTGGTTGTGGCCTGCGGGAAGCCCCGATTTGAAGGTGCCCAATCCGATGTCCTGCTGAACCCGACGGTAATTTTTGAAGTTCTCTCTCCATCCACCGAAGCCTATGACCGGGGGGCCAAGTTTGCCCACTACCGCTACCTGCCCTCCCTGCAGGAGTATGTTCTGGTTGCCCAGGACCGGATGCAGGTGGACCACTACGCCCGGATGGGAAACCAGTGGCTGCTCACTGCCTACAACAAGCCGGAGGAGATTCTCGCCCTGCCGTCGATTGAGTGCAACCTTCCCCTGGCTGAGATTTACGCCCAGGTTGAGTTGGCTGGTGAAGGGCTGGATGTAAAGGAAGGATAAAGTTAGGAACATCCGAAATCTCATCGCTTAACGTCTCTCACGTTTCACCTCTTCACGTTTCACGGAGCTTTCTATGCCCGATCGACGCACACCCCTCTATGACGTTCACGTGCGCGCCGGCGCGCAGATGGTAAAGGGCGGCGGGGACTTCTGGTTTCCCCTCTCCTATACCGGCGCGGCCGAGGAGCACGCCAACACCCGCACGAATGTGGGGATGCAGGACCTCTCCACAATGGGCGAGGTGGATATCAAAGGCCCCGGCGCCGAGCGGCTGGTCAACCACCTGTGCGTCAACGAAATCCGCGACCTCTTCCCAGGCCAAGTGCGCTACACCACCCTCTGCGATGAAGAGGGCGGCATTGTGGACGATGTGACCGTCTACAAATTCGGCGAAGAGCATTTTATGATCGTCACTTCCAGCGGACCCCGCAAGCAGACGGCGGCCTGGATTGCCGAGAATGCGCAAGGAGCCAGCGCGTACGTCAGCGATGTGACCGGCGCGATTGCCCTGATTTCTGTGCAGGGGCCGCGCAGTCGGGAGCTTCTTGCCAGCGCCATCGAAGGGGTGGACTTTGCGGGACTGCGCTTCTTCTGGTTCCAACGGGGGCGGTTGGGGGATGTGGAGATGCTCGTCTCCCGCTCCGGCTACACCGGCGAGCTGGGCTACGAACTCTACGTCCCCGCGGAGGAGGCGGCCTGGGTCTGGGAGGAGTTGACCCGGCGCGGGCGGGAGTTCGGTCTGCTGCCCTACGGTGTGCGGGCTATGCAGAGCCTGCGCATCGAAAAGGCCCTGCCCCTCTACGGCCCGGACATCAGCCGGGATGTGACCCCCTTCCATCTGGGATTGGACCGCTGGATTCGCTTCGACAAACGGGCGTTCATTGGGCGGGAGGCCCTGCTAGAGCAGCAGGCGATGGGGCTGGACAAACGGTGGGTGGGACTCATTTTGGAGAGCAGCAAACCGGCCAACCTCAACGACCCGATCTACAATGTGGCCGACATCAAAAATTTCCGGGAGAAGTACTTCACCGGTCGCCGGGCCGGCCAGCAGCAAGACCCCTTCGCCGCCGGCCATCAGCAGGTGGGCGCGGTGACCAGCAGCGCCCAGGGCTATTCCGTGGGCAAAATGCTGGCCCTCGGCTTTGTGGATGTGGCTTTCGCCTGGCCGGGGGCCAAACTGGTGGTCAACAGCGGCGGTCAGCCTGTCCTGGCGACGGTGACGACGACACCCTTCTTTGACCCGGCAGGAATGCGCATTCGAGGCAAGTATTCACAAAAAGGATGATGAGATAACGGGGTGATGGAAAGTGCCACCATCCCATCCTCTCATCATCCTATCATCTTATGGGGTGAGCCGCAATGAACGGCATTCCACGACATTACGACGCCATTGTCATCGGCGTGGGCGGGATGGGCAGCGCCACAGTCTATAGTTTGGCCCGGCGGGGCAAGCGGGTGTTGGGGCTGGAACAGTTCGACATCCCCCACGACCTGGGCAGCAGCCACGGCTACACCCGCATCATCCGCCTGGCCTACTATGAGCATCCCTCCTATGTGATGCTCCTGCAGCGGGCCTACGAATTGTGGGACGAGATCGAGCGCACCAGCGGCGAGCATCTACTCCACATCACCGGCTCTATCGACGCGGGGCCAGCCGATTCCTGGGTCTTCAAAGGCTCTTTCCAAAGCTCCGTGGAGCATGAGCTGCCCCACGAAGTGTTGACCGGCAAGGAGCTGGCCCAGCGCTTCCCCGGCTATCGGCTGCCTTTTGACCACATGGCCCTGCTCCAGCCGAAGGGTGGTTTTCTTGCGCCGGAACGCTGCACAGTCGCCTTTGCCGAAGCGGCCCACCGTCTGGGTGCGGAAATCCACGCCCGGGAAGAGGTGTTGGGCTGGGAACCGGTGGGCGACGGGGTGCGGGTCTTCACCAATCGGGATGTCTACGAGGCCGAGCGGCTGATCATCACCGCTGGCGCCTGGAACCGCAAACTGGTGCCGATGATTCACGGGTTGGCTGTGCCCGAGCGCCAGGTGCTGGCCTGGTTTCAACCCCGGCGACCAGATTTCTTCCTGCCGGAGAATTTCCCCGTTTTCAATCTGCTTGTGGACGAGGGGCGCTTCTATGGCTTCCCCGTCCATGCGGTGCCCGGTTTCAAAATCGGCAAATATCACCACTTCGAGGAGCAGGACGACCCGGAGCGGCTGGACCACAACTCCCACGATGCCGATGAGCTTATGCTGCGTGAATTCACCGACCGCTACTTCCCCGACGCCTCCGGCCCGACGATGAGCCTGAAGTCCTGTATGTTTACCAACACGCCCGACGGCCACTTTATCATCGACACCTTCCCGGAACATCCGCAGGTCAGCTTTGCTGCGGGCTTCAGCGGCCACGGCTACAAATTCGCCAGTGTCATCGGTGAGATTCTGGGCGATCTGGCGATCTTTGGGCGCACCCGCCACGACATCAGCCTCTTCCGCCACGACCGTTTCCGCAAAGACGGCAGCGTCCACCCCTACCCGAACGGGCAGAACGAAATCCGCCGCATCCAACAGCGGGAGCGGCTCTTCGAGCGCTCCCTGGCCGACAGCGAGCGGGCATTTATGGAGAAGCATACGGGGAGAGTGGCGGGTGGCAGGGGGCAGGTGGGGGGACGGCGGACCGCTGACCGCGGCCGCACGCAATTCGCAATTCGCAATTCGCAATTTGAAAGTCCATCCAACTTTTTGCAGGACGACAAAACGACTAGACCCTTCTGGTAGAAAGGAATATTCGATGTCGAAATCACTCTTTGGCAAAGGGGCTGCTCAAAAACCTGGGAAACTGAACGTGGGTGACTCAGTGCGTGTAAAGGCCGGAGTCAAGGATGAGGAGTTTGGGTTGGATTTGGGTGACTGGCAAGGATGGATTGCTGAGGTTGACGAGAAAAATGAACTCATTCTGATCGCGTGGGATTCAATCACCCTACAGAGCTTGCCAGCGGCCTATATTTCTGACGCGGAAGAGCAGGGATTGGGATGGGATACCTATTATCTGGCCCCAGAGGACGTAGAGTTGACAGAAGCGCGGGATGTAAAGACGCGCACCGAAAGAGTTCGCAGTGAACTTCATGCCAAATTTGCTTGGCACCATCTCGGAGAAGAAGGCCGAGAGATCAGTCGCATTTTAGAGGGCATAAAGCCCGACGACGAACGCAAGCTATATAACCGTTGGGGCGAATACCTGTCCGCCACGCTTACCTTCCCCTTCAAGGCAGAGGTGACAGAAGTCCAGGAGCGTGGGCCGCTGCGCGATGGGGATATGCTGGTGGTACACGAGATCGAAAGCAGTGAGGATATGTATGGGTTGATTGTAAAAGTTACAAAAGGTCGCAAAACCTACTATTTTCCTCTGTGCGATTTGACAGTGGCTGACGAAAAATCACCCAACCACGACCCCGTGCAGCTCTATGCGGTCTGGTTTGCCAATCGCTAACAACAGTTCCCCCAAGTGTCATATCAAGCGTGCTTGAATGAAACAGGAGAATAGGTGATGGATCGTTTGCCAGTCTGGACACTTGCCCTCCTTCTGCTGTTAACACCAGCGACGACGCCCCTGCCCTCTCCGCCTACTGCCCCGCCCCACATCGCTGGTTGCGACCTTTTCCCTGCCGACAATATCTGGAACACCCCCATCGATAGTCTGCCGGTCGATGCCAACTCCGCCGCTTACATCGACACCATCGGCGCGGACAAGCCGCTCCACCCGGATTTTGGCGCGGGCCTGTGGGAGGGTGCGCCCATCGGCATTCCCTACACGACAGTCGTGAGCAGCCAGGCCGGGGTGAATGTGACCTTCCGCTGGGACGACGAGAGCGATACTGGCCCCTATCCTGTGCCTCCCGGTGTGCAGATCGAAGGCGGTCCTGACAGCGACGGCGACCGGCATGTGCTGGTGGTGGACCGGGAAAAGTGTATTCTCTACGAACTCTACAGCAGCTATCCCCAACCCGATGGCAGTTGGCAAGCCGACTCTGGAGCGATCTTCGACCTGCGTTCTCACGCCTTGCGCCCGGATGGTTGGACTTCGGCGGACGCCGCGGGGTTGCCCGTTCTGCCCGGTCTGGTGCGCTACGCGGAGGTGGCCGCCGGGGAGATCGCCCACGCCATCCGCTTCACTGTGCCCGAGACCCGACGAGCCTATGTATGGCCTGCCCGCCACTACGCCTCAGAACTCACAGGCAGCCAATACCCGCCGATGGGTCAACGCTTTCGGCTGAAGGCCGACTTTGACATCAGCGGCTTTTCAACCGATGCCCGGGTGATCCTGGCCGCAATGCAGCGCTACGGGATCATCCTGGCCGACAACGGCTCGTCTTGGTTCATCTCCGGCGTGCCCGATGAGCGCTGGGATAACGACGTTCTGCGCGAGTTGCGCCAGGTGACGGGCCGCAATTTCGAGGCGGTGGATGTTTCGTCGCTGATGGCTGATCCAGATTCCGGGCGGATTGTCGGCAAGATTCGTCTTTTTCTCGCTTCGCTTTTCCGATAGCGGTATTCACCCAACCTACCCAAAAGGAAAAATTCAGTGACACTCGATCCCTCTTTTCGCGAACGCAATCGAGCCTCGACCCAACGCATCCAGGCGTTGGCCGCAAACTTGACCGACGACGATCTGCGCCGTCCGCTGGGTGAACACTGGACAGTCGCCATCGCCCTGGCCCACATCGCCTTCTGGGATCGGCGGGTGCTGGCTGTGCTGGAGGCTACGCAACAGGCGGGCACGCTGACCGCACCACCCGTCGACTTTTCCGTCAACGATCTGCTCCTGCCCTTCTGGGCCGGCATGCCTGTCAGAGAGGCCGCACAACTTGCTATCGACAGCGCTGAAGCGGTAGACGCGCGGCTGGCTGGCTTTCCCTTTGCCCTACTGGAAGAAATCTACGCGGCAGGTCCGCGCTGGGTGGTGCGGGCCATCCACCGGGACGCCCATTTGGATGAGATTGAGGCAGCCTTCGCGTAGGTTGGGTTCTCGCCACAGGAGATCGTTGAACGTTCCGTCAGGTGTGCGGCGAGAACCCAACGGTGTCGCGTGTGTGGGTGTTGGGTGAATGGCCTGGGTTGTTGGCAGGGCGGAAGGTGTTGTCGGCGGGCCATTCACCCAACCTACGATTGGGTGTAGGTTGGGTTCTCGCCAAGGGGAATCGCCGAACACCCCGCCAAGTGTGAGGCGATAACCCAACGGCGCGGCGTGTGGGTGTTGGGTGAATGGTCTGGGCTGCTGGCAGGGCGGAAGGTATTGGCGGCGGGCCATTCACCCAACCTACGATTGGGCGTAGGTTGGGTTCTCGCCGAAGGAGGTCGTTCAACGTTCCATCAGGTGTGCGGCGAGAACCCAACGGCGTAGCGTGTGTGGGTGTTGGGTGAATGGCCTGGGTTGTTGGCAGGGCGGAAGGTGTTGTCGGCGGGCCATTCACCCAACCTACGCGATTGGAGGTGTGTACAATGGAATATCGTCGATTGCGAAAAGAGGGTGGGACATATTTCTTCACTGTCGTTACCCACGAACGCAGGCATTTTCTGACATTGCCCGAACATGTGGAATTGCTCCGAACGGTTTTGCGCGAGGTGATGAAGACATATCCGTTTGTGATCGTCGCTTTTGTCCTCTTGCCGGATCATTTGCATTGTATCTGGACATTACCACCGGGAGATAGTGACTATTCCACACGATGGCGTTTGGTCAAATCCCATTTTACCCGTGAATGTTTGCCAGTCGCACACGGCCAAATTTCTCCTTCCCGGGCAATGAAGGGTGAAAAGGCCGTATGGCAACGGCGTAGTTGGGAGCATACAATTCGGGATCAGGACGACTTTAACCGTCATTTTGATTACATCCATTACAACCCAGTCAAGCACGGCTATGCAATTGCGCCGAAGGATTGGGCCTATAGTTCCTTCCACACATACGTGAGCGAAGGTATCTACGATATCCATTGGGGCGCAAATATCGAGATGCTATTTGACGGGTCCATCGGCGCGGAATGATACAACGATGTTGCGTGTGGGCGTTGGGTGAATGGCCTGGGTTGTTGGCAGGGCGGAAGGTATTGGCGGCAAGCCATTCACCCAACCTACGCGATTGTGGCGTAGGTTGGGCTCTCGCCGAAGGAGATCGTTGAACGTTCCGTCAGGTGTGCGGCGAGAACCCAACGGCGTGGAGTGCGTGGGCGTTGGGTGAATGGCCTGGGTTGTTGGCAGGGCGGAAGGTATTGGCGGCAAGCCATTCACCCAACCTACGCGATTGTGGCGTAGG
>CAMDQF010000132.1 GCA_945905745.1 Litorilinea aerophila
TCGTTGAGCATGGCTTCATACTCGGTTGTCTTGTTGGCTGTCTCAATTCGTTCCTGTTTTTTTGCATCGCCTTTGCCTCGTTTTTTACTTCAATTATGCCGCCAACTTAGCCTTCTAGGCTAGTTTGGCCGAAACGATGACCAAGGCCCTCATTTTGAACACACCCAATCGAATTTTTATCGGCTTTTCATTGTCACTCAGACGGATCAGCCGCCGCAGAATGGGTGGACGACGACAGCGACAGCAAGACGATCCAAGGGGATTGGCGGGTGGTGGATGATTGAGAGGATAGTGTACAAATGAAACTGGAACTTATCTCCAAAGTACCGGCCAATCAGACGCAGGCGACGCCTCTGCTCTTTGTGCATGGGGCCTGGCACGCGGCCTGGTGCTGGGATGAGCATTTTCTGGACTATTTTGCCCAGCGCGGTTTTGCTGCCCACGCGCTGAGTCTGCGCGGTCATGGGGCAAGCGAAGGCAGAGAGCGTCTACGCTGGACCCGCTTACGGGAGTATGTGGAAGATGTGGCCCAGGTCGCTGGACAGTTATCATCTCCGCCGGTGGTCATCGGTCACTCGATGGGCGGCGGGGTGGTGCAAAAATATCTAGAAAGTCACCCCGCGCCAGCCGCTGTTCTACTGGCCTCTATGCCTCCGGCGGGGGCACTGACAACCACTCTGCGCATTGCCCGCCGTCATCCCCTGGAATTCATCCGGGTCAACCTGCAACTGAGCCTCTACCCGCTGGTTTCCACGCCCGCGCTGGTACGGGATGCATTCTTCTCCGCTGGTATGCCCGATGCGGCGGTTGCCCGCTATTCAGGGTTGATACAGGATGAATCCTATCTGGGCTTTCTGGATATGCTGGCTTTTGGCCTGTCCAAACCGAAACAGGTGAAAACACCGCTGCTGGTGTTGGGCGGCTCTGCGGATACGATTTTTCATCCCAACGAAGTCAAAGCCACTGCCCGCGCCTATGGCAGCGAAGCGGTCATCTTTGACGGGATGGCCCACGACCTGATGCTCGAACCCGGCTGGCAACAGGTGGCCGACCGGATCGTCGGCTGGCTGAGCAAAATATGAGCCAACTTTGCCATAACCTCCACCATTTATTCGATAAATTGCCTCTATTTGGGTTTCCGTTTGATACCAAAATGATACCGAATAACGGTATCTATATTTTATTTGAAAATGGGGAATATGCACACGACGCTAATCGCATAGTCCGAATTGGCACGCATACAGGGGATAACCAACTACGCTCCAGATTGCAACAGCATTTTGTGCGTGAGAATAAGGATAGGAGTATATTTCGGAAAAACATTGGTAGGGCATTATTAAATAGAGTGAAAGACCCCTATTTAACGATATGGGAGCTAGATTTAACTACCCGCGAAGCCAAGAAGAAATATTCAGCCCTGGTGGATATTGAGAAGCAAAGGCAAATTGAACAACAAGTTACAACCTATATGCAAGACAATTTTCGTTTTATTGTGTTTCCGGTAGATAGCAAAGATAAACGTTTAGAATTGGAATCCAAGATAATTTCAACCGTATCTTCTTGCCGTGAATGCAAACCATCTTCGGAGTGGCTTGGTCAATTTTCGCCAAAAGACAAAATCAGAAAAAGTGGATTGTGGATAGTCAATGAGCTATATAAACAACCTTTGACGGAAGAAGAATATCGTGATTTCGAAAGAGAAATCAGCAGATAAGAGTGGCCCAACCTTTGGGTAGAGCAGATTTGGCGGGTCAGCCTTCGACCAAAACTATCTCGTCAGGGCTTCCTCGAACGGATTGAGGTGCAAGGGATACAAGTGTAGTACAATTGGCCGCAGATGTCTACGATGATTGCTACTATTACTAACGGATGGAGTATTGCTATGCGCGCCCATCGCCTTGAAGCGACCATACCACCGAATGGCGAGCTACAACTTAAAAAGTTGCCTTTTCAGCCAGGTCAGGCAGTTGAAATTATTGTTCTTGCTCTGGAAGATGTCCTCAATGGTTCAGGCCAGGTTGTGGAGGAAGCGTCGTCAAGTGAGCAGATTATAAAGAGAAAACCGGCAAAGAAACCGCAACGCCAAGCCACGTTGACTGCTATCCAGCGTGGAAAATACGCGCACTTTCTCCCTGCCGGTGATTTGCTGCCATCAGAGGCGTTTGCAGCCAGCAAAGCAGAAGAGAAAGCACGTGAGGAGCGACGTTGAAACCGAACAGTTGATCGGGAATGGGGCACAAAAATGACCGAAACCCAGCTGAAGCCAAGAATCGAAGACCAGATCAAAGCCGGTCTGCTGGACGACATCCTGGCCCGCATCGACGCGGAGTATGCCGCTTACAAACAGACACCCGTCTTCACCTGCCAGGAAGACGAGCTGGCCTATTGGTCACGCACTGCACCGGCAGATAGCAAAGAAATCGCACCCGACTCTAGCACCGAGAAGCCAGCCCAATGAGCGAAAAAAGCGCCCCCTACTCCGTCCACGAAAATACCAGCCAGAGTTTCGCCGAGATGACCGAACTGCTTGACGTTGCGCCGGGAACGTTACGCCGTTGGATTCAACGTTTTGGGGCCTTTATGCAGACGACAGCCAGCGAGAGCAACAGCCGTTTCACTGCCTCGGATGTAGAGACCCTGAGTATCGTGCGCGGGCTGCTGGCCGAAGGCAACACCTACGAACAGATCGCCCATCGGCTCAAGGTGATGCAATCGGCCCATCAGACGCAGATTGTGGAAAACGACGAGGAACCAGCAGCCAGACCCCTGGCTACGCCAAATGCGGGCCAGCTAAACCGGGCCGTGGGCGATGCCGTGCAAACCATCGCCGACACCCAGAAGGCGATTCTCAACAGCCAGACCTCCATCCGGGACTTATTGGGGGTTGTGGTGCAGGACAATTTCAATCTGAAAGAGGAAAACCGCAAACTGCGGGAACGGATGCTGGAGATCGAGAGGGTACAGGCCGAATATCAGCGGCGGGAAGAGACCCGCAAAGAACGGCTGGAAAGCCGTCTGCGCGCCCTGGAAGGCACTCTCGGTGCATTGCAGCAGCAGGTGGCCCATTGGGTAGAACTACAGCGCCAGCGCCGCCGGGGCTGGTTCGGGTAGTTAAGGGACTGGGGAATAGGGATTGGGGACTGGGCCATCCCTATTCCCCAGTCCCTATTCCCCAATCCCCAATCCCCTTTTGCTCACAAACGTCTCCGCCAGCAGCGGCTCCCCCACCAGATCGTACTCCATCGCCCCGTTGATATGGACTTCCATCATTGAACCAATCGGCGCACCGGAGACACCTGGGACCAGCACCAACCCGTCCACTTCCGGCGCATCCCGGTAGCTGCGGCCCAACAGCAGGGGAGATCTGCTGCCTTCGATCTCCCCTTCGCCCTCTACCAAAATCTCCAGCATCCGCCCAACCAGCGCCTGATTCTTGCGCAGGCTGATGGGCTGTTGCACCTCCATCAGCCGCCCGTAGCGCTCCTGCTTCACCTCCTCCGCCACCTGATCCGGCAAGGTGGCCGACGGCGTGCCCGGCTCCGGGCTGAAGAGAAAGGCCCCTACTTTGTCGAATTCGATGGCTTTGGCAAAGTCGAGCAATCCCTGAAACTCCTCTTCCGTCTCGCCGGGATAGCCCACAATAAAAGTTGTGCGCAGGGCGATGTCGGGCATAGCGGCACGTAGCTTCGCCATGTGGTCGTAGACCATTTCCAGACGGCTGGGACGGCGCATCCGCTTGAGAGTGCGCGGGTCGCCGTGTTGCAGGGGCATATCCAGATAGGGAACGACCTTTGGCTGGCTCGCCATCACCTCCACCAGTTCGTCGGTGACGTGGCCGGGATAGGCGTACATCAGACGGATCCAGCGTAGATCGCTGCTGGTACGGTTGCCCAACGCGGCCAGCAGCCGGGGCAGGCTGTTGGGTTCGCCCCAATCCCGCCCATAGTCCGTGCTGTCCTGGGCTACCAGCACCAGCTCCTTTGCGCCAGCAGCCACCAGCGCGTTGGCCTCGTCCACAATTGCTTCCAATGGGCGGCTGCGCAGCTTGCCCTTAAAACTGGGAATGGTGCAGAAGGCGCAAGGCGCGTTGCAGCCGTCGGAAATCTTCAGATAGGCGCTGCCCGCAGCCACAGGTGGACGGGGCACAGCAGACTCGAAGCTCACATCCGGGTCACCGAGCAGAGAATACTGTTGGAGTTTGCGCCGCTTTCCGCTACCCGCCTGCCCACTGCCGTTGCCCCGAATGCCATTGACCAGTTCCATCACATCCATCCAGCGCCGGGTTCCCAACAACCCATCCACGCCGGGGACCCGGGCCAGCACCTCTTCCCCGTTGCGCTGGGCCAGACAGCCCGCGGCAATGAGCATCTGTCCCCGCTTTTTCAGCCCGGCCAATTCCTGCAAAACGCCTATCGACTCCTCTTTGGCCGCTTCCAGAAAGCCGCAGGTGTTGACGATCAGCACATCGGCCCGGGCCGCGTTGGTAGTGGCCCGCAGGTCGGCCTGCTGCAACAGCATTTCCATCCCGTCGCTGTCCACTTTGTTTTTGGGGCAGCCCATTGTAATCAGGTGATATTTCAAGGATCGATCTCCAATATCCGATAAGGATAAACATTGACCACATCAGTCTCCAGATAGCGGGTCCAGGCGATGGTGTCGTTGCGATAGATATGAATATGGCCGTGGAGCAGATAGCGGGGGCGAAAGTAGCGCATGAAAGCCAGGAAGGATTTGAATCCTGTGTGGGCGCGGTCAGTCTCGTCGTGGATGCCGCGTGGTGGCGAATGGGTCACCAGCACATCCAGCCAGCGCCCGTAGCGCAGACGGTTGTGGAGCAGACCGGGGATCATTCCGGCGATGATACCCCACATTTCGCTGTCGGTATACTGAAAGGGCGCTTTGTTGTAGCGGATCGACCCTTCCAATCCGGCCAGCAGCAACCCCCGCTCACAAAAGGTGCGCCCGTGCAGATTGATGGCGCCGCCCGGCGCGTTCATTACAGTATTGTTGGACCAGTATTCGGCCACGTTCTCGTGGTTGCCATAGACAAAATAGGCCGGCTTGTCCAGCATGCTTACGATATAGTCCACATAATAGTAAGGAAGATCGCCGCAACTTAGGATCAGATCGACCTCACCGATCTGGCTGCGAATGCCGGCGCTGTATAGAGAGGGAACTATTTTGTCGCTGATAGTCAGAATGCGCATAACTGCGTCATTCTATCACCGGGCGAAAGGTGGGGTCAAAGCGGGAGTAGGAAGATAGCACATCCTACTCCCCGTTTTCCGGGGCAAGGCTCCATTCGTGCAAACATTTTTGACAGACAAGTTTCTTGACGCGTGGCAAGCGCGCTGCATACAGAGAGACGGCCAGCACGTAGAGTGCATAGACGAAACTGAGAATGCCGATTGACAGGAAGAGGAGGTCCAGCGTCGGGTCTACGAAGCCGCGCGCATAGATGGACAGAATCCCAAATGCGATGACGGCTATCGCCACCGCATAACCCCATCCAATCCGCCAGGAGCCGATTGTGCTGACCGATCCGGGCGAGGCCAAACGTTCCTCTTCTTTGACATTCTTGCTCTTGCAGCGCGGACACACGAGTTGTGATGTTATCACGTCAGCCATGATTTCCTCCCCGTCGAGTTTCTACGTTTTACAAGACACGATTTACACCTTTCGGAAAATCTAATACTTCCTGGAAGGTTGAAACGTACTGAGAGCCTGGCTGAATACTACAGGCTCTCAGAGGATGGAACAGAACTCTTCCCGTTCGTCCCATAGAGGCTGCATACCAGCCATCACATCGTCTGACCAGGCGCGCCGGACGATGGCGTGTTGCCGGGCAAGATCGGCGATGTGAATCTGCGTCCTATTCCCTTTCCAACATCTTCCTGGTCACTACATGGATTGTCGAAATCCGATCTCTTGAGAACACCAATCTGCTTTCACACGGATCGGCGATCAGTCCAGGGATTCAACCGCGATGCGGGTCAGACTGTGTGTCCCCCGGTCGGTGAGGGTCACCTGTCCACTGGCGTCGAACAGTTCGACCTTGAATCGACCGTTCCAGCCAGCCGTGGCCGCATCGAATTGTAGCGTGCCAACAACCTTGATTTTCCCAGCATTCGGACCCTCTGGGCTTCCCACAAGTGCGATGAAGGTCAACGCTACCTCGCCGTCGTCGCGCATGATCCAGTTGCCGTGGCCGGAGGTCTCAAATGGCAACGGGGATTCATCGGCGATGACGATGCCGTCAGCGGTGAAGGTGAGCAACGCAGGGAATGTGCCCTGATCGGGGGTCGTGATCGCAGCATTCCACGAGCCAAATAATTTCTCTTTGTGGTTCATCTCAAATCTCCTGTTGGGTTTAGCATTCGATTTGCCAGTCAATGAGAGCGGGATGGGTCATCGCCCAACCCGCCGATCGCAATGGATGTAGCCTACCAAGGACTCTCTCCCGACATCATCAGTTGCCACACTTCTGCAATCTTGCCGCTGGTGAATCGACCAATGGAGATCACCAGGAAATGCGCCGGTTGTCCAGTTGACGGGTCCTTGCCGCGCACGGTAAAGCGGGCCACCACCTTATCCCCTTCGGCTATCAAATCGTCAACAGTGACGCCGTTGCCAGGCGCGTTCGTGAGGACCATGCGGACAAACTGCTTGACGTCGTCCAGACTTGGCCCGAAGCCGTGGCCGATGAAGTCGGTGGTGTAGATTTCGTCGGCCAATGCCACCTGCAAATCAGCGTTTCCCTTGTTGAACCCCTCCAACCAGCGGCCGAGAACGGCTTTGTTCTGTTCGGTTGACATGGGAATAGCTCCTTTTTCTCTCTCTTGCACGAATTCGATTGTTTTCTTCATAAGAGCCTGTACTATCCAAACAGGCTCTTATGGATTCTGAATCTCATGCACACGATCGACGGCAAACTCACTGCCCGGCCCATGACAGACCTCACAACTCTCAATCCCGCTGGCTGTGGTTTGCAGCTCGGAGTGGGCCGCTGAAGCAGCGTTGTCATGGCAGGCAGTGCATACGGCCCGGGTGGGCAGCAGAGAGCCGACGCTCTGGTCTGCATTGACGATTGTGGTTGCCTGCACCCCATCCGCCAGGGGCAGATTGTATGTCCCCGGTTTGTGGCATTCGGCGCAGTTGGCCAGGTTGCCCGGGAAGAGCAGCTCCGTGAAATCGTTGATTTCGTCCGGTGCGCCGTAGATAGTGTACGGCTTGGTGGACCGCGCCTCGCCCCGGTGAATCGAGTGAATCATCACCTTGAAATCCAGGGGACTGGACGGTAAGGCGTCGGGAGGACGGTTCGCCGCATCCGTGGCCTGGGAGTTGTGGCAGAGGACACAATACTCTAGATTCTGCCGCACACCACCGTGGGCCGCAACTTGCTTGTGGCAGGTGGCGCACTGTTCGCCGTCCACAACCGAGCGACGGGGCATAATCTCACCACTGCCCGTGGCCGTATAGGTAATCGGATTGAATGAACTCACACGCACGGGGTCCGACACTTTCGGCACGCGCTTCAGCAGAGAACCTTCCATGCCTGCTGCGTAAGTTCCTGATGTGCCCACTGGCAATTGATAGGTGAATTGGTACTGATAGACGCCTTCGCCAACGCTGCTTGACCCAGCGACGGTCTCTCCATCTTGGATAAGCACTTCGGTGGCCCGCTCCGTGTAATCCGCTGTGGGGCCAGCGATTGTCGCTGCCAGGTAGTCCAGGTCGTCAATGGAGACGGCTTGACCGTCGCCATCGGTAATCTTGAACTGAATGGTGGGTGTACTGCCCCCAGCCATCTGCTCCACAGCCACGATTTCCAAAATCAGCTTGCCCGCCTTCACTCCATTAAGCGGCAACGTATGCGCACCCACGATAGACTCGTCGAAATCGCTGCCTTCGGGGTCGTGACATTCGACGCACGTCCCGTCCAGCCGGGGCTTGCTGCCTGGGTGATTCTGCCCGGTGTCCAGGTCCACATCATCGTGACAGGAGAGACAGGCAGCCCGCTGGGGCTGCGTCTTGTAGTTGTCGCTATCTGCGCCGCCTGCGTGGCAGGTAGTACAGTTGCGGATGTCCTGGGGCCAAACGACCGATGAATAGTCGTGGATGGTATTGCGCGAGATGATCTGATAGGGAATCCCGCTGGCTACGCTGGGCAAATTGTCACCCGCATGGAGCCGATGGATCATCACCCGAAAGTCCAGGCTGTTGCCGGTTTCCGCGTCAACCGTCTGCGCCGTGTGGCAAGAGACACATAGACCAGTCATGCGCCGGGTGCCGCCGTGGAAGGAGAGAGGATCGTGACAGTTTTCGCAGGCTTCTGTGGATACCACATCCCGGGTCGTCACCGGGTCGCCGCCCGCCGGCACCCAATTGAGCAAGTCATTGGCAACCGACACCCGATTGTTACGATAAACATAGACGCCCAGAGTGGTTGTCAATTTCGGATCGAGAGCCTGGGTGAGCGTATTGGTGAATGTATAGGTATACATGCCACCGCCCAGGTTCTCCCATTCGCCGCCACTTTCGGCGAACGCTTGGGTAGCCGACGCCCGCGCCGGGGCGATCTCCTGGCCTGCAACCGTGTAAGAGGCACCTTGCACAGTACGCACCAGCAGGTTCTCGTAACGGCTGAGAGTGGTCTCCGGATCTACAACCACCTGTGCGATGGTGAAACCGTAGCCTTCCAGCGCTTCCACCGGCAAAGCCATCCCTAGCTCGTCGCCCAGATGCAGGGTCACCTGTGGCCGGTTGTCATCGGTCAATGCAACCGATTGGAGTTTGACCGACAGGCCATCACCCAGCGAGACGTAATTCTGCCCCATAGGGCCTACAGGCCCCTGTGGACCCACAGGTCCGATTGGCCCATCTGGACCCAACGGCCCCGGAGGCCCCTCTGGGCCGGGCACGCCCTGCGCGCCCATCGCGCCCGCTGGTCCCACCGGTCCCGGTGCGACAATCTCCGATGCGCAGCCTGCCAGTAGAAGGATGACAACTGCCAATACAGCGGTGAAAAACCATCTGGCGGAGAACATACGCCCCTCCTCACTTGTCACTACTGACGATAGCTACTTGACAATGCCCTCAACTGCCCGTGCCGACAGGGCCGCCTGGACTGCGCCCATCACGTCCAACGGGAGCGGGATGATTGTAGTGGCGCGCTCGCCCGCCATCTCCACCAGTGTCTGCAAATAGCGCAATTGCAGGCTGATGGGTTCGGTGGCGATGATGTGCGCGGCCTTGGCCAGCTCTTCGGCGGCCTGGTGCTCGCCACGGGCGTGGACGATCTTCGCCCGCCGTTCCCGTTCCGCCTCGGCCTGGCGGGCCATCGCCCGTTGCAGGTTGTCGGGCAGCAGCACATCCTTCACCTCCACCGCGGTGACCTGAATGCCCCACGGCTCGGTATGGCCGTCGATGATCTGGCGCAACATCTCGTTGATCTGATCCCGGTGGGCGAGCAGTTCGTCCAGTTCCGACTGGCCCAGGACACTGCGCAGGGTGGTCAGGGAGATTTGGGTGGTTGCCTTCTCGTAGTCAACGACTTTCATCATCGCATCTTCGGCGTTGACTACGTGGAAGTAGACCACTGCATCCACCTGCACTGTCACGTTGTCGTTGGTGATGACCTCCTGGGGTTCCACCACCATCGTTTCGACACGGGTGTCCACTTTCATCATGCGATCGACATAGGGAATGATGAAATTGATGCCAGGCGAGCGGGTGTTTACATAACGCCCAAAGCGTAGCACAACCCCCCGTTCCCACTGCTTGACGATCTTCGTAGCGGGCCAAAGGATTAAAAAGATGAACAGCAGAATACCGACAAAACCGAATAGCTGTTCCATAACCTGCCTCCTCAACGGTAAATGGGATCAGAATTGATCAATGGTCCAATAATGTGGATGTGGGATAGGCATAGCCATCGGCTTCATCGGCTTTGGCTCCGCGGGCTATCCAGAAGATAGAACTGGCGTAGATGCTGATGGAGATTGTCACCAAAAGGCCCACAGCGATACCGCCTACGCCCGGCGTATTCAACAGCCAGAACAAGAACTGAAAGAAAGGGTCCATTGGAAAATTCATAGAAGTTTCCTCACTTCAATAGGGATTCCAGAGGGATTTGCACGACACACACAGGCTCATCTGCCGTTCCATCACCGGGTCCGGCTGCAGAGCCGCAAAGACGGCATCCAATTCGGCCTGGCTCACAGTGGGAGCGCCACACACGGGACAGTGGGCACGGGCCGAGCGCCGCAATATCTGCACGCTGTCCGCCCGATTGGAAGGGGTCTGTCCCACTGCCGATTCGGAAAGAACCCCCTGTGGACAGCCCCGCAGACAGCGCATACAGCCCACACAGCGGGAAACGTCCAGGGCCAGAGCGGTCTCGTTCTCGTTCTCCACCACACCCAGCGCCTTCAGCGGACAGGTTCCCACACACAGTCCACACAGATTGCACTCCGCCGCCTCAGCCAGAACCGGAAGGCCGGAACGTTTTGACTGCCGGGTGCGGGAGCCGGTCAGCTCCTCATCCAAAAATTCGGACAAAAATGAGCCAACGGCTGTGTAAAAAGGATCGTCCGCAGCCGCCAGTTGCCTGCCCACGTCCGGCAGCCACCCGCCCGGATGTGCCCGCAGAAAAGCCCGTTCTTCCGTGCGCAGGCGGCTCACCAGTAAACTGTCCCCAGAGGTATCTGCCTGGGCCTCAGTCAGATAGCCCAAGAAAGTCAACTCCACACTGGCGTGATCGGGCAGTTCCCCGTTATCGGTTGCAATCCCCGCTTTGCGGTAGCACTCCCCGGCAGCAATAGTTGCCTGCCCCATCAGGCGGCCTTCCCGAAAGAGAGACTCGTATAGGGCCAACGGACGCCGGGCACTGTTGCGGGTGACCCGAACGTAGCGCTGGCGCAGATCAGCGGTCGCCGCTTTCGGCATAGACGCCAGGGCAAGGGCTGCCTTCTGGCAGGCGGGTGAGCTTAGGGTCTGCGCCGCCTGGGTAGTGGCCACCAGCAATGACCGATGAAGCTCTGCCTCCGGCTCCGGCTCATACAGTGCCTCGGCCAGGGCGTGATAGACGAGCGAACGGGCGTGTAAGTGTTTGGCGCTTGGAGTCAACATTAGAGTCTGCCTCGGTTCAAACGCATACGACGCTGGGGCGGTCCAGAGACTTCGGGCATGGGAATCTCAATCTGGGCCTCGGCTTCGTCGATCACCCGGCCCTCACTCACCTCCCAGATGGAGACTGGCGGGAAGAGTTTGAAGAAGACAATCACCAGCAGGGCAAAGAGGGCGAAGGAGCCGGCCAGCAGGGACCATTCGGTGAGCGTCGGCGTGTAGCCGCTCCAGCGGATCAGATGGGGGTGGCCCATCGTCGGGATGATGATATTCCAGCGCTCCAGCCACATACCGATCACCACACAGACCGAGGCGATGGCCGTGGCGGGTACGGGGTTCTCTTTCAGCCAGCCCAGGGCACTGATGCCCGCCAGCAGCGCCAGACCCGCGGCCACAAAGCTGATCCTCAGTTCGGTGTTGACCGGAACAACGCCAGCGTCGAGCAAAAAGGTGTTCGTGGTGTTGACCAAAAAGGGTTTGGCTCCTGGCACAAAGAGAATGATGAAGCTCAAGGCCGAGACTGTTGTCGCTGTCAACGCAAAACCGGGTCGGAAGATCGGCGCTGTGCGCCAGCTATCCCGGAAGAAATGGGGCAGTACCAGCACCCAAAAAGCGATGATCATCAGCCCGACCATTCCCCAGAAAGAGGGTGCATCGATACCCCACAGTTTGCTGGCGAGAACCGGGAACTCGGCTAGCTGCTGCCCGGCCACTTGGGTCAGATGTTCCGTATAGGTGAAATAGAACCAGACGATACTCATTACAATCAAAAAAGTGTGCAGCCCCTGGTAGAGAATCGGGCCGATGTAATAGCTCAGCCCCAAGAAGCGGCGCAGGGTGATAATCAGCAGAAAGAGCAGAGCGATGCCGGAAAAGATAGCGCCTACCACAAAATAGGGGCCGAGGATTGTGGAGTGCCAGCCCGGCTGCACCGTCGTGGAGAGAATCCACGACGTCACTGTGTGTAGGGAGACACCGATGGGGATGATACCGATGGCCGTGGCGCGTATCACCTTTTCCAGCCGATGCCACTGCTCTCGGTTGCCCCGCCAGCCCAGGGCCAAAATCGTGTACAAATACTTGCGCCAGACTGGTGCATTGACCGGAAGATTGTCGCGCAGGATGCCCAGGTCCGGCAGCATAGAGACGTAAAGGGCAAACATACTTGCCATAATGTAGACGGTGAGCGAGGCCACATCCCAGAGCAGAGGCGACTGGAGACGGCCATAAATGAACATCAGCAGCATCCGGTCCGGTCTGCCCATATCCATAATCACCTGAATACCGGCGATGAGAAGCCCGAAGACCGTCACTGTTTCGGCGATGCGGGTGATGGGTCGCCGCCAGTTCACGCCGGTCAGGTGCAGGGCCGCCGAGACGAGTGTGCCCGCCATACTCACGCCGATCAGGAAGATAAAGTTCACCATATAAACGCCCCAATAATAAGGGCGATCCAGACCCGTGACTGTCAGTCCCAGCAGAAACTGGCGGATGTACATAAAGCCGCCCCAACCCACTACTACGAGCAGCAGCCCGACGGTCAGCCAGAAACCGGGCGTGGCTCGGTAGAGGGGATCGATCAATTGGGCTTTGTCTTGAGCGCTTACACGCAACATTGCTTACCCCTCCTGCAAATAGATCACTTTGGGATGGGTTCCCACATCTTCCAGCAGGCGAAAAGCCCGGGAGTTGTGGGCCAGTCTGCTCACAGTGCTGTTGGGATCGTCCAGATCGCCAAAGAAGCGGGCACGGGCCGTACAGGTCTCCACACAGGCGGGCACATAATCCTCCCCCCGGAAGGGGCGACCCTCTTCCTCTGCTTTGGCCCTGGCCTTGTGCAGCCGGTGAATGCAGAACGTGCATTTCTCCACCACACCTTTGGCCCGGGGACTCGGCCCCTCCGCACTGCCACTCACCGAAAAAGTGTCCGGGTTGATGTGGCGTGCCAGTTCGGGACTCCACTGGGGTTCTTCCCAATTGAAGTGGCGCACGCCGTAGGGGCAGGCCACTGTGCAGAAGCGGCAGCCGATGCAACGGTTATAATCCTGGCGCACCAGCCCTTCCTCATCCCGATAGGTGGCCTGTACCGGACAGACTTTGGTGCAGGGCGGATTCTCGCAGTGCATACAGGGACGGGTCATATAGTGGACTTTGACGTTCGGGAACTCGCCCGCCGCTTCCGGATCGTTGATTGGGAAAGGAAAGACATCATTCCAGCGAAATGCCCGCCCTTTCTCGGCCTGCTCCGGCGAGACAGCCGGCAGGTTGTTCTCCTGGCGACAGGCGATGCTGCACCCCTGACACGCCACACATTTGTCCAGATCGATGACCATTGCCCAGCTTGTCATAGGAAAGCTCCTTATGCCCGGTAGACCCGCACCCGGGTATTCGTAAATGCCGCCAGCCCGGTAAGCGGTTCGGTGGAGGGCCCCATCAGTTCCAGCCCGTTGACGCCCCGATCCGTTGACCAGCGCCCGCCCGCCCGGTGGCCCTGATTGTAGGGCAGGTTGACCACATCGGGTCGCAGGCCAGAGACAAAGCGCACTTTCGTCTGCACTTTTCCGAACTGGCTCTCCACCCAGGCCGGATCGCCGTCCGCTAGGTGCATCTTGTGGGCGCTCTCCGGATTCATCTCCAGCCAGCTACCCCACGTCTCGCCTACAGTCATCCCGCTGATCTCCTGGAGCGTGGGCAGATTGGCGTTGACGCTGTAGGGGCCGAGGCTCATCAGCGTAATCACATTCAGGTGGTACGGATAGGCGTTCTCCTCGCCGTGGAAGGCGACCTCTTCGTAATGGGGCAGGAAGATGTCGTCGCCCCTGGCCTGAATCCCCAGCCGTTGCAGGGTGGCGTCGTCGGCCTCGCCCAGCAGACAGTGCAGTTCCCGGCTGTAAAAATCGAAGTAGCCGTCCCGGGGGGCCAGTTGTCGATCCCGCCCGATCACACCACTCAGCCAGGGATCGCTGCCCCGGTTGGCGAACTGGTAGGGCGGTGTAATCCACAGGCCTAGTTCGGTGAGGGTCTCCCAGCTAGTGCCCACGTCCTGCAATTGGTGCTGAAGCAGCTCGACAAAATTACTCCAGGGGAAAGCCTCGCCCACCCAGCCGCCCACCCGCTGGGCCAGTTCGATCAGCACATCGCCGGTGTTGCGGGTGTCGTAGACCGGTTCCACCATCGGCTGGCGCAGGGCCACGCCGGGATAGCCCAGCCCTTCCATAAAATCGTCCTGCCAGCGCTCCAAAAAAGTGTGATCGGGCAGAATCAGATCCGCGTATTGGGCTGTCTCGTCCAGAAAGCTGCCGAAGGAGACGATCGTCTCCACTTTTTCCAGGGCTTCCACCCAGCGGGTCGGGCCGTTGGGACATTCAAAAAGCGGGTTGGCGTCGTAGAGCATCAGCATCTCGACGGGCTGGCCGTCCAGAATGCGGTCGGCCACGGCCTGATAGGCGTGGCGGGCCAGGGGAAAGAGCGTCCCCGCGCCGTCCACCCGCTCGGCCTTGCGCCCGGCTTCGGCGATTGGGTCCGGCGGCAGCGCAGGCCAGCCAGCACATTGAGGATACTGCTGCACAAGCACGCCGCCGGGCGCTTCGATACTGCCCACCAACGCGTTGAGCGCGTGGATGGCCATCGCCGTATAAAGCCCGTTGACACTACCGTTGAGCAGTCCACCCTTGGCAGGAACCAACGCCACCGCGGGCCGGTTGGTGGCAAATTCACCGGCCAGCCGGGCGATGATGCTGGCGGACACACCGGTAATCTCAGCGACCCGCTTGGGGTCGTACTCTTCCAGCACCAGAGATTTGAAGCCCCGGTGTTCGACACCGTCCTCATCGGTCCAGTCGTCGTAGCCGAAGGAGTAGCTGGCGAGAAATTCCTTGTCCACCAGATTGGCGGAGATAATCACATTCGCCATCCCCAGCGCCAACGCGGCATCCGTGCCGGGACGGATGGGAATCCACTCGTCGGCTTTGGCCCCGGTGATGCCCTGACGGGGGTCGATCATCACAATTTTGGCCCGCTGGGGTCGGCCGCGGCGGATGTACGCATAGCCGGCGATAAAGCGCTGGGCACTGCGGCCCGCTTCCAGAAAGCTGGAGCCAAAGGAGAGCAGGTAATTGGTGCTTTCCAGATCGTAGGCCATCAGGTCGTAGATGCCCTGAGTGAGCAGATGGCCGAGTTTGGCGGCTTCGATGTTCAGACTGTCGTGGGAGATGGCATTGGGTGAGCCAATGGCGTGGGTGAAGTGGGTGATCAGTTCGCGCATCTGGCCCCGGGTTTCGCCGTAGAGGAAGGCCAATCGCTCCGGGTGTTCTTCCTGGCGCAAAGTAGAGAGGCGATCGGCGACCAGCGACAAGGCCGTCTCCCAGGAAATCGGCTCCCATTCGCCGCTACCCCGTTCGCCCACCCGGCGCAGGGGTGTGCGGATGCGGTCGGGGTTGTAGAGAAGTTCGGGGGCAGCCTGGCCTTTGGGACAGAGCGTTCCCTGGTTGATTGGGTGCAGGGGGCTGCCTTCCAACTTGACCAGATTCCCGTTCACCACCCGCCCAAATAGCCCACAGCCGCTGGGGCAAAGGGAACAGACCGATGGTACGATCCGCTCGACAAAGACGGGTGCACTATCTGCCAGGGCTGACTGCGCTGTGCCGTAGGCAGGGGCGGCTGCGTAGCCGGGAACCTGCGCGTGCAGAAGTTCCATTCCGACCGGATTTCGGGAAAAGGCAGCGCTCAGGGCGGCGGTAACGGTCAGACCGCCGGTGGCTTTCAGAAAGTCGCGTCGTGTGATTTTGGGCATAGTGCACGTTCCTCAATTGCCGCCGCGGTTCAGTTACCGCCACAGTCAGTTCGGATCGGTTCCGTCTCGGCATAGGCTCCACAGACAAAGCGGGCAGGAGGCAGCAGCCGTTTCTGGGTTACAATGGACGATTTTACTTCGCCCCGACCAATCGCTTGAATATAGGGGATGAGTACATTCATCTCCTCGTCGGACAGCACCGCTGAGGTGTAGCCTTTCATCGACTGGTAGCCGTTGCGGATGATATCGGTGAGCTGCTCGGTGGACCACTCCCGATCAACCAGCGCCGCGCCCACATCCCCTTCGCCCACAACGCCGTGGCAGCGGGAGCACTCAAACTGGGCATAAAGGGACGGGCCGTCCAGGGCTCCGGCTCCAGCTTTTTCGCTACCGGGCAGGGGAGGTACAACATCCTGACGTCCCCCGGCAATCCAAAGCAGACCACGCAGGGTACGTGGGCCACCACCGGCGGGGCTGATGTGGCAGGCGGTACACTGCTGCCCTGTACGGTCCGTATATTCAGGGTAGGCGTGGACAGGCTTCCAGGCAGTAAACAACACAATCCCCAGGACAACGCCTAGACCGATCCAAAGTAGAGAACCCAAATGTTTGCGCATTGCAACCTCACTCGGTTTGTTCGGGGTTCATGCAGCCCCTGCTTCCGGCTCGCCCGTATCCAGTACAGCTTCCAGCAAATCCTGGGCGTGTACGGATTGGCGGCGGCTGGGCGACCAGATGGAAATCTCGTCCCCGTCCAGATGGAGCAGAATCAGACGGGAGGGCGTGCGGCTGTTCAGGAGTGCAATCATATCCCTGGCTGAAGCGTCGTCGTGGGTCTGTTCCAGAAAAATCACGTCCGGCTTCTGGGCCACGATCTCTTCCATCGCCTGGGCGATGTCAGCGGCAGCACCCACCAGCTCGATAGCTGGATGGGTCTTGAGAATGGCGCTTACCGCCGCCTGAAATAGCTGGGTTCGGAAGATCAGATAGACTTTTGACATGGCTGGTGGCCTCAGTTCCAAAACCAGCACCGCAGAGGGTGGCAAAAGCCGGGACAAGTGGGGAAGAGACCTGTCTGGTCTCAGTGTAGGGCAAAAGCAGAAGGATGTGTATCGTGTAAAGAATGATTCGAGGCTGTGCAAAGTGCTATTTGTCTAGCACTTTGCGCGAGTGGAGGGCGAAGCGGGAGAAGTACATCCGTTTCTGTCAGCGTTCATCAGTGGCTGTTTTTCGGTCAGGCTTCGATGATGCCGTGACGGATGGCGTAGCGGACCAGATCGATTGTCGTTTTTACGTCGAGTTTGTGGAGAATACTGGTGCGGTGGGTTTGCACGGTGCTGGCGCTGATCGTCAGCCGCTCGGCAATCTCCTGATTGCTCAGCCCGCTGACAATCAGATGCAGGGTTTCCCGCTCCCGGTCGGAGAGTTCCTGATAGCCGGGGGGCCCGCTGGGGATGTCTGGGGCAGAACGCGAAAGATATGTGTCCAGCAATTTGCGGGCCAGGGAGGGGTAAAAAAATGCCTCACCTTTTGCCACCGCGCGCAGAGCGCTGATCAGGTCGTCGCTGGCTGCCTTCTTCAGCACATAGCCGGCCGCGCCCACTTCCAGCGCCCGGAAAAAGTAGGCGTCGCTTTCGTGCATGGAAAGAATCAGAATCCGGGTTTGGGGGCAGTCGATGCGGATGCGTTCGGCGGCCTGGAGTCCGTCCAGTTCGGGCATGGAAATATCCAGCACCGCCACATCCGGGCAATTCCTGCGGGCCGCTTCCACCGCTTCCAAACCGTTCCTGGCCTCGCCAATCACTTCCATATCCGGCTGCGCGCTGAGAAGCAGACGCAGCCCCTCGCGCACGACGTTGTGGTCTTCCGCTAGCAGCACCCGGATACGTGCCATTATCCTTCTCCATTCAGCGGCAGGCGCAGGGAAACAATTGTGCCACGGGGCAGCCGGGGCTGAACCTGCACCTCGCCGCCGAGAACCGATGCCCGTTCCTGCATTCCGTTAGTGTCACGAATTATTCGCCACATTGACTGAGAGCAGGTTGGGGGTAATAATCAGGGAAAATCCATGCAAAGGAGAAACCCTGATGACAATCGCCCAACGGAAAGAACAAATTCTACGGATCAAAGCAGCCAGCAGTTTCAGCG
>CAMDQF010000133.1 GCA_945905745.1 Litorilinea aerophila
GTACTGGTCAGGAAGATGCTGGAATCTTAACGCAGAGTCGCGGAGGCGGAGAGACGCAGAGAATTGCTTTGCGGCTGGCAATGCGATTGCCCCCATTCTTGGCCGCTTTGCGTTGAAATATCCGTTCCACCATCACCTTGACCAATACAAAAATAGGCAGATTCTGCCCAATCGTATGTGGTGGACAAGAATGCCACTGGTTCGAACCGGTGGCTGGTACAAAAAATCTGCTTGAGCAGGTCTGGTTTGCAGTGTCAATCACAGGAAATTCTGTTGAGCATAGGTAGCTGTAACCATTTGATAAGAGATTGAGAAGAAAAAATTGAGAGGATTCGGCTATTCTGGTATATGAGTAGTTGAGAGATGGCATTGTCAATCGGTTTTTCCGTCAGTTTGTGCGTAATCAATTTTTGCCAGAGGGTCGTCGTAACCATTTGGCGCTTCTGAAAGGTGAAAGAAAATGAGCAGACTTCCCAAGATTCCCTGGTACGAGATTACCCCGGAGAAGGTCTATCTAAACCGCCGCCAATTGATGGTGGGTGCAGGTGCAATGCTGAGTGTGGCCGGCCTGGCCGCTTGCGGGATGGAAGCCCCGGCTGCCCCGGTTGCCCCGGCTGCCGCGGAGGGTGTAGCCGCTCCGCCCACCGCCACGCCGGACACCCGTGACCCGGTGGCCAGTGCGACCGCCGATGAGTTGGGCGATCCGCTCAATAGCTTTGAGCAGATCACCAACTACAACAATTTCTATGAGTTCAGTACGGACAAAGAGGACGTGGCGGAGCTAGCCAAGAACTTCCCGGTCTCGCCCTGGACTGTGACTGTTGGCGGGCTGGTGGACAAGCCGGGAACTTACGACATGGACGACATCCGCAAGATGTTCGACATTGAGGAACGCATCTACCGGTTGCGCTGCGTGGAGGCCTGGTCGATGGTCATCCCCTGGCAGGGCTTCTCCCTGGGCAAGCTCCTGGCCGCGGCCGGGCCAAAGTCCGAAGCCAAATATGTGCGTTTTCAGACTCTGCACGATCCGGCTCTGATGCCCGGTCAGACCAGTGCCTGGTATAGCTGGCCCTACACCGAAGGGCTGCGTTTGGACGAGGCCATGAACGAACTGGCGATTCTCTCCACGGGTCTCTATGGCAAGGACCTGCTGCCCCAGAGCGGCGCGCCCCTGCGGCTGGTCGTACCCTGGAAGTATGGCTTCAAGAGCATCAAATCAATTGTGAGCATCGAGCTGGTGGCCGAGCAGCCTACTTCCCTGTGGATGGACGCCGCACCCAATGAATATGGCTTCTATGCCAATGTGAACCCGGCTGTGGATCACCCCCGCTGGTCTCAGGCCAGCGAGCGGCGCATCGGCGAGTCGGGCCGCCGGGAGACCCTGCCTTTCAACGGCTATGCCGAGCAGGTGGCGGCTCTCTACGACGGGATGGATTTGAGCAAGAATTTTTAGGGAGAAGGGGACTGGAGACTGGGGATCGGGTGTGCCGTCGCAAATTCCCAGTCCCCAGTCCCCGATCCCCAGTCCCCAATCCCCAGGCACAAGGCAGATGAACACTTTTTCTCGCATTCTCACCAAAGACCGCATTCTCTGGCTGACCCACATCGGCTCTCTGCTGCCCTTTGCCCTGCTCCTGTGGGACTATTTCACCGACAATCTGACAGTGAATCCGATCCAGGATATCACCTTCCGTACAGGCAAACCCGCGCTGGTGCTGCTGGTGCTTTCCCTGGCGGTGACGCCGCTGAATACGATTTTCAACTGGCGGGAGATTATCCCGGCCCGTAAATGGCTGGGGTTGTATGCCTGGGGCTATGTCTCGGTTCACTTTTTGGTATTCATCGGGCTGGACTACGGCTTCGCGTGGGGGCTACTCTACGAAGCCATCTTCGAGAAGCGTTACGCGCTGGTGGGCTTTGCCGCCCTTCTGATTCTGACACCTCTGGCCCTCACCTCTACCAAAGGCTGGCAGAAGCGGCTGGGCAAAAAATGGAAGCGGCTGCACCAGTTGGTCTACGCCGCGGGGCTGCTGGGCGTCTTCCACTATCTCTGGCTGGTCAAGTCGGATGTGCGGGAGCCGATTGCCTGGGGTGTGGTGGTCGTTCTGCTGCTGCTGGCCCGCATCCCCTGGGTGCGTAAGAAGCTGGTGGGCTGGCGGGTGCAGGTGACAGGCAAAGTTGAGCCGAAGCGGGAACCCAGACCCCAACCGCCAACGAACCAGCAGCCGATCGTAACAGAATGAATGGCAAAGTATGTTTTTTTACGGAGATAAAGCGATAAAAAGTGAATGTTAGCGCGAGTAAGTCTTGGGATCAGACAGTAGGGGCATGAGGTGTGGCGGGGATGAGGCTCATTCGACGGCTACAGTTGCGTCCGCCACACCTCGTGCCCGCTGCGGCCCACCGTCTGTGCCGCAGCGGGCACGAGGTAGGATGGCGATGAAACCGGTCTTTCTTTGCACAGATTCTTGCGCCATCCCACCTCATGCCCCTACCGGGGGATTCCGCCATTCTCTGTTGACCCAGCGGTTTTTCGCGCTAACAAGTGAATCGCTTAGTCTGCGCCCTGGTACGTTTTGTTCTCCTCTTTTTCACTCCGCCAGGTCATTGTGCAGCCTGGCCAGTATCGGGTCGAGTTGTGGCGCAATCGACTGTTAAGCGGAGTTGCTGGCAGAGGAATTGACGGGAAAGTAGAGAAGAGAGACCGGGCGCATCTGCGATGGATGCGCCCGGTCTTTGCTTCACTGGTTACCGATTACCGCTCACTGTTCATTGTCACGGCCTCAGCGTCGAATTCATTGGGCGGCGTCAACCACATCAAATGCCGAAGAGCCAAAAATCTGGGATGCACCCCAAGGGAACAGATTTCTCCTTTTGCCCGTTCCCCCGTACAATATAGAAGCCATCCCCGGCTTCCCGCCCATACACAAAACAGAACTTCACCAGCCAAAGGAAATGCTGATGACTTTTCGTAAATATCACATAACCCTCCTCCTCGTGGCCCTGCTCGCGCTCTTGGCCTTGACAGCCTGTGGCGGGGATGAGGAAGAACCGACCCCCACGCCCACAAAGACGCCTGTACCCGCTCAGGTCGAGTCGGCGCCGGCACCGACAGATACGCCGGTTCCGGCGGCCCCAGCCCAACAATCGGCAGCCCAGCCTGCCGCGCCTGCCGTCGTGCAGCCCGTCTTCGGCGTGATCAACGCCACAGAACTCAACATACGCTCCGGGCCGGGGACCACATTTGACGTACTGCGCGCCGCCGCCGAGGGCCAGCGCTTCGAGATCGTCGCTGTATCCGATGACGGCACGTGGGCACAGTTGGCCGAGAATGGCGCGGCGATTGGCTGGACAGCCCTGGAATTTTTGACAGTAGAAGGCGATCTGGCAAGTCTGAAAGGTGGCGCATCCACCGCCAGCCAGCCCAGCGCCAGCAATCAGCCAGCCGCCGCACCTGCGGTCCCGGCCCCATCCGGCGCTTTCCTCGACGCTTCCATGACCAGCCCGGACTTTGGCGGCCAGGCTTTTCTCTGGTGGCGGGAAGAGGTGGCCCACCGGGACCTGGAACTGATGAAAGATTCGGGCTTTCGCTGGGTGAAACAGTCCTTCGCCTGGGAAACCGTCGAAGGCGCGGGCAAGGGGGTCTATGATTGGACGATTGCTGACCGGGTGGTGAAACAGGCGAATGAGAGCGGGCTGAAATTGCTGGCCCGTCTCTCCAGCGACCCGGACAAAACCAACTTCTGGGCCGGCCATCCCCCAGGCAATGCAGTCAACTTTGCTGACTACGCAGCGGCACTGGCTGGCCGCTACAATTGTGCGCCCGGCGCAGTCGGCTGTATCCAGGCTTTCCAAATCTGGAACGAACCCAATCTGGCCCGAGAGTGGGGTGGCAATCGCCCCAACCCTGCGGAGTACGTGAGCTTCCTGGGGCAAACCTACGCAGCCATCAAGCGTGTCAACCCCAACGCAGTCGTCATCAGCGCGGGCATGGCCCCCAACGGTGACGATAGCGCTATCGCCATGGCGGATGACAAATTCTACGACCAGATGTACCAGGCCATGGGCGGCAACAGCAACGGCTATTTCGACGCCCTGGGCGTTCACGGCGCTGGCTTTGCGGCCCCTCCCGAATTGGACCCAGCCACGGCGGCTGCGGACAAAAAGTACGGCGGTTGGCGCTTCTTTGCCTTCCGCCACGTGGAAGACATCCGCAATATCATGGTCCGCTACGGCGACACCAACAAAAAGATCGTCATCCTGGAGTTCGGCTGGACCTACGATTCGGTCAATCCAGATTATAAATGGCACGGCGCGGACGCGGGCATCGATATGTTTGTCCAAGCCGACTATCTCAAACGGGCCTACCAGTACGCCGCGGCCAACTGGCAGCCCTGGATTGGGGTGATGAGTCTGCTCACCATGCCCAATCTGGACTGGATGAACGACGGCAACCCCAACGATGAGGAACAGTATTGGTGGGCGATTATGGAGCCGAGTAAGGTAGATGAGAAATTGTGGCGGCCCGCGATTATCGAACTCTGTATCTACTTCAATGGGGTGGAGGGGCAGCGCTGCAAATACGATCCGAATTAACGAACAAAAAAGACCTGCCGGGTTTTGGAAAACCCGGCAGGTCTTTTTTGTTCTACCCACTGGTCAGGGCCAAGAATAGTTGGATGGCTTGCTCCAACAGACCAGCAATCGTCTCCATCCAATCGGTCTGGTCGGTGAACTGGGAGAGGTCGAAGAGGCTGAGATCGAAGTTCCAGTTGGACGTCGCATAGCTCCAGCCATAGAGACCGGCCAGAATGACGAGGAGGAAGAAGATACGTTGGAGATGGCGGTTGTAGCGAAAGAGAAGTGGCATGAGAGACTCAAGAAAAATTCTAAAACGAAAATTTGTGTCTGTGCTGATTTATGATATACTCTCTTTGTGTTCAGTACAAATATGAACTCTATATCTGATATGAGCTATGCCATATAGTGACCGTGAAAAACAGCGAGAGTATCAAAAAAAATGGTATGTTCGCAATGTTGAAAAGCAGAAAGCGAACGCCAAAAAGCATAAGCAAGCAGCAATTCTACGGAATCGCGAATACATACGGGATGTAAAGTCCCAAAATGCCTGTAATCAATGTGGTGAAAGTAATTCCATTTGTTTGGAATTTCACCATTTGGATAGCGATGACAAAGAGAGTGCGATTTCAAATGCGGCGGGGGCTGGTTGGAGTATAGAACGGTTGCAGTTAGAGATTAAAAAATGCATTGTTCTGTGTCGAAACTGCCACGCAAAACTGCACTACTATCAAAACTTGGGTGAGTAGCTCAGCTGGTTAGAGCGCACGGTTCACATCCGTGAGGTTCGGGGGTTCGAGTCCCTTCTCGCCCACCAAACGAAAGAGCGGAGAACACAATGTTTTCCGCTCTTTTTTTGTCGCAAAATTCTCTCAGGTGGCCTTTGGTCGGAGAATATCCAGGCTGACAGCAGCGGCAGCCCCCAACAGCAGACTGAGAAGTGCCTGTCCACCGGAAAGCTTCCACACCCCCCGGCCCAATGCCATCTGCCCGACCAGCAGCCCACCTCCGGCTGCCAGTACCGAGGCAGGCAGGGGCGATTCAAAGCCCGGCGAATCGAAGGCAGCGCTCTGCATTTCGCCGATCTGGGCATTGATCTCCCCCTGCGCCCAGCCCAAAAAGAGGCGATTGAGCAGTGTATTGCACAGCAGACTGAACAAAAAAGCCATACCCGCTCCACTTTCTGAGAGCTTTTAAGGAATCAATTCCCATTTGAGTGAACAGTTATCAGTGATCAGCTTTGACCGACTGGTCACTGATAACTGTTCACCGCTCCTGTCACGAATCTCTACTGAATCACCACCACACCCTGCCAGGGCTGGAACATCGGCACATCTGTCGTCACACCGAAGACGGTGACAGTGTATGTGCCTGCGGCTACTCCCTCAACAGGCGTGAAGACAAAGCTGGCGTCTCCACTTTGGGTAATCTCTCCCGGCAGCAGTTGACCGCTGGCATCCGCCACCTCTACTACACCCGCCAGATCGCCCACGGGCGCAACCGGGCTGGCAAAGTGGACAGTGATACTCTCGGACGTTCCCTCCACGCTGGCGACCAGCGGGTCACGCCAGCTCTGCACAGCTCGGCGGTCATCCGGTCCCTCTGCGCCCACAGATGTGGCCCAATCGGTGGCGGTATCGTCCACCAGCAGCGTACCGCCTGCGCCTGGGATCACCTCCAGCGCCCGGTTGGTGAAGCCACGAATCGTCCCCCACTGCTCCACCGTCTCCCAAGAGCCACGGGTATATTTGTATTGAAGCAGCGTGCCCTCTTTGATCGTCGCGGTCCACTCCCACAGATTGTCGCCCGCTTTGGTCAAGGGCTGTGTGCCGGGGCTGAAAGCTGCGCCGAAGACATCCCCATGGTCGCCAGCGATGAAAATCTCCGCATCCGCCGGTGTGGACGCGGGAACCAGCACCCGCCAGGTCACTTCCACAAAGCTGACCGCGGCGGTGATCTCCAACTCGTCCGACGCTTCGGATGCGTTGAAGCTGGTGTCCACCTGCTGCACAGTATAGGCATAGGTGTGGTCCTGAATCACATCCGTGTCTGTATACTCCCGAAAGTCCCGGCTGACAATAATTTGCTTGGCACAACCCTCCTCGTCCGCGGTTACGTCTCGGCGGCAGAGGCGATAGTGGGAGAGGTCTGCACTGCGGGAGGCCCGCCACTCGACTGTCACCTGATTGGCCGAGGCGAAAAGCTCGGCGATGCGGAAGGGACGGCTGGGTGCTTCCGTGTCGTCGCTGGGCAGGACCGTCAGCGTGCCTGGTGCGGCCCAGGGCAACCCTTCGCCCGCTCCTACGCCCATCCCCGTCGCGTCGGCGTAGACCCAATCCCGCCCGCCGGTGGTGCTGAAGATGAAGCCGTAGAGATAGTCGCCTACTGCGCCGGGCAGGACAGCCGCGGCGTAGAGATCACTGCCACCCGCTGAGCCTGTCGAAGCGGTTGTGTCCCCCGCGTATTCGGCCTCCACCCAGCGAATCGGCAGCGCATTGGTCGGTCCGTCGAAGGCTGCCGGCGCAAAGCCAGCCCGGGCCAGAATCCCTGCGCCCGCGCCCTCCCCGTCGGTCACGCCTGGTATAGTCACCACTGCTTGCAAGAGGCCGCCGGGATTGACAGTGCTGATTACCTGCTCCACCGCGGTCGGCGGCAGCAGCCGGGCGTCGGCAATCGCAGCGTGGGGGACAGCCTGCATCGACGGGCTGAGTTCGCTGCGCAGGCCCACGTCGTTGAAGCCGGCGACCCGGTAGTAGACCGGCTGGCCATTCTCCAGCCCCTCATCCACGAAAGTGACTGTCTTGCCCCGGTCCGAAGCGTCGATGACGCCCACAGGCTGGAAGCCGCCGTCCACCAGAGAGCGGCGCACCACCACCCGGGAGGTCAGGGGCGGAATGGCAATCGTCAGGCTGACGCTTCCGTCACCCTCTTCTACACTTTCAATTACCGGCGCGTCCGGCGCGGTCAGGTTTATGCCCGCTTCCGTGTGCCAGATGCGGAAGTCCATCGGTTGTATCACGGCCCGCAGGGAGACAGCGGCGGTCTGGCCGCTGGCTGCGTCGACCAGTGCCGTGCCCACAGGCAGATAGCCTGCCAGTTCCAGGCTGACCGTCTGGCTGATAGGGCTGCGGTTGACGGCGATGAGAGCCGCGCCGCTGGTATCCTTGCGCCCGAAGACGTAGAGACCGGCGTCGTCGGTAGTGAATGTATCCCAGGAACCCGTGCGCAGAAAGCTGTGGCTGCCCCGCAACTGGCCCAGGAATGTGTAAAGATCGATCAGCTCGCTCTGCTGCTGTGCCCAGACGGGCAGTTCGTCGTAGCCTGCCGCGTCGGGCCAGGGATAGGGCTGGCGGTTGTAAGGGTCGTCCCGCTGGGGGTCACTGCCAAAACCAGCCAGACCGGTCTCGTCGCCGTAATAGATGGTGGGCGCGCCGGGCAGGGTCATTTGCAGGGCCGCGGCCAGACGCAGACGGGCACGGGCATCGGCAAAGCCATCCACCGGCTGGCCCGCGGCCCGGTCGATCCCCGCGTGATCCAGCACAACGACGGGCCGGTTCACATCGTGAGAGCCAAGCAGATTCATGGCGGTGGACCAGGCCGGGTAGGGGTAATCCTCCTGAATCGCCCGTAGCGCGTCCTCGAATTGTGTGGTGGTGAGGGCTGGGATTGGGCCGTCGTTGTCCTGGAAATCTGTGTCGCGCAGGAAGCCGAGGAGAGCCTGACGGAAGCGGTAATTCATTGTGCTGTCGAACTCATCGCCCAGGAGCCGCTGGCGGGCGTCGTTCTCTTTCCACGTCTCGGAATAGCTGATGGCCTCCGGGTTGGCTGCTGTGGTGGCCTGCCGCCAGAGCCGGAAGAAGTCGGGGTTGATGCCCACCACATCCGGGACCACATCCACCCGCCAGCCGTCCACGCCCGCCATTTGCAGATAGCCGGTGGCGATGCCAGTCCCCGGGGTTAGCCAGTTGTCAATGACGGACTGGTTGGCAGTGTCGAGTTGGGGCAGGGTATCGAAACCGGCCCAGGCGTTGTAGGCGGTGTCGCCGTCGCAAGGCCCAGTGCCCACGGGTCGGGCCGGGCGAAAAAAGAAGTGTTCCCGCCAGGGGCTGTCCACCGATTCGCAGGCGCCCACTTCCGGGTGGCGCTGGAAGCGGTCAAAGATCGGGGCGTCGCTGCTCACGTGGTTGGGCACACCGTCCAGAATCAGGCGGATTCCCCGGCTCTCCACTGCGGCAGCGAAGACGGCAAAATAGGCATTGCTGGCTTCCGGATTGCCCTTCACAGCCAGGTTTTCGGCGATCTGCCGGTAGTCCCGCCCGTCGTAGCGGTGGTTGGAGGGGGAGTCGAAGATCGGGTTGAAGTAAATTGTTGTGACGCCCAGGGCCTGTAGATAGTCCAGTTTCTCGGCCACGCCCTGCAAGTCGCCGCCGTAGAAGGTGGAACTGTAGGTCATAAACCAGTCGGGATTGGTCGCAGAATCGTTGGGTTCCGGGTCGGGCACGGGCCGATTCCAGGGGGTGACGGGGAAGGCGTGGCTCCGTTCGTTTTCGTAGAACCAGTCGTCGGCCGTCGGGTCGTTGGCCGGGTCGCCGTTGCGGAAACGGTCAGGGAAAATCTGGTAGATGAGTGCGTTTTTTGCCCAATCGGGTGTTGTGAAAGCCGGGTCGTAGGTATAGATGTCCCAGCCCTGATCGCTGGTGGGCTGAACAGTGAAGGCCCGTCCGCTGCCGCCATCGCGCCGGTTTTCGTCGGCGTAGTAGAGGCTTTCGCCGCCGTCGCTGATCTGAAAGAGGTAATTGTGAATCTCCTCCGCCGGGCCACTATTGAGGTTGACTTCCCAATAGTCATAGCCCCAGGGTGCGGATTTGGCGTCGGAAGCCACCCGGCGCAGGGGCAGCGTCTTCTTTGCACCGCTGGTGATAGAAGTGAGCAGCAGATCCACCTGCTCCACATCCGAAGCGAAGGTGCGGAAGCGCAGAGTGACATTCGTGTCAAAGGGGACCGCGCCAAAGGGCGTGCGGTAGGCGTCGCTGCGGCTACGGTGGAGCAGGCCGGCACTACCGATGGCCCCGTCACCCACGCTGGGGGGCAGATCGTCGCCGATTTCGCTGGACAGGGAGCTGACTTCGGCGCCTACCTGATTATCGGCCCGGTTATAACTGAATGTGACCAGCCCACCGGCGTCGGGCACATCGACACTCAGGTTGTCGCCGCCTGCTACGCCGTCCTGGCCGTAGTTCTCGTCCCACGAGCCGTTGATGGCAGCTTTGAACTCGTAGATGCCGCCTGTCAGTTCAACGGTCAGGCTCCAGATGCCGTCGCCGTCTTCATCCGCGGCCTGAACAGCCGGGTCCGCCGGTTCCCACTCCGCGCCGCCAATTTGCGACGCGTAGCTGCCAGGGAAGCTGACCGCAGTGGGCGCGGCTTCCTGGGCGAAGAGAGCGCGCGGGGGCAGCAAACAGGCCAGCAAGCCCACAATCAACAGCAGGGGCCAGAGTTGGGATCGTCGGGGGGAAAGCGTAGCAACCATAGGTTTCTCTTCTACAGCAAAGTAGCGCAAAGTGCGTCCGTGAAGTGTCGGACCCAGGGCGAAAATTCTGTTTCTACGGTAGCGCAAGGGGAGAGAAATCGCCAAATTGGGGGTTGCAATCCGTTGCGGAAGATTGTAACGCAAGCTGTCAGATCGCGTTACTGGCGACGCGGGGACAATCTACGGAGAGTCAACTTTCTTGTCAGCGACGAGGAAGTGGCGAGGGCACGCGCCCCATCCCTAAATAGCCTTTGACCGTCTCCTCATCGGCCAGGGTCTCTGCGGCTGTGCCGTGAAAGACAACTCGGCCCTCGCGCAGGATATAGGCCGCATCGCACCAGCCCAGGAGGCTGCGGGCGTTCTGCTCGACGACGACGAGGGTAATTCCCTGCTCGCACAGTTTGCGCAGGGTGCGGAAGACTTCGGTGACAAAGAGGGGGGAGAGGCCCGCGCTGGGTTCGTCCAGCAGCATCAGGCGGGGGCGGGAGAGCCAGCCGATAGCGATGGCGAGCATTTGCCGTTCGCCGCCGCTCAGTTGGCTGGCCCGTTGGCTGCTCCGTTCGGCCAGGATGGGGAAGAGTTCGTAGGCTGCGGCCAGGGATTTGTCGGCTTCGGTGCGGCTCAGGTGGCGCAAGGCAAGGAGGAGATTCTCCCGCACGCTCATAGACGCAAAGACATTCTCCCGCTGGGGCACATAAGCAATGCCCAGCCCGCCGATCTGTTCGGTGGCTTTACCGACGAGGGAAGCACCCTGGAATTGGATATCACCGCTGAAGTGGGTGGTCAGCCCGAAGATGGATTTGAGCAGCGTAGACTTCCCGCTGCCGTTGGGGCCGAGGATCGCCAGATATTGGCCGCTCTCCACAACGACGGAAACTTCGTGGAGGATGTGGAGTTTGCCGTAGCCAGCCGAGAGGGCAGAGGTAGTGAGGATAGGGGGCATAGGGTTGGGGTGAGTGGGTACGAATAGCTGGTCGGTGATGGGCCTATCATAGCGGACGGTTGGGTCTTCCGTCAAACCAGAGCGAAAAGCGGTTTGAAATCCGAGATAAAGTGCGCTATTCTGCACGGACAGAAAATTGCGTACTACGTATTGCGCATTGCGTTTGTGAGGCGTGAAGCGTGAAATCGTTCGGTGATCTCACGTTTCACATTTCCAATAATTGACCATCTGTCCCTGATCCCGACTACTATTCCGCATTCCCCATTCCGCACTCAGGAGAATCCCATGGCCCGTTCCTTTACACCCGTCGAAGTACCCCAGTCGATTCTGGACCGCTTCAAAAAGCTGCCCGTCGCCACCATCTGGAATCACGTCTGGCGCGACGCTGATGTGCCCCTGCCTTTTATGGAGGGCGTATTCCCCTACACGCCGGGCAAACGGCTGGCGGCCCGCGCCCGCACCCTGCGCTTTCTGCCCCCTCGCCCGGATTTGATGGCCGGGATGGAGAAGGGTGAAAATGGGCCGGAATATCGGGCTATGGCCCGCTGCGGTCCCGGCGATGTGCTAGTGGCGGACATTATGGGCAACACCCGGGCCTGCATCTTCGGCGATGTAAAGGCCATGCAGCTGAAGATGAACAAGGCGGACGGCATTGTCACCGACGGCGCGATTCGGGACTTGGAAGTGATGGAGAAGGAGAATTACAACCTGATCATCTACGCCCGTGCCCGCACACCCTACGGCTCCGCGCCCTGGGCCGTGCCCGCCGAGGAGAACGGAGACATCCAATGCGGCGGCGCGCTGGTGCGTCCCGGCGATGTGCTGGTGGGCGACGGTGACGGGGTGGTGGTCGTCCCCTCCTGGTTTGCTGAGGAGTGCGTGCAGATCGTGGAGGATCACGAGGGGGTGGAGGCGTACATCAAAGAAAAGATCGCGGCCGAGGGGGTGCGTCCGGGCCGCTACTACCCGCCCCAGCCGGCGATGTGGGAGGAGTGGCGCAGCCGGAGATAGAACGCGGACGGCGCGGATTGGGCGGATTAGAGCGGATTACAGAAGAGGATCACTCGCGTCCGCCACAACCCGTTTCAACGGGTTTCCCATAACAGCCGCCGAATTGATTCGGCGGTTTTCCCGGATGAAGCGCTGATTTGTGCTATACTGGCATCTATCGTAACCCACTTCACCAAAAGGCAATCCAATGGCCCAGACCGCAACACCTAAGCTCGATATGGGGGACCCGTTCCCTCCGATGACGATTTCTCTGCTCGACGGCACTCATTTGGCTTTGCCCGCCGATCTGAACACGGATTTCACCGTTGTCCTCGGCTACCGGGGCAAGTGGTGAAGCTACTGTCGTCGGCAGTTGGCCGACTATCAGAGCCGTTTGGAGGAACTGGAAAGCCGCAACGCCCGTTTGATCGCAGTGTCGGTGGATTCCCGTGAGGATGCCCAAGCGTTGGTCGAAATGTTGGGGTTGACCTACTCGGTCGGTTACGGATTGAATTTTATGGAGTTCGCCGAGAAGACCGGCGCGTTCTACGAAGTACGGCGCAGCATCATCCACGCCACCAGCTTTATCCTGCGCCGGGATGGCACAGTGGCCCACGCGGTCTATGCCACCGGGCCGATTGGCCGGTTGAGTGTGGATGACTGCATTCGGATGATTGGGTAACAATGCGTGTAGAATAGTATGGATTGCGGTTCATGCATTACACTTGGAACGAAGCGAAACGACGAAAAACGTTGACACAGCGTGGGCTGGATTTCGCGCATGCGCCGAGAGTTTTCGAAAGCCCTACGCTCACATTTGAAGACGATCGTTGGGAATATGGCGAAGACAGATGGGTCACTCTTGGACTGCTCAATCAAAAAATTGTCGTACTTGTTCATACTGAAATTGACGATGTGGATGTGATTCGAATAATCTCCATGCGCGAGGCCACGAAAAATGAACAACAACTCTACTTCTCAAATCTCTGATGAACTGGATGATTATCCAGAGATTACCCAAGAAGATTTGGACCGGGCTGTCTATCGAATCGGCAGAAAGCCTGCCCAACGCCAGCAACGAGTGCCTATCCTGCTTGACACAAGCATCGTCGCATATTATATGGACGTTGCAGGAGAAGGAGACTATCAATCGCTCATAAATGATACCCTTCGTGAGGCCGCTATGGGGCAGAATCTGGAAGATAAGCTACGGCGGATCATCCGGGAAGAAATTCAAAGCGCCATCTAAACATCAGATTGTGATTGAGCAATAACTACGCGAGCAATGCAATGAGCAGCTTCAGCAACCCACACTATATGTATCTTTTCGACCTGCGCAACGGCAAGAAAAAGCTGGCCTACGGCCAATCGCCGGAAGACGCGCTGGAGATTCTGCGCATCCGTCTGAGCGAGGCGGAGATGGCGGAGATTCTGCCGGAGCAGTTCGAGAAGATCAACCAGCGCAAGCTACAGGAATACCCGCCCCAGCCGGCGATGTGGGACGAGTGGCGGAGCAAGCGATAGAACGCGGACGACGCGGATCGGGCGGAGTAGAGCGAATAAAAGACGGGGATAACTCACATCTGTCACAACCCGTTTCAATGGGTCTCCCATAGCAGGCGACACCGGTAACGGCGAAAATGGCTTTCCTTTGCGCCTCTGCGAGAACTATTTTCAGAAGCAGAGTAGCGCAGAAACAACAGATTTGCGCAGATTGTATCCGCGTCAATCATTCTTTTCTGCGTCATCCGCGTCCTATTTTCACATCAGTTGTACATGAGGGGACACACCCATAATCAATGAAAATCAGAACGCAGATTTCGCAGAGGACGCAGATTGCACAGATTCAATCCGTGTGAATCCGTCCTTTCCGTGTTATCCGTGTTCTATTTTCAGAACAGGCAGTTCAGCCGCATCTGAGGATGCTCTCTCCACGTTTTCGATAACATTTGTGATCTAACTGACTATCAAAACCGATTCCCATAACAGAAAATGGCGCAGGCACAAACCGATACACCGAAACTTGACGCCGGGGATCGCTAGTGTCGAAGGTCTACTGCGCGGATTACCAGCGCCGCGCATGGATATTCAATTTGCAGTCTCAGTAACGTAAGTAAGCACTGGCCCAACACCGGCTGGCAGGCGACGGGGCTAACGCAGCGCTCATTCTAGCGAAGTCCAAATACCCGCCCCGCGCCTGAGGCCAACTGTTGGGCGGCTTGACCCACAAAAGAGGAGAGTATCAAATGATTTGGCTTTGGGTAGGATTCATCGTCTTTGTACTACTGATGTTGGCGTTGGACCTGGGGGTCTTTCATCGTCACGCCCATGTGATAACGGTGAAAGAGGCTCTCATCTGGTCTGCCGTCTGGATCACGCTGGGGTTGTCTTTCTCCGTGTTCGTCTACTACGCGTACGAGAGCCACTGGCTGGGTCTGGGTAATTCGATTGATGCGGCCGACGGGTTGATCAACGATGGCACGACGGCGATGATCAAGTACATCACGGGTTACGTCGTGGAGAAGTCGTTGAGCGTTGACAACATCTTCGTGATCGCAATGATTTTCGGCTTCTTCGCAGTTCCGCCGCTCTATCAACATCGGGTGCTGTTCTGGGGCATCTTGGGCGCTTTGTTGATGCGCGGTGCTATGATCGCACTGGGCGCCACACTGATCGCTGAGTTCCACTGGATCCTCTACGTCTTTGGTGTCTTCCTGATCGCCACAGGGCTCAAGATGCTGGTCTTGAAGACGGATCACGCGGACCCTAACCAGAACATCATCGTCCGGCTGACACGGCGCTTCTTTCCGATCACCTCACGCTTCCACGGAGAGCACTTCGCCGTTCGAGCTGGAGCGCCGGCCTCCTACGAGAGCGAGTTTCCCGGTACTGCCGCCCTCCCCGATGCGGCCGTGGACAAGGCCCGGCCCGGCACGTGGATGCTTACGCCCCTGGCCCTGGCCCTGATTGTGGTCGAGTTTACGGACCTGCTCTTTGCGGTGGATTCGATCCCAGCGATTTTCGCTATTACAGCCGATCCATTCCTGGTTTTCACGAGTAACGTCTTTGCGATCCTCGGCCTGCGCTCGCTCTATTTCGCGCTGGCGGGCATGCTCGACAAGTTCAGATACCTCAAGCTGTCACTGGCGGTGGTGTTGATAGTGGTTGGCGTAAAGATGCTGACAGCAGCGTGGCTCAAGGAGATGCTCGGCAGCAACTTCAACTTTTACCTGCTGGGAGTGATACTTCTGATCCTGACTGCCGGGGTAGTAGGCTCCTTGCTTGCAGAACGTCGCGATGCGAAAGCCGCCTAACGCCAGGGCGTTGGGTGGCTTTCGCTTTGATGGTTTGTCAAGATTTTCTGTGATCGGATGATCAATAGTCAAAATTGAGAATGATTGCAATGAGCAGTTTCAGCAACCCACACTATATGTATCTTTTCGACCTGCGCAACGGCAAGAAAAAGCTGGGCTATGGCGAATCGCCGGAGGACGCGCTGGCGATTCTGCGCATCCGGCTGAGCGAGGCGGAGATGGCGGAGATTCTGTCAGAGCAGTACGAGAAGATCAACCAGCGCAAATTGCAGGAATACGCGCATCTGTTGGGGTAGAGCGGGGATTGGGGACTGGGGATCGGAGACTGGAGATCGGATGACATCCCAGTCCCCAGTCCCCAGTCCCCAGTCCCCAGTCCCTACTCCCCAGTCCCTAATCCCCGATCACCTTCACCGGCTGCCCACCTTTTGCCACCGATTCGTCTATGGCGAAACAGATCGCCATAGATTTGTAGCTGTCGTAGATCGAGGCGTGGGATTCGACGCCGCTTTCAATACACTCCATAAAATGTTCGATCTCGGCTTTGAAGGGGTGGTGGGTCACGTCGCCGCTGTTGGGCGAAATGGTGGGGAAGCTCCAATAGTCGCGCGCGCCGGGGTAGTTGGTGGACGAGTAGACTTCGTTGTTTTGGATGGAGCCGTTTGTGCCAAAGAGCCGGCAGTGGAAGCGATAGGGCGTGTCCCCATCCAGCAGCGCCGAAAGTTTGCCCACGCCGTCGTTGGCGAATTGGAGCGAGGCGACGACCACCGGGTCAAACTCGAAGGAGTGGACACGCTTGGGGGGCGCGGCAAAGGCGGAGACCTGCCGCACCTCGCCGCCCAGATAGCGCAGCATATCCACCGCATGGCAGCCACCGCTGAGAAAGGCGCTCCCCACCACATCCTTGCGCATATACGGGCTGTCCGGCTGGGCACGCCGGGCGGGATGCCAATAGTCGGCCTCGCCGTAGATCAGATCGCCCAGCACCCCGTCGTCAATCAGCTTGCGCACAGTCACAAACTGCGGATTCCAGCGCAGCACAAAACTGGTGACGGTCTTGACGCCCGCTTGCGCGACAGCCTCGCGGATGGCCGCTGTCTCCTGGCGACTCAGGGCCACCGGCTTCTCGATGACGATGTGACGACCCGTCTGCGCGGCGCGTATGCAGTGGCCGGCGCGCACGTCCGGGTGGGTACAGGAGACGACAATCTGAATGCGTTCGTCGGCAAAGAAGTCGTCGAGGGTCGCGTATTCTGTGCCCTCTACGCCGTGGGATTGGAGCAGACGGGCTGCCTTGCCCGGCGTCCGGTTGTAGATGCCGACGACCTCCGTCAGCGGGTGATCCCTAAAAACTTTGACATACTCCCCGGCCACCCAGCCCGCGCCGAGCAGCCCTACGCCATATTTTGCACTCATTGACTCTACTCCCATTCTGAAAAGAAGGACACGGATTCACACAGATGGGACTGATTTACACGGATTCTCTATGGGAAAAGTGGAAAGCTACGCTATGGGATTCGCACTGTCCCGGTTGTTTCGACGTAATCAATTGACCGATCCCCAGCAGGCAGTGCTGACTGCCTTGCTGAAAGGCTGGACGCTCAAATCTCACCGCACATTGGACGGCCAAAAGGTCTATCGTTTGCATGGATTGAGCGGTGAGGTAAAGGAAGTAGCGGATGGGGCGGTGGACACTCTGGTTGCGGCTCAGTTGGTACAAAGCAACCTAAAATTCCCCGCGGCCACTTATCTGCTCACGCAAAAAGGACAAGCGACTGCTCTACGATTTCGGGAGCTCGATCCTTAAAGCGTCGATCTCCTCGACCTCATAGGGATTCTCGAAGTGGACCAGTGGGAAGCGGCTGGTGTCAAATTCCGCCAACCGCTCCGGACCGAGGGCAGTGACTTCGGCGTGAATCGCCTCCGCGGCGGCGCGGAACCTGACGATGTCCACCCCCTGGCAGACCGCGGGTAGCTCCCGCAACCGGGGCAATCCCCGGCGGAAAATTTTGAGTGCCCCCCGCCAGTTGCCCCGTTCGATCTGCAAAAAGGCCACCCCCACCTGCAAAATGCCCTGATACATCTCGCGCACGGGGCGGCTCTCCTCATTCCAGGCCAGTTCCAGATATTCGTGCTGCTCGAAATAATCCCGCCGGTTGAACTCCAGCAGTCCCGCCACGGCAGCCCGGCTCAACGGATCAGCGCTGCCCTCCACATCTCGGACCGGTGGGTGGACGTGGCGCTGGACAACCGCCACCAATTCTTCCATCATTTTGCTGCGCGCCCAGGCGTGATCCGCGCCGGCCTGGCGCGCCCGGCGCAGGGTCTCCGTGTCCACGTGGCTGCCAAAGGCGTAGATGGGAATCTGCCGGTTCTGGGGGGAGAGTTTGCAGCGCTGGATGGCCGTCTCCCAGTCGCCGGGGGTCTTCAGGTCCAGCAGGACGAGCGTGGGGAAGTAGAGGTCCACCGCGGCGACCAACCCGTCGGCATTCTCGACCACAACCGGGCGGCCACCCACCCGGCGGATCACATCCATCAACCGGGTGACGAAGAAGAGATCGTCCGCCAGCACAACGACGGCAGGGCCAGCAGTCGATTCATCCGTTCCTTTGTTCGTCAACCCCAGACTGATTTGCACGGCATCTTCCTTCCCAGAAACGTAAAACAATCCGTAGGGGCGCTGCTTGCTG
>CAMDQF010000134.1 GCA_945905745.1 Litorilinea aerophila
ACCTGATCCAAACATTGACTCAATACCTGAAGTAGCGCAATAATGTCCATGAGGAGCCTTTGAGTAGAGATAGAGTAACCAACTTGTCCGTTGCTAATCTATCTTACTTCTTGGCTCCGTTTTTTCATCAACTTGGCGAAGGTATTGGACCTGGACATAAAGAACTTGCCCGGTGGTCAGGATGGGCGGTAGGAAGCTGTATAAGGAACTGTAATAAGGATCCTGGCTGCTTAAACTCAGGGTAAGTGTTTGGCCGGGGACAATCGGCAAGGCCACTGACGTCACTCCCCAAGCCGCACCGTAGCTGGCCAGGTCATTCCATAGCTGGTTCACGCGAGTGGGAGATGACGAAGGGTCTATGTAAATATCTACCCAGAATTCGTCTACCACTGACCGGTTTCCGCGATTACGCAGCACAACCTGCACAGCGTTTCCCCAAACAGCCAAACTCTCGACAATCAAGTCCGGACCGGAATTGTTGACGAGCAGGGGTAGAAAGATAGCTTTCCCACTCTGGTATAGGGGTGTGGCTGTGGGTGTGGCGGTCGGTGTATGGGTGGCCGTGACCGTTGACGTCCCAGTGGGTGTTCCTGTCGCTGTCGGCGTGACCGTTGGCGTCCTAGTGGGTGTTTCTGTCGCTGTCGGCGTGACCGTTGGCGTCCCAGTGGGTGTTCGTGTCGCTGTCAGCGTGACCGTTGGCGTCCCAGTGGGTGTCCGTGTCGCTGTCGGTGTGACCGTCGGCGTGGAAGTCGCTGTCGGCGTGGCTACCACCCGCAGCTTTACCTCATACAGCGCGTAGAGCGGCGCCCAAGTGACGGGGGTGTCGGCGGGCACGGGCACAGCATCCACGCTCACCACCTCCACCTCCGCCAGCAGATCGTTGATGCGGAAGGTGAGGGGATCCCCCGCTTCGGCCCCTTCGTCTTGCGGGGTGGCGGGGTCGTCACCGTAACAGGGCGTCACAGGCAGTGCGCCGGCCACCGCGAGGGTACGACTGCCGCACAGCACGCCCTGGGCATCGAAGATGTCCACCCGATCCCCCACAAGCAGCGTGCGCCCCAGGAAGAGGCTGTCTGTGCTGACGAAATTGACCCATTGGGTTGTGGGGGTTACTACCGACTGGTCGGCCTTGCCGGTCGCTGGTATCAGTAGCCATCCCCCCAGCAGCAGGAGGAGAGCCGCGCCGAGTATCCAACGGAAGGGAGTAGAGGGAATTGTCATGGGGAGACCCCTCTATCGGCGCTGTCAATCCAGGGCAGCCACAGCCAGTGGTCGGGCGGGTTGCTTTCGGTGGGAGCCACAGCGGCTGCACCTGCACTCTGGCCGATAAGCGGCAGGTAGAGGTCCCGGTTCACCCGCTTGCCCAGGGTTGCTTCTTCACGTTCGCCGTTCCCCATCCATGTTCCCTCAGCCAGCACTTCCCCAGCCACCGTTAAGCGAATCACATCCCCCAGCGTCGCGCCCTCGTCCTCTGATGTGTCCGGGTCGTCGGCGTAGCAGGCCAGCAGACCGTAGCGCCCCGCCTGCCGGATTCGGGTCATACCGCAGACAACCCCCTCCGGGTCCACGGCCAGGACAACTGTGCCCGCAGGCAACCCTGCACCATCCAGCGCGGCCGCCGGGCCGTGGAAGTTCATCCAGCGGTTGGTGGCTGTCACCTGCGCCGATACTTCCCCTTCAGACTGGGCCAGCGCCGGTTGCAGCGATCCGGAGAGCGATTGAGCAGTCAGCCCAGCGCTGGGATAGGTAAGCGTCACCGCTTCTGTGGCCCGAATCCAGTAGCCGAAGCCGGGGGACATCGTAGCCAGGGTATTGGTCTGCGCGTCCAGGTCCGGGTAGAACGAGAGCGCCCCATCGTCAAAGGCCAGCACTGCCGTATATTTGCCCACAATCGAAGCCAGGGCATCTTCAATCGGCAGAGAAAGTTCCGGCAGGTAGGAGACCAGATTCCACCCGGCCCGCAAGGGGATGGGCGTATCCACTGCCAACTTCTCACCCCAGATGCGCAGGGTGGGCGTGATGGGTTGGCTGTTCTGGGTCAGAATCCAGTAGCCATGCAACGCATCCAGCCTTTCCAGCGTATTCAGTTCCGGGGCCAGATGGGGATAGTAAGAGAGCGCCTCCCCGTCAAAACTCTGGATGGTAAAGAAGCGGTCAGCAATCGTGCGTGCCACTACCTCAATATCTGTGTCGAAGTGGGTGACGCGGGTGGAGATCAGATTCCAGCGGTCGTCCAGGGGCAGGTCTTGGATGGAGACAGCGCCCCCGGCAGAGATGGCGCTACACAGCCGCAGCACACCCGCGCCGGAGCCGTCGTCGTCCACTTTCACCGTGAATGCGTAATCACCGGGGCTGGCGACAGGCACCGTCAAAGTCAGCGCCTGGGATTGACCCACAACCAACGATTGCGTCGTCGTGACCACACCCATCAGCACACCGTCCGCCAGGAAGCTGACCGGAATGCCTGCGGGCAGGTCGGCCCCGACGGTGCGGGTAAGGGTGGCGCTGATCAACGCCGAACGCAGCAGGGCATCCCCAGGTATCACCGCCAGGGATGTCACCAGCCCCGTCTCCACTTGGCAGACAGACAGAACGCGGAAGGCGTCGGTCGTGGTGGCGTTGCCCGCCCGATCCCAGGCCACGAGGATCAACCGATATTCTCCCTCGGCGGCAAGCTGGGGCAGATAGCGCCAGGTATTGCCGTCAATCGCCACATCGGCCACCAGGAACTGGCCGCCGGGCGTGGAGAGCAGGGCGGTCATGCGTGCCACACCGCCGCCATCGCTGACCTCGCCGACGATGGGAGTGTCAAGCGCGCCGAGGGAGACGACGAAACTCTCCGAAATGGCTGCTGTCACAGTAATCACCGGCGAGATCGTGTCCACCACAAAAGTACGGGTGAGGGGCGTGGTGGTGCGGTTGCCCGCATTGTCCTCGCCGGTCAGGGCCAGGTCGTGGGGGATGCCGTCCACGTCGCGCCAGTCACCACTGAAGTCGGTCTGCCAGGCGGCCACAGTTGCGCCGAAGAGGTCATTCTCCTGGCAGCCATCGCCCAGGGCCAGTCCCTGACAGATGGCCAGCCGGGCGACCTGCTTGTCGTCCACCACCTGCCCCTGCCAGAAGAGTTCCTGGCCGTTGATGAAGCCGTCAGCCAGAAAGTCAGTGACAGCCTGGTCCAGCAGAACAGCGGGCGGGTTGATGTCCACATCCAAAGTCAACGGAGCGCTAAAATCGCCTCCATTGCCAAAGCCGTCTATGCCCCGCACCCGCAAAACCACCTGACTGACCCCAACTAGATTGCCCGGATCCCATTCGCAGACCCACGCGCCGTCGTTGGGGGTGGCATCGGGGCAGTCGATCAGACGGCTGCCGCCGGGCTGGTTCGTCACTTCCAACTGAATTTGCGGCACGCCCGCGCTGTCCGTGGCGTTGCCCAGTACCAGAACCGGGCTAACGGGTGCGTAGCCCTGGGGCGCAAGAATGGACGCCACCGGCCCGCTGCTGTCCACTGCGGCCTGCATCCACAGCCAGTCGAAATCCCCGTGCAGGTCGTCGGAAACCGTCACGTCCAATTCCACAGAACCGCCGTTGCTGCTGTTGACCAGACCCACAAACTGGACTGTACCGGAGATGCCCGGCCCCACATCGCCGAGGTTGACCGTTGCCGGGCTGCTCAGTTGCAACGGGCCGGACGGCTGGACACGCAGGCTGACATTGCGGGCGGTCTCTGTGCCCCGGTTTTCATAGACGATCGCAAAGGTCAGGCTGCCGCTGCCCACAGGCAGGGGGGCTGCGTTGCCGGGCAGAACTACTGCGCCCAGCGCAGCGGCGGGCGTCACCAGATCGAGCAGATCTCCGTCCAGATAGCCCAGGGTTGCCCCGGGGCCAGCGCTGACCGACAAGGCCAGATCAGCGCCGGGCTTCTTGCCTCCGTTGGGCAAGACGCCACTGCCCAGGCTGGGGAAGCGCAACGATTGGGTCAGGCGATAGCCGCTCAGATCCCGGCCCACGGCTGCCGGGTTGATCACCCGCTCGCTGTTCAGGGCCGTCTTGTCCGGGATGGCCGCCCACAGACTGAGGATGTTTTCCTCCGCGGCCAGGGCCAACACTTGCAGGGACGACCCCGCGCTCAACCCCAGCAGGCTGAAGGGCAGGGTCAGGTCGGTCAAGGGCTGACCGTTGGCAAAGTCCGTGGCGAACTGGGCCGGGTCCAGCGCTTGCACAGGCAGCCACTCCCCACCGTCGAAGCGCAAGAGTGTAGCCGTCTGGCTGTCCTGCACCCAGACCAGATAGCGGGCGGCAAAGCCCGCGGGCAGGAAGATGGGGTTGGCCGCGGGCGGGGTGTTGACGCCGAAAGTGAAAGGCGCTCCTGCCACAGGATAGGGATTGTAAAGCTCAGTTGCGCCGCCGCCGTCGGTGTTGAGATAGACAAAAAGATCGCCGTCCCCGCTCCACTCTGCGCCGGACCAGATCAGACGCAGGGTGTCGGCGTTCCAACTGGCGTGCAGGGATTGAGGCGCACGGCTATCGTCCGCGCTGCGAATTTCATTGTCCACGCCCACCAGAGATGCGCCGCTCGCCATCCAACCCAGGTAGCCGGGCACATCCACCAGGTCCGGCGTGGTGGGCGCGTCCACAAAGACCGGCCCGACGGTCTGTACCGCGCGGTTGCCGTGGATGTCCGTGCTGATCAGATGGGCGAACCAGACCTCAGCCTCACCCACGCTCTGTTCGTGGCTGCGGGTTGCGGCTGGGCTGACGGTTGTGAGCGCCGCCCCATTCGGGTCGGCCTCCTGGCTCCAGCCCACCCGATAGTCGGCCAGACCGCTGCCGTCCGTGCTGGCAGTCCAGTTGACGATCAGCCCCACGCCGCTCTCCCGCACCGTGGAATAGGGTTCAATCGCTGTAATACCGGCACTGCCCCGATAGGCCAGGGTTATGGTCACCGCGGCGGGGGGAATCACGTCCACGATGACGGTTTTGGCGTCCGTGCCCGTGCGGTTACGCTGGTCGGTGATGCGGGCGGTGACGGAATAGCTGCCCCCGTCCAGGTTGCCGGGGACGATCCAATCGGTGGTCCACACGGCTCCGTCGAAGAGGGCAGGCGCAAAGCCGTCGCCCGTGTCAACCTCCACAATCGCCCAGGGCGCGCTGCCCGTGCTGCGCAGGGTGACGATGCCGGGCGCAACCTGGTGGGCGCTGGTCAGCACGTCCGAGGCGATGAGGACGGCGGGCACGAAGCTGTCCACGGTGATGGTGATGGGGTGGGTGGCGGTCTGCACGATCCCACTCCCGTCCACCGCCACCGAGTCCAGCAGATAGACGCCATCGCCGGGAGGGGTAAAGCTGGTGGCCCAATTTTGGTCGCTGGTCGTATTGGCGGGCCAGCTTAGGGTGTGGATTATGCCGCCGTTGACAGTCACAGTCAGGCCGGCCAGGAAGTCGGTGGCGAAGGCCCCGCCTGCAACGGCGATGGGCGCAAGCGTGTCGTAGAGAGATCCGTTGGTCGGGGTTAGGATGGCCGAGTCCACCACAGGCGCGCTGTGTACCAGAGAGACCGGCTCCAGCAAGGGTGCCAGAGTCGGCGTCGGCGTGGGCGTTTCGGTCGGCGTCGGCTCTGCCGGCGGATCGAAGGAGGCCGACGGATCATCGGTGGGCGTGGGCGTCGCCGACGGTGTCGGTGTGGGTGTGACTGTCGGTGTAGGCGTGACCGCCTGCATCACAGCCACCGGCACAGGCATAGCGAGGCCCTTCCTGCCGAGGCGTATGCGGCCGACACCCCCTGGCAGACGCTCAAATGCGCCGATGTCACAGAGGGCGCTGGCGTTGCCATCACCGTCCTGGGGCCGGGTTGTGCCCAGTTGATCCGTGGCTGCGCAGGCCGCGCCGCCGCTGCCCGGTGTGGCCGGATTGCCGGCGTCGATGGCCGGGCTGCCCGTGAGCAGGGGCAGGACCAAAGGCGTACTACCGCTGAAGACCGGCACATCCAGAAGCGGATCGACGAGCGAACCCACTGTGCCTGTAATATCGCCTGTGGCCCCGACCCAATTGCAGCCTTCATCCGTTCCGATCAGGTTGTATCCGCCAGAGGTGATGACGCCGATCCCCGCGCTACAGTCCGGGGATTCGCCGGAGAGGTCCAGATTGTCTGCGATCAGACTGTTCTGGATGGTCGTCAGCGTGCCACCGGAACCGAAGATACCGCCGCCGTCGCCGGCGGCGTCGTTGTCGCTATCCGCCGTATTGTTGGCGATGGTGACGTTATTGAGGCTGGTCGTACCGGCGAAGAACAGGCGGAGGCCACCGCCATTGTCCGTGGCCTGGTTGCCTGAAATCGTACTATTGACGATGGCAAGCTGGCTGCCGCCGTGGAAGATGCCGCCGCCGTCGCCAGGGTCGCCGGAACTGTTGAAGCTGGCCGTATTGCTGAAGACAGCGCTGTTGGTCAGGGTAAGGGCACCCGCATTGGAAATGCCGCCGCCAAATATAGTAGTATTCGAATAGATGGCCACGTTATCCAACTCAGCGACATCGCCGTTGTAAAGTCCACCGCCGTGGGCACCGTTACGATGAAGCTCTGGCGGGACTGTATTGCTGACAATCTGGGTGTGGCCCAAGAAGATCGTGCCCTCGTTGGCGATGCCACCGCCGTTGGCAAATCCCTCTTTGGCTTTGGCAGCGGTGTTTTGGTCAACCAGGCTGTTGGTCAGCGTCATAGCGCCCAGGTTGCGGATGCCGCCGCCGTCACCGGTCGAGGTATTGGCCGAGATAGCCAGATCGTCGCCGGTCAGATGCGCGCCAACTTCGACGTAGAGACCGCTGCCGCCGCGGGTATCGAGACTGTCATCGGGAAAGTCGGGTAGATCGGGGATGAAATTGTTGCCGCCGGTCAGGGTCAGGCCGCTGATGGAGACGACGCCGCTGCTGATCTCCAGCACCCGCAGCGCGTCATCCCCGCTGATGCTGATTACATCCCGGCCGGGGCCGACGAGGAAGAGATCGCCGGCGATGGCGGGCAGGCTGCCCAGGGCGCTGCTGATCGTCAGCGTCCCAGCCAGGGCGGGGGCGAAGGTGACAGTCTGGACGCCCGCCAGCGTGTTGGTGCCGGTGATGGCTTCGCGCAGGGTGCAGTCCAACAGGGTACAGCCGTCGTCGTGATCGTCCAGGCTGGTGATGATCATATCGCTGACGGTGACGACCACAGCGTCCGGCGTGCTGGCCAGGCCAAAGCTGTCCGTCACAGAAAGAGTAAAGGTGAGGACCGTTGCGCTGTCCGGCGCAGTGAAGGTGGGCGAAACTGCCGTGGCATTGCTCAGTGTAACTGCCGTGCCGCCCGTCTGCATCCAACCGAAGCTGAGGGGCGTGTGACCGTCGGGATCGTTGGAGCCGCTGGCGTCCAAAGTGACAGTGGCGCTCACGACTACGGACTGGTCGGTCCCGGCTGCGGCGATGGGCGCGGCGTTGGTCACAGTCACCGCAGTCTGGGCCTGGACGCTGCCCAGCCCGTTGGTGGCGGTGACGATGGCGGTGTAACTCCCCGTGGCGGTGTAGGTGCGGCTGGCGGTTGCGCCTGTGCCGCTGCTACCGTCGCCGAAGTCCCAGGCGAAGGTGGGATTGCTGCCCACGCCAATCGTGGCGGTGAAGGCGGTACTCTGGCTCAGAACTGTCGGGCTGTTATTCGTCGCGGACAGGCCGGTGATGGCGATGTCGCCTACATTGACGACTACGCTGTCCGGCGCACCGGCCAGACCGGTGCTATCCGTCACTGTCAGGGAGAAGATAAGCGCCGCCGGGCTGCCCGGTGCGGCGAAGGTCGGGCTGATGGCTGTGGAATTGCTCAGGGCCACCGCCGGGCCGCTGGTCTGCACCCAGCCGAAAGTCAGAGGCGCATGGCCGTCGGGGTCAGTCGAGCCGCTGCCGTTCAGCGTGACCCCATCGTTCACGGCCACGCTCTGGTCACTTCCCGCGGCCGCGCTGGGTGCGCCATTGGTGGCTGTTGCTGTGGCGGTAGCGGTAGCTGTATTTGTAGGCGTCGCGGTCGCCGTACTGGTAGGTGTCGGTGTAGCCGTGGCGGTGTGCGTGGGCGTCGCGCTAGGCGTATGAGTCGCCGTGGGTGTGTTCGTCGGCGTGGGTGTGTTCGTCGGCGTATTCGTCGATGTCGGCGTCTGTGTCGGTATGTTCGTCGGCGTCAGCGTTGGTGTCGCGGTGGGCGTGATCGTCGGCGTATTCGTCGGTGTCGGCGTCACAGTTGGCGTGTTTGTCGGCGTGGGTGTGACTGTCGGCGTGTTCGTCGGTGTCGGTGTGATGGTGGGCGTGTCTGTCGGCGTGGGCGTGACCGTCGGCGTGTGCGTGACCGTCGGCGTGTTTGTTGCCGTGGGTGTGATTGTCGGCGTGTTTGTTGCCGTGGGTGTGATTGTCGGCGTGACCGTTGGCGTGCTGGTGGGCGTCGCCGTGGGTGTATTGCTCGGTGTCGGCGTGCTGGTGGGCGTCGCCGTAGGTGTGATCGTCGGCGTGTTTGTCGGCGTCACCGTCGGCGTCGGTGTCACAGTGGGCGTCGCCGTGGGTGTGTTCGTCGGTATAGTTGTCGGCGTCGCTGTGCTGGTGGGCGTGGGCGTCGGCGTGGGCGTCAGAGTGGCAAAGGCGGGCAGGGAGGCCAGCCCCAGGTTCGTCCCGAAGAAGAAGAAACCCTCGGTGATGGCGGTGCCCGTCACATTGTCGGCGATCACCCGCTCCGCCACTGCACCTGGCGTCCTATCGGCGCGCATGATGCCGGTGCGTTCCAGCCAGTAGAGCTTGTTGCCGGCAGTATCCACGACAAGACCCGCGCCCTGACCGGGTCGGCTGAACATTTGTACGATATTGCGGCCTTCCAGGTCGGAGCGTTGCACGTGCCAGATCGTACCGTTGGTACGCAGGCCCCAATAGAGATGGTTGTTCACCCGATCCACGGTCAGGTCGGTGACGAACGATCCCAGCCCGCCGACCAGCAGTCTGGCGTCCGAACCGTCCAGCCGCGCCTTGTGGATCTCGCCGAAGGTGTTGCTGTAGTAGATGGCGTCGTATTCCCGATCCACGACGATGACGTGGGGGTCGCGTTCCCGGGCCAGAACCCGATCCTGGTCGATGATCTGGTTGCGGTCCGTGCCGTCTGCATCCACGGCGTGCAGGTCACCGTTGGCGGACCAGTAGAGGCGGTTGCCCTGGTCATCCACGGCCAGGTCGATCTGTCGGGGCAGGACCACCTGACCGATCAGTTCCGCGATGCTATCCGGGTTGGGCGCTGCGAAAATGTCCACGCTGCCCGACCCGTTCAGGGCCGCACGCAGGATGGTCTGGCTCTTGTTGTCCAGCCAGTAGAGAGCGCTGCGCGGCCCGTCGTCCACGGCCAGACTACTGATATTGAGGTCAGTGAAGGCATTGGAGGCAGGCACGATTTCGCGCCGGAAACTGCCGTCCACGTAGGCGGCCTGGATGCTCCGGCGATTGCTGGTCCAGAAGAGGTTGAGTTTGTTGCCCACAGGCGTGGCCGTGGGCGGGATGCGGGTGGGCGTGGGCGTGGGTGTGGGCGTGGCCGTCATCCCCTCGATCCCCACAAAGGTCTCGTTGTTGCCGGGGACCAGATCGGTCTGGGCGATCTGGACGCTGGCCTGGTTTACGATCAGTTGCAGGGCGTTCACACTGCCATTCACCGGTATCGTCACTACCACATTTCCGCCGGGAGCAAGCGGCTGCAACGGGCAGGTGATCAGACCTGCGCCGTTGGCAGGCGGGCAGACTTCGCCCCGGCTGGAAGTGGCCGAGAGGGCAAAAACGCCCGCTGGCAACTGGTCACGCAGGACGAGACCGGTCGCCAGTTCTGTGCCCGTATTGCCGATGGCGATGGTATAGGTCATCACCCCCGGCAACACCAAAATCTGAGCAGAAGCCGCTTTGCTCACGCTCACATCCGGGCCGGAGATGGCCGGCGGCGTCACATCGGCAAAGACGATGCCCGTCAGATTGGCATGGAAAAGGGGCAGCCGGGTGGGGCGGAAGTCGTTAAAGACGGTGTTTAAGCCCCATTCCTGGGGGGCCTGATAGAACGCCTGGCCGCGCACGAAACGACTCACGAGAAAGCCGCGCACGGCGAAGACATTTGCGTCCCGGCTCACACCGATGGTCTGCACACGGGTCAAGGAGGCGCTGGAACCGCGGCCTTCCTGCCAGGGGATGCGGGAGGAGCCGCTGAAAACGGACGGGTTGGGGATATTGCCCAGCTTGGCGGTGATGAAATTTCCGACGAGACAAGATTCTTCATAATCAACCCAGCGCAGGCCGCCCGCTTCCGAGATAGCCAGATCGACGATGACTGGCTGGTTGCATCCCGTGCTGCGCAGGATGCGGGCGTTCCCCTGGCCGTCCAGCCCAGCCTTGAAGATGCCGTCGGCCTCGGCGTAGTAGAGCAGGCCCACCCGTTCGTCCAGCACCAGCCCCACGATTCTGCGTGTGGTTGGGGTGAGGGTGAGGATGGTTTCAGCCCCGCTGCCGTCCAGGTTGGCCCGGCGGATGGCGTTGTTTTCGATCCAATAGAGCTTGCCCGCGCTGCTGTTGACAGCCAGCCGTTTGGGCGTGACGGGCAGACCGCTGAGGACGCGCTGGACGTTGCCGCCGTCCAAATCTGCCCGGCTGATGGCCCCGCTCTCGCCCCAATAGATTTTCGCTCTGGGCTGGTCCAGGGCAATGCCGCCGCCCGCCGCGGTGACAGCACGGGGGACAATCGTCTCGATGGGGGCATTGCGTGCGGGGACGGCGCGAATGATGCCCGCGTCGGTGGTAGCGCCGTAGAGTTGGTAAGAGGAGGCCAAAGTCGCCGCGCAGCGGTTGTTGCTATCACAGGCCAGAAAACGCAGACTGTTCCCGCTCACAAAACCGGGGACGGCGCAGGTGAAGGTCAGGCCGTTGAGCCGCTGGGGTTCACCGGGCCGGGTCAGGGTGTTGAAGGATCGGGTGATGGTGGGATTGGCGCAGGGGAACCGGATATTCCGCTCGCTCAGGTTCAGGTCCGTGGCCGAGCCGGTGAAGATGGTCTGGGCTGTTTCGCCGCCGCCCACAAAGTTGAACGTCAGCCCGACCCGGGGGGCCAGCAGGTCGATCTCGCCCCGCCATTTGTTCCAGGTGCTGCGCAGATCGTTGCGGTTGCCGCTCAGGTCCGTGGCGGTCAGATCGATCTCGTAGAGACCCTCCAGGCCCGCGGGCACAGGGAAACTCCAGGCTGCGCCGGCGCGTTCGGGTGCGTTGCCCGTCACTGTCACGGGTCGGAAAAGACGGAATAGCCCCGCCACCTGATCCGCGCTCAACCCGGTCTGGAAAATCAGCACTTCATCCAGTCGTCCCGTAAAGGCTGGCGTGGCCGCAACGGGAGCGCGCCCCAGCACAGGGGTCAGCGCGCCGGCGAATTGGGAACGATTCTTCAGCCCTCTGGCTGCTTCCTGGCCGTCGGCGTAGAGCAGATGACCGCCCCCCGCTTCCAAAACCTGGGCCACCTGATGATACGCGCCGTCGGCGTAGTTGACGCCCACCGAGCAGATGGTCTCCCGCCCGCCGTTGGTCACGTCCGCGCACAGGTTGCCGCCGCTCAAGTAGATGTTGCGATCCGTGGCGATGACTGCGCCGGAAACCGGATCGGGCACATTCACGGAGAAGAGGCCGCAGTTCGGGCAGGTGGTGTTGAACCAGCCGGTCAGGGCATAGCCGGTGCTGGAAATGGGCACGCCGGGGACGACAATCGTCTGGTTCTGGCTGCCGTCAAAAGCCTGGGCCGTGCCAAAGCGCCCGGCTGCCCCACCCACAGGACAGTTGACGCCGCAGATGCCGTCGTGGCCCTGTCCCGAAGCGTCGGCAAAGCCGACCGACGCTCCCGGCTCGTCCAGACCCAGCAGCAGGACAGTCTCCGAGTAGACATCGGTCACTTTGTCCGACGTGAAGGAAATCTCGGCCCCGGCGATACCGCTGATCACATCCCCCACGTCGGTGATCACACCGGTCAGGGTCAGGCTCTGGGTGATGAGTTCCGAGGCGATGGGGGCGATGTCCAGGGCGATCTGGAGTGGGGTGGCGTCCACCCGGGCCAGGCCCAGGCCGTAGTTGGAGGGCGGCGTGATGTTCCCCACGCCGTCCGTGGCACGCACGCTGACGGTGTATTGGCCGGTGGGGTTGACCAGGAGTTCGTTCTCACTGTCCATCGTGGCGAGCAGATAGTCGATAGACCAACTTGTGGCATTGCCGGGGGTGATCTGGGCTTCCTGCCAGCCCGCGCCGTTGGGCTCCACCAGCACTTCCACCAGGGCCACACCCGCGCCCACATCCGTCGCCCCGCCGCTGAGGGGCAGGGTGAAGCGGAAGTCGGCGCGCTGGTTGAAGGGAATGATGGGGTTACCGCTCAGGTTCGTGGTCGCCACGGGCACTGCCGTGTCCACAAAGACGGACGCGGCGGGAATGACGGCCACGTTACCCACGGCGTCGGTGACGCGCAGGACAACGCTGTGGTTGCCTGTGCTGGTCGGGGTGGTCCAGGCGAAGGTCCAGCTGCCCAGGGGACTGTCCGGGCTGGCGTTGAGGAGGGCAGGCTCGAAGCTGCCGCCGTCGGTCTGGAACTCCACCCGCGTCGGGTAGGAGGTGGGGTCCGCGGCGCTGCCGCCCACAATTTGGGTGACGCCTGGGAGGACGAAGCCGGGGTTGGAGAAACTGGCCGAAGGCGTGTCCGTGTCCACGCTGAGGAGGAGGCTGGACGACTGATTAAACTGGGTGAAGTCGGGCGGGGTGACGCCGGGCGCGGTGGCTGCGGTCAATCGCTTCAAACCAGCCGCCACCTGCGTGTTGATGGCGAAGGCACCGGATCCGCCGCCCACGGCCACGCGGACACCGCTCTGGGTGACGCTCTGCCCCTCGGCCACAAAGAAGGGCGTGCGCAGGTTGGGCGTGCCCAGGCGGAGGTCAAAGGTTGACGTAAGATCACCGGCCCCGGCTATCACCACCCCAGGCGCAACCGAGCCGGGGGCGAAGTTGTTGGTTAGGGTGGCGGTGAAGACATAGCTCTGCCCAGCGCGGAGGAATTTGTCGGCGTCATCCACGTCAGTGAAGATGCCCAGGGTATTGGTGTCAAAGACGCTGGGATTGGTGCGGAAGACCTCCTTCTCGGCCCGATCATCCAGTCCATCCGCGTCGGTGTCGGTTAGCAGGGGATCCGAGGTGACGATTGTGGTTTTGCCCGTGGCGTAGGTAAAGAGGTAACCATCCACCTCCACTTTGTCCGACAGACCGTCGTCGTCTGTGTCAGAGCGGGTGGGGTTTGTGCCCCGGATCAGTTCTTCGGCGTCACGCAGCCCGTCGCCGTCACTGTCCGCTGCGTTGGGATTGGTGTTGGCCTCGATCTCCCTGGCGTCGGGGACGCCGTCGCCGTCGTTGTCCGTGCTGGTGGGGAAAGAGTCCAACCCGCCCAGGGCAACGGGCAGCAGACCGTCGCCGTCGGCGTCTTTTTGGCTGGGCAGCCGGGAATCCCAGCGCATGGCCCAGAAATCATCCAGCGTGGCTGGGAAGACATCCAATACGGAAGTGCTGCCCATATCGTTGCTCACCCTGCCCTCGATCGCACTGATATCGCAACTCCGATTCCCCAGGCCGAAAACAAACCAGCAGCTAAAGCCGGGCAGGGCGTAGCTCATGTTCAAGCGCAGGTTCTGTCCCGGCTGATTGATGCCGGCTGTCAGCACGCTAGACGGGCTGTTCAGGGAGGTTGTGGTTTCGCCGGAGAAGCCGCCGATGGAAAATGAGAAACCGTTGAAAGTGTTTTGGGTGGGGCCGACATTGCGCCATGCCTCCCGCATCTGGTTCAGGCGGGAGGCAGCAGGAACGTCGCCTGCCGACTCGGCCAGTTTGAAACGAACGGTAGTGGAGCGGAGATTGCTCTCGGTCATCAGCGGTTGTGTGCCAAAGCGGGCGTTGACGCTGTCCACCTGCTGGATTTTGCTGGTGACGGTGACGTAATGGTAGATAGAATTGCCCGCGCGCAGACCCAATCCGGTGTTCACCAAGCGCATACCGAAGCTATTAACCTGGGCCAAATTGCTTTTGTCCAGGTCGAGGGTCAGACCGCTGTCGTGGAAGATCGCAGCGATGGCCTGGGTGACGGTATTGAAGATGCTGAAACAGGCTTTGTCCGCTCCGACAGCGCAGAATAGGGCGAGGAAAGCATCGATCAGCCCGGCGATGGCAACGGCGATGATACCGACCAATGAGAGGCTGACGGCAAAGATCAAAATAGCCAGGATCGTGGCGGCAATGGCTGTGGCCAGTGCCTGGTCGAAGGCGACGGTTCCACTCCTTGCGCCGTTAGCCACCTGGAAGATAAAGATGCCCCAGGCAATGCCAACATCAATGATAATCCCGACAATCCCACCAATTTTGGTGCTGCCCAATACCTCGGCTGAAGACGTCAGCAAAGCTCTGACAACAGTTCGATTTCCCAGTTGTACGGTTGATACCGTACCGCGCAGGGTAGTTGCCAGCTTGACCGTCGTAATTGTGACTTTGGCCGCGATCCCGCCGTTCAATGTGAGCGCGAGCAGGACGGTTCCTGCCTCGACCAGAGAATTGTTTTCTGTGAAAATTCCAGCCGCTAAGAGTCCAGCGCTGACCCCCGCGCTCACGAGAAACAATATGCTGCCAGCGCCCGTCGTTGCGCTTTGCTTAAATGCTTTTATCGGGTTACGGAGGGTACCCATCCCTAAGCGTATATCCTTTAGTTTGGGGAGAAATGCTTTTTCGCGTGTATAGAGGTTGCCAAAGAAGGTCTGCAACTCACGCTCCTTCACTACCTTCTTAAATGCATTCACTACGAGTTGGTTGGCAAGCGTGTTAAGCACCACTTTCCCAATACGTACACCGAGAATTGTTACGATTCCGAGATCCGACACGGGCAAAGGATTGAGCGGGCCAAAGCTTTGCCCGCCACGTTCCACCACCTGGTCCAGGCCGAAAAAGAAAGAGGTGTAGAAGAGTTGAGTCAGCGCCAGCTTGCCCGCCGTAATCGTCGGGCTGTCTCCAGGCTCTGCCTCGGCATAGCGATTCACCAACTCACCCCAATAGTCATCCAGCTCAACAGCCCGCCACTCGCTAAGCGCGCTGTCCCACTGGTAAGGTGACACTTTGACACCGGCCATCACCTGCAGCGGGGTGCCCCCGTCGGCGTTCAGGTCCATTGTCAGTTGTGCGCCGTCCCAACGGACGACGCCGCCGACAGTCCCCGCGGCCAGGTTGGTGGCGCGGAAACTCTCATCGCGCACAAAGAGCAGGCTGGGCGTGATGGACGTCTCCTCAAAGGCGGCGAAACCTTCGTCCAGCAGGGCAGGCACGTCGAGGGTCACCAGTTTGCCGACGGCCTCATCCCGATATGCGTAGGAGTGGTTGACGACTTGCAGGGTGTTGGGCAGGCCCCAACGCTCGGTCTCCGAGACGCCGCCGTTCAGGTCCCGATCAAAGCGGGCGGCCAGGGTGGGCGCGTTGACCCCCCGGCCTGCCACCGTAATATCTGGCAGGCCATCCCCCTGGCAGAGTTCGTTGACCAGCGCGTCACAGTCCCGCGCCGTCAGAAAAGCACTGTCCAGCCCGGCAGCCAGGGCGAGAAGGCTCCCATCCTCATTCGTGTCGTCGTCCACCGCCGGGTCTTCGTAGACCAGGGCAAAGTCCGTTCCGTGATCTTCGCGGATATTGAGACCGGTCAGCGTCCATTCGTCGTGATATTGATGCACCACCTGAATTTGGTTGTGGCGATCCACGCCATTTTCATCCACGTAAGAAGTACAGAAACTACCCGCGGCTTCCTGGCACTCGTCCACCAACGCCTGCACCAGCCAGACCATACGCACCTGATCCGGGCGCACCCAATCCGGGCCGGGCCGGTAGAACATCTTGGCCGAAAAGGCGACCCGGTCGCTGGTCTCCGGGTCGGTCACCAATTGCAGCGGCACATAGGCGGCGCTACCCGTTTGCAGAATCCCCGCTGCCTCGGCGAGTTCCGCAACAGATGGGAAACGGAAATTCGAGCCGCTTTCGCCGACCAGTATTTCCAGCATAGGCACCAGTTTGATGTCCCCGTTGGCGTCCGGGGAGAGGCGGCAGTTGGCTTCGCCGCGCTGGACGCAATCATCGAAAAAGGTCTTGACGCGGGTATCGGGCCGGTTGGTGACGGCCACGAAGTCGTCGTCGCGCTGCACCTGCCCCTGTTTGTCCCCGTCCAGCCAGTCGAGCACATTGAAAGCGTACCAGAGGTGATCGGGGTTCGTGGGCCGGATCTGAAATTCGACAAAAGTGGGTTTGCCCCGTTCCAGTCCTTTGATCACCAATTGCATAGGCTGGTTTTCATTGAAGGGGGCGGAATCGCTGCGGGTCTGGGGGGAGAGGTCCGAATTGTTGGGAACGCCATCCCCGTCCAGATCCCGGTCGAAGATGTCCACCGTACTGTCCCCGTCCATATCCGGGCAGGCGGCGGCCAGGGACATTTCCGGGCATTTCAAGCCGTCGAAAACCCCGTCGTCCAGGGTGCTGGTTTTGAGTGGATCCGAGTTGCGGTGGACGCCGTTGGCGGTAAAGCCCACCACCTCCACAAAGTCGCTGAGTTGGTCCTGATCCGTGTCCGGCTCTACGGGATCAGTGTCCAGAAGCGCTTCTTCAAAGTCGGTCAGACCGTCGTTGTCCGTATCCGTGCCGTCATCCACCAGCGCGGCGCGGGGGTTGGGTGTCACGGGGTCTTCGCCCTGGAAGACCTCCTGTACATCGGTCACGCCGTCCGCATCCGTGTCCGTGCCGTTGTCGTTGCGGATGGCGGCCAGGGGCGCGCTGTCGGCCAGCGTAGCGCTTTGCTGATGGGCCTGCACCTGCTCCGTCGCCTCCTGCTGCCGGGTAGCCGCGTCATTCTTGGCTGTCTGGGCCTGCTGGCGAGCGTCGAAGCGGCTATAGGCCGCGGCCGTCTGGAAGCTGCTGAGGAGAGGGATGATCACCAGCGCTACAATCAGCAGGCCGGACATGCCCCGCTGCACCAGAAGGGAGCCTCGGCGGCGCACAAGCACGAAACAGAGAAGCAGCAGCACGAGAAGGGATGTCGTACTAGCGGCCTGCGCGCTGGCGGCCCGACCCAACGACTGTGCGGCGGAGAGCAGAGCGGCGGCGGAAAAGGCGGGGGGCTGGGCGGCCAGTTGCTGGCGGTCGAAGCCGGAAAAGGCGGTGGTGATCTCGGCCTCGATCCGGTAGTCGGTCTGCTCCGGCAGACTCACCCGCAAAATCTGGCGCAGGGGCAGGCCGTCGCCGTCCACCCAGAGTTCACCGCTGCCGGTCATACGCCGGTAGGTTTCGGACAGTTCGAGTATGGCTCCGGGGGGCAGCTCGCCCTGGGCCGTCAACTGCGCTGTCATCTGCTCGCGCATAAAAACGGCAAAGCGGGGGCCGTCGATGTCAAAGGTGAAACGGGTGAAGTCAAGCCCGCCTAGGCTCTCCGTCCCCCGGTTGCGCACATTTTTGGCCGCGTTCAGAAAGGCCAGAAAGTCCCCTTCCGGGGCCATCCATTCGGTGACGCTGCCCGTCTCCTGCCACTCGCCCTGGCCCCGGCGACCGAAGGTCTGCCCGTTTTCCACCTTCAGTTCCACGCCGCTGGCTTGGTTTAGTACACTGCCCCCGTCGGTCCACAAGGTCATGCGCATGGACTTGTCGCGTAGGTTGCTCTCGCCTTCCAGACGGATGGATTGCTGCTTGCTGCTGCGCCCCATATTGTTCAGGGTTGCCAGGGGGACGGTGGTTTGCAGCACATCCGTGGCGTAGCGATAGCTGCCCAGATCGATGGCGCGCTGCCAGGCCGCGGCCACTTCCTGCCGGGCCGCGGGCGCTGTAAGAACAGCGGGCGCTGTAAGAACAGCGGGCGCAGCGAGAATCTCGGTTGTCTGGGTGCTGATCTGTTGCGGCCAATCGGCGATGTGTCTGAAGGGGAAGAGAAAGGCCAGAAGAA
>CAMDQF010000135.1 GCA_945905745.1 Litorilinea aerophila
GATTCTTTCGAGAATTCCGCAACAAAGCTGATGAAATCGGGGCCTTTCCCAACGAAACCAGTTGTCTCATCCTTTTCTTTCTCGTCATGCAGCGGGAACATGCCAAACATGGCCGCCTAACCGTGGCGAATAATCCGTGACACTAACAGTTTCACATGCTCGGCGCCGATCTGCCGCCGGTAGTTGAGGATGGCGTAGGGGTCGCCGTCTACCCTGCCGCTGACCGTCTCTGTGCTGCCGAGGAGGACACCACAACGCACGAAGGATCCGCCGCAGATGTGGGCGATGGCAAGCGACGCCCGCAGATCGTTGCGCAGCACTTGCACCCCAATTTCCAATCGATCCCCTGCCGCATCCACCACAGCCCGGGTGATGTCCGCAAAAGCGGCGGCTACCACCGGGTCTGCGCTGCCGTTGGAGAAGACCCGGTCGTCCCGGTTTTGCACCAGACCGGCCTGTGCGCCCCCTTCGGCCAACGCCAGAGCATCGGCAATCGCTTTGGCTCGCACCGCCGCGTAGTCTCCCTTTGCGCCATACCAGGGCGTGCCGGGCAGAGGGCCGATGTGAATCATTCCGATGATAGGGGAGGATGCAAAATTCAAAGGCATACAACATTTCCTTGTAGTCGAGAGCAGACTATCGGTACAATCCCTGCGGGTCCAACTCCTCCCGGATCAGCCTCAACTCTTCGCCGGACGGCGCGGGGGTTTCGCCCACTTCTGCCGCCATCCGCAGGGGCCAACCCACTTCCGCCTGCACATCCGCGGGGGAGACGCCGGGGTAACATTCGATGAGTTGCATCTCCCGCTCCAGATTGGCAAAGTCGAAGAGTGCTTTGTCGGTAATGACCGTTTGAGGACCGCCGCCGGGCAGCCCAAGCCTGGCCCGGGCCTCGCCGCCGCTGAGATGGCCGGGGCTGGTCTGGAAGTCCAGCTTTTTCACAAAAGCCCTCGTCGACAGCCGCATAATCATAAAGACATTGCGGGCGTTTGTTGCGATCTCACAGGCGCCGCCGCTGCCGGGGAGACGCACTTTGGGGCTGGCGTAGTCACCGACGACGGTTGTGTTAAGATTGCCAAACCGGTCGATCTGTGCGCCGCCCAGCAGGGCCACATCCACCAATCCCCGCTGTAAATAGAGACCGAAGAGATCGGCCATAGAAACCGCCGCGGTCGCGCCAGTCACCAGGGACGGGTCACCGATGGAAAGGGGCAGCCGGGCCGGGCGCGCGCCGTAGACACCTGCTTCGTAGATCAACTCCAAATCGGGCGCAACAGTATAACGGGCCAAGTTACAGGCACTATTGGGCAACCCTACCCCCACAAAGACCGTGCGTGCCCCCGCCAATTTGCGCGCGGCCACCACAATCATCATTTCCGATGGGCTATAGTCAGCCATTTTCTATCCCCCTCAGCATAGCAATAATCTTCTGATCCGTGACCGGGAAGGGAAAAGCATCCAGACTGTCGAGGGTTGTCCAGCGCCAGTCGTCGCAGCCGATGGCCTGGGGCGTGCCGCTGACAATCCGGGCGTGGAAGGCGTGGAGCGTGATGCTGAAATGGGTGTAGGCGTGCTGGACAGTCGTCACTGGCCCACCTACAGCAATCTCCACAGCCATCTCCTCCTGGATTTCCCGACGCAAAGTGGCGGGCAGGTCCGCATCCTCCGGCTCCTGCTTGCCGCCGGGGAATTCCCACAGCCCGCCCAGCATTCCCTTCTGGGGGCGTTTGGCGATGAGCAGACGCCCCTGGAAGGGTGCATCCTCCCAGATGACCGCGGCGGCTACCTGATAGTGGGGCGTCCGCTTGCGGGGGGTGCGCACAGGCCGCTCGGATTGGGTTCCGTTGGCCGCAGCTACGCAGAGATCGGTCAGGGGACAGAGCAGGCAGCGGGGATTCTGGGGTGTGCAGACCAGCCCACCCAACTCCATCAGCCCTTCGTTGACCTCGCCCGCGCTGGCTTCCGGCGCGGCCCGGACCATCTCCCCGGCCAGCCGCCAGAGTTCGTGGATCGTCTCCGTCTCATCAATCGAACGGTCCATATCCCAGAGCCGGGCCAACACCCGCTTCACATTGCCGTCCAGAATCGGCTCGGCCTGCCCGTAGGCCAAGCTCAGAATCGCCCCGGCCGTGTACGCGCCGATGCCGGGCAATTTCAGCAGTTCGGTCCTGGTGCGGGGAATCTCTCCGCCGTACTCTTCGACGACCATCTGCGCGGCCCGGTGCAGATTGCGCGCCCGGCTGTAATAACCCAGCCCTTCCCACAGTTTCAGCACCTCCTGCTGATCAGCCCCAGCCAGACTTGCCAGGCTAGGAAAACGTACCATCCAGCGGCTGAAATAGTCCACGACTGTGGCAATGCGGGTCTGCTGGGCCATAATCTCGCTGACCCAGACGGCATACGCATCCCGCTGGCCCGCGGGCGCGGCCCGCCAGGGCAGATCCCGCTGCTGGTCGGCGTGCCAAGCGATCAGGCGCTGGGCGATGGATGGGATGGTGGGATGTTGGGGCATGGCTGCCTTGTTGGGGCGTATTTCGGTCTGAATTTTATTGGGGTTTTCGATTGATCCGGCGATCGCGTAGTTCGATCCAGGCATTGCGCACACCACGCACAATGCATTTATCAAAGCCGAAATACTCGATCAGCACAGTCTGATCCACATAATCCAGCGCATCCTCGTATTTTCCAGAACGCAACAGAAAATCAACTTTTTCGATGTCCAATTGAATGTTATCTGCATACGGGATCGGCAACTGTTTAGCCTCGTTTGGCTCCAATTCCAGTACACCACCGCCATAACTCCGTCCACACACTTCGGCCCAGGCCAACGTCAACGAATTGAAGGCCACGGCCGCCAACAGATCGCCGTTTATACCGTCGTTGAAGCGTACGCGGTGGATTGTATCGGTGGAAACTGCCTGTGCTTTGTTGACGACAAGAAGTGGGTAGCGATGTATCTGGCGAAAAAGAAAGGCATCGGGAATGTAAATGGACGGCACATCAAACCAGCGCTTGCGGATGCGACATTTATAGCCCTGATGGATGCCGTTCTTTTCGCCAATTTTCAGATAGTCTTTGAGGATCGTGGGAAGTTTCTGAACTTCGTGGCTGTTTAAGTCGAGCAAATAGGAGGGATTAGTTTCGCGATAGGAAGCAAAATCGGCCAGTGTAAAGGTGTTAGACCTCAGGGCCGCAGTGCGCCCGACCAGAGGAATTGTGTAATCACCAGCTCCCATCTCATCGCGCAACGCCTTTGTCAATACAAAGAATTGATTGCGTCCGGTGACAACTCCTACAGCGACGGTGGCTAACTCACCTAAGGGGACGATGCCGGGAAGACTTTGCGCCTCGTCCAAAGCCCGGAACGAATCCCCGCTTAGAAATAGGGATGTCCATTTCATCCCTGTCCGCGAATGTTTGGCCGGAATATGCGCCGTCAAATTACTCAATTCGCCCGATTCGATCAGTTCGTTGCCATCCAGAAATTCAACTGTGTGGATATCCGATTCATCAGCGATTCCGGATCGTTTGCCTTCCGCAAGCAACAGAACTACTTCCTGCTGGATGTCTGGAAAGACCAGTTTCTTAAAACCGACTATAACAATGTGTGAAAATTCTTTGGTGAGCCGCTCGCGCAGTTCCTCGGCATAAGTTACCTGGAGAATTTCCGCGGGCAGAACCATCGCCAATCGGCCATTTTCGGCAACCAATTCGATGCCCAACTGGGCAAAAGCGGCCCAAGAATTGGCTAGTTTTGTCGGATGATAGCCAGCCTTTCGCAAATGTCCAAAAGCCCGTTTGCGGCTCTCTTCTTCAAAATATTGAAATCGGATAAATGGGGGATTTCCCAAAACAACATCAAATTTTCGTTCTTTCTTCAGCGAGTCATACGCATCGAAAAAATCTGCCGAAATCCATTCAGATTTGATGGCAAGATAGGGATACGCCGCCAGTGAATCGGCGGCCTTTATCAGTTCGCTGTGCTGAAGTTCTACACCGGTAAGACTGCCCGCGATGCCGTTACTGTTCTGGGCCAGGTGGTGGAAGCGCTGGGCTGCTGCGCGGACAAAACTCCCATCTCCACAGCTCGGCTCCAGTATCCGCTCATTGCCAGTACGGATCGCCCAATTTGCCAGATATTCGGCAAGAATATCTGGCGTATAGTACCCACCGCGCAATTTTTGAGCCGTCGCTTGTTCTTTGGATGAGAATTGATCAGACATAACACTCGCAATACATATCAGCCCCTTGCAGGGCACAGGCACAGTTCAATCGTGGGGTGGCAGCCCTTTGTAACGGGCCACATAGTGAGGATACAGCGTGGAGGCAAATTTTTCAATTCTCAAGGACGACGTCGGATCGGGGATTTCTGACACAGTTTCACCAGTGGATGGTTCCCAAACGAGCAGGGCAATTGCTTCAGCCAAGTGGTCTTGATCAAGCACACCACTTCTTGCGCCCAAACGTTCAAGGGTCCGTATCAAGTCATTTTCCTGTTTTGTCGGTAGTGCTGGTCGAGGAATGATGACCACAAAAGTCACAATCGCATATGGGAATCGAGTATGTGCGGTTGCCGCCTCAGACGCCAAATCGTTGACCATATTTTGCCAGTTTTTGCCGACGCTCTTTCGATCATTCAACGATTTACTGTCGAAAAGAACGCGGGGGCCATCCGGCCTGTAGGCAGCATCAAAATTCTGGGGACGTATCCCGCCAATGATACGAACCGGGCCCACCTCCACGCAATCTTCTTCAGGTGGAAGTAGCGCATTGGAATTCGCAGAGCGGACTGGTATATTGCCCAACATCTCAGCCAAAGCGTTTGCAAAAGCTCGGTCAATGAAAGAGGCAAAATTGACCGATTGTTGCCGATCAAAGGCTTCTGCACTCTTGTCCTTACCTGTCTCCTCATTGATTGTGTCAAGCCATCTCTGTCCCCACAGCGCCATTTCCGTCTGGTCAATTTGCACATCGGGCATTTTATCGGCCAAGTCTGCCATAGCTCTATCCCAAGTTTTTGAGTAGTTCGGAGATCGGTACATCCAATGCAACTGCTAGAGTGTGGATATTTTTCAGGCTGATATTGCGTTCACCCCGCTCGACCGCGCCCACATACGTGCGGTGCAGACCGGACAACTCTGCCAGTTTTTCCTGGGTCAGGCCGCGCTCGCTGCGGATCGCTTTCAGTCTATGGCCGAAATCTGTTAGAATGCTCATAGAGAGTCATTCTGCCATATGATGACAATACGTCTACAGACGATAAGTAGCAATTTGCCCACAAAAGAACTTTTGTTCCACAAGTGACAACCTGATTTGTACACATCCTACTTCTCCCCCGCCACCCTAACCGAAGCCCTGGAGATGAAAGCCGACCTGGGCGCCCGCGCCCGCATCATCGCTGGGGGAACGGACCTGCTCCTGGAGATCGAGCGGGGCGGACGGCGCACGCCCGACGGATATGCGCCCGCGCTCATCGACCTGACCCGCATCCCCAGTCTGGCTGACATCCGCGAGGCTGACGGGCGTATCCATCTCGGCCCGCTGGTCACACACAACCAGGCCGCGGCCAGTCCGCTGATCGTCGGCAAAGCCTTTCCCCTGGCACGGGCTTGTTGGGAAGTCGGCGCGCCCCAGATTCGCAACCGGGCCACAGTGGCGGGCAATCTCATCACCGCCAGCCCGGCCAACGATTCGATTGTGCCGCTCTTGGCCTTGGACGCGGCGGTGACGCTGACCAGCGCGGCGCGGGGCGAGCGCACACTGCCCCTGGCCGATTTTATGACGGCTTTCCGGCGGGTGGATTTGGCCGACGACGAGATTCTCACGGACATCTCCCTGCACGCATTGACCGAAAACGAACGGGGTTCGTTTATCAAATTGGGTTTGCGCCGTGCCCAGGCGATCAGTGTGGTCAGTGTAGCCGTGACGCTTCGTTTCGCCGACAATTCTGGGGGGCAGGTTTCCTCTGCAAAAATCGCTTTGGGCGCGGTGACAGCGGTTGTCACCCGAGCCAGCGCTGCCGAAACTTTTCTGGCGGGGAAGGGATTGAGCAATGAGACAATCGACGAAACCGCCCGGTTGGCGGTGACCGCCGCCCACCCCATCGACGACATCCGCGCCACAGCAGAATACCGACGGGCAATGGTGGAAGCGCTCACAACCCGTCTGCTCCGACAATTGCGCGACGGTCACGAGCGGGACGGCTGGCCCCAGAAACCGGTAACGCTCTGGGGCAACACAGGTGGCAAGTGGCCGGTGGGGGGAGTGGCAAGTGGCAGGTGGCAGGTGGCAGGCGAGAGCGACCCAATACGCAATACGCAATACGCAATCGTCAACGGACAGCCAGTCGACTTACCCATCCAAATGACTCTCCTCGACTCCCTGCGCGCCGCCGGCTATGTGGGCGTGAAGGAGGGCTGCGCCGAAGGGGAGTGTGGCGCGTGTACGGTCTTTCTGGACGGGATGGCGGTGATGGCCTGCCTGGTCCCGGCAGAACGGGCCGCAGGCAGTGAGATCGTCACGGTGGAAGGACTGAGCGACGGGGAGAAGTTGCACCCGATTCAGACGGCGCTGGCGGCAAGCGGCGGTGTCCAGTGCGGTTATTGTACCCCCGGTTTTGTGATGAGCGGGGCCAAGCTGCTGGAAGAGTCGCCCCACCCCAGCCGGGACGAGGCCACCCAGGCATTGACAGGCAATCTGTGCCGCTGCACAGGCTATCGCAAAATTCTGGACGCACTGGTGGCGGCTGGCACAGAGCAGGGATAGCGGGGACGTTTTATGACACGGGAAAAGTTGATTCTGCTCCACGCACCCAGCGTGTACGATTTTCGCAAACGGGCCACACTCTGGGGGCCGATTGGCGATCTGGTGCCATCGTCCACGGTTTTCGAGATGTACCCCATTGGTTTCACCACCATGGCCGAATATCTGGAACGCCACGGCCACCGGGTGGGGATTGTCAATCTGGCCGTACACATGTTGCGGGATGTGGAATTCGATGTGGAAGCGCATCTGGCCGATCTGCACCCCGCTGCCTTTGGGTTGGACCTGCACTGGCTGCCCCACGCCCACGGCTCCGTGGAAATTGCCGGGATTTTGAAGCGGCTCCATCCGACAACACCGGTGATCTTTGGCGGTTTTTCTGCCACCTACTTTCACGAAGAGTTGATCCGCTATCCCCAGGTGGATTATGTGCTGCGGGGAGACTCTACCGAGGAACCCCTGCGCCAGTTGATCGAGGCCATCGACAGCGGTGCCAAAGTGGCCGATCTGCGCCGGATTCCCAACCTGACCTGGAAAGATGCCAGCGGTCAACCCCAGGTCAACCCTCTTTCCTACATACCGGAAAATCTGAATGATGTTCTGCTCGACTACAGCTATGTTCTCTCGGCAGTTGCCCGTGACCGCAACCTGACCAACTACTTGCCCTTTGCTCGCTGGACCCACTACCCGGTGACAGCCGCCCTGACCTGCCGGGGCTGCACCCGCAATTGTGCCATCTGCGGCGGGTCGGCCTACGCTTCGCGCAATATGACCGGGCGCACCCACCCAGCCTACCGCAGCCCGGAGACAGTGGCCGCGGATTTGCGCTCCATCGGCAGTTTCAGCCGGGGGCCAATTTTTGTGCTGGGCGACATTCGTCAGGCGGGCATGGAATACGCACGGCGCTTTCTGCGGGCCATGCAGGGCTACGATCAGCAGGTGATGATCGAATTTTTCACGCCTGTGGATCGGGCTTTTATGGAGGAGGTGGCTGCAGCCGTCCCCAACTTCGTCGTCGAGCTTTCACCCGAATCCCACGACCCGGCAGTACGGCGCTATTCGGGCAAGCCCTTTTCCGATGCGGAAATCGAATCATCCATCGAGAACATTCTGGCCGTCGGCTGCAAGCGCATGGATCTTTTCTACATGTCCGGAATGCCGGGGCAAACAGCCCAATCCGTGCTGGACACCATCGACTATTGTGGCAAGTTGCTGCGCCGGGTGGACGGGGACGAACGGCTCAAGATGTTCATCTCGCCCCTGGCCCCCTTTCTGGACCCGGGCAGTCTGGCCTACGAGAATCCCGACGCCTATGGCTACATCAAATCATGCCACACCCTGGAAGATCACCGGCAGGCACTCCTGGCCCCCAGTTGGAAGTATGTGCTGAACTACGAGACCCGCTGGATGAACCGCAGCCAACTGGTGGATGTCACCTATGAGGCCGGTCTGCGCCTGAACCGCATCAAAGCCGAGTTTGGTCAGGCCAGCCCAGAGCAAGCCCAACTGACCGAAGAACGTATTCGCCGGGCGATTGGGCTGATGGCCCGCATTGACGATCTGGTGGCATCCACACCGCGGGAGCAATTGGACGGGCGTCTGATGGCGTTGCGATCGGAGATCGAGGAGGTCAACAACTCTACGGTCTGCGAGAAGGATGAATTGGACCTGCCTACCAGCGGAATGCCCATCAAGCCTCTTCGGGTGCTGGGTCTGCTGATTGAAGATGGGTTGGAGTGGCTTGGTTTGCGTGGGTGAGGAAAATACAATGCTGACAAAAATTCGTCCTCTGTTTCCCGCCGACTGGCCCGCAGTGCGCCGCATTTATGACGAGGGCATCGCCACGGGCAACGCCACCTTCGAGCAGACCCCGCCCGAATGGGAAGAGTGGGACGCGGGCAAGCTGGCCCATCCCCGGCTGGCGGCCGAAGTGGATGGCGTCGTCGTTGGTTGGGCGGCACTCAGCCCCACCTCCAAACGGGGTGTCTACCGGGGCGTGACAGAAGTGAGCGTCTACGTGGCCGCGGCGGCCCGAGGGCAGGGCGTGGCCCGGGCGCTGCTGGCCGCGCTGGTGGAGCAGTCGGAAGCTGCGGGCATCTGGACATTGCAGGCAGGCATCTTCCCGGAGAATGCCGCCAGCGTGCATCTGCACGAGCAGGCCGGTTTCCGTATTGTAGGCCGCCGGGAGAAGATCGGCCAGATGCACGGCGTCTGGCGGGATGTGTTGTTGATGGAACGGCGGAGCAGTGTGGTTGGTTGATTGGTTGATTAGTTCATTGGTCAAGTGATTCGAGTCAACCAATCAACCATTCAACCAATTTTAGGAGAAATAGTGAGCACACCACATCAAGACTTTATTTTTCCCGATTCACTCCCCCGCCGGGGCAGTGCGGTTGGCCGTTGGCTGGGGAGAACATTTCTGCGGCTGAACGGCTGGCGCTACCAGGTGGAGTTTCCTGACACCGGCAAATTTATCGTTGCCGGCGCACCCCACACCTCCAATTGGGATGCAGTCTGGGCCATCGCCTTTATTGTGGCGACGGGTCTGGAGATTCACTTTATGGCCAAAGCCGAAGCCTTTCCGGCCTGGGCGGGCTGGCTGTTGCGGGCCGTGGGTGGTGTGGCAGTCAACCGGGATAGCCCGGAAGGAATGGTCGGGCAGATGGTAGCCGAATTCCAAAGCCGGGAGCAATTTGTGCTGGTGGTGGCCCCGGAAGGAACCCGCAAGAAGGTGGAGCGTTGGAAGAGCGGCTTCTACCGCATTGCCCAGGCCGCGAATGTGCCGATTGTCCTCGGCTATCTGGACTACCCGAAACGGATTGTGGGCATCGGCCCCACCTTTCAGACGACCGGCGATATGGAAGCAGATATAGCCGCCATGCGCGCCTATCTGGAAACCCACATCACACCCCGCCATCCCGGCCGGGTCTAGCGAACGATAGGAGAGGAGAATCCAATGGCAAACGAAGCAGCACCCACCGCAGATGTCTGGCGTTATCTCTATGCACTGATGGGGCGGGTCAAAGAAATGGCCCCCTGGGAATGGATGTACGAGTCGGATGCCTTTGCGGTGCAGGACCCGGAAAACCAGGAATTCTACTTTGTCAGCGTGATGGGCAATTTGGGCGAGCATCTGTCGATTGCGGTCTATTTGGGGTCTCGGAACTATTCCCGGCTGCTCAGTTTTGCAGAGCGGGCAGGCGATGGAGCCAGTGGCGAAGAGTTATTGGAGATCGCCCACCTGCAAGCCTCTTTTGAGGATCGGGATCAGTTGACCACCCAGGATCGGGATACAATCAAACAATTGGGGTTGAAGTTTCGGGGCAAGATGGCCTGGCCCCTCTTTCGCAGCTACCGGGCCGGCTTTGCGCCCTGGCATTTAGAAGCAGATGAAGCGCGTATTCTGACCCTGGCCCTGGAGCAACTGCTCGACGTGGCCCCCCGTTTTGGGGACGAGGAGATCGATTTCCCAGAGGAGCGCGGCCTTTCTCTCATTCGCAGGCTGGGCAGCGATGGCCACTGGCAAGACCAGATCGGTACGATCCCCCCAGCCGAGCCAGAATCAGTTGATATCGAGATTCCCAAAGCCAGCGCGGATGCAGTGCGCCGTCTGCGCCGCAACCACAATGTGCTGGAGGCCGACCTTTTCCTGATGCCGGGAATGTTTGGCGAGCGGGGCAGCCGCCCACAGATGGCCTATATTTTTATGGTCGTGGACAAAAACAGCGGGGCGATTCTGGCCGGCGAACCCCTCTATGCAGAGAGCACTTTTGCCGCTATGCTGGCGGAAGTGCCCAAGCGGATGGTGGACATCTGCCTGAAAATGCAGGGTGTTCCGGCTGAAATTCAGGTGGGCAGCGAGCGTGTCGAATGGCTGCTCTCCTCCCTCAGCTCGATTATAGACTGCAAAATCAAGCGGGTGCGCCACCCACGCGCGCTGGACAACGCACGGGACGCAATGTTCCAATTCTTTATGCGGTAGGATATTACTATGCGAGCAGTTGGCAGCAGCATCCAGCGCAACGACGCTGTGGACAAAGTGACCGGACGGGCCGCCTATGCCGGTGACATCGACCTGCCGGGGCAAGCCTGGCTGGCGATCGTCTACCCACCCAGCCCCCACGCCCACATCACCCGCATCGACACGGCCCCAGCCCTGGCCGCGCCTGGTGTCATCGCCGTTCTCACCGCGGCGGATGTGCCTGTCAACGAATACGGGCTGATCCTGCCTGACCAGCCCGTACTCTGCGGGCCGGGCAGCACCGAACAGGCCAAGACCGTGCGCTGGGAGGCGGATCATCTGGCGGTCGTCGTGGCGGAGACGCCGGAGCAGGCCCGGGCCGGGGCCAAACTGGTGCAGGTGGAGTATACGGAACTGCCCGTCGTCACCGACCCGCTGGCCGCGCTGCAAGCCGACGCGCCGGTTATTCACCCCCATCCCTTCAGCCGCTTTCCCTACGGCGAACGGGATGCCTCGTCCAATCTGCTGCTGGAATATCACCTGCGCCGGGGCGATGTGGAGGCAGGCTTTGCCCAGGCCGCTGTGATTGTGGAAAGCAGCTACCGCACCCACGCCCAAGAGCACGCCTATTTACAGCCAGAAGCCGGGCTGGCCTTTGTGCGGGAGGATGGGCGCATCGAAGTCATCGCGGCGGGCCAGTGGATGCACGAGGATCGGGCGCAGATCGCCCACGCCCTGGGGTTGCCCGCCGAGCAGATCGTCGTGCGTTATCCGGCCATCGGCGGCGCCTTTGGCGGGCGGGAAGACCTCTCTGTGCAGATTGTCCTGGCCCTGGCCGCCTGGAAAACCGGGCGACCGGTCAAAATTGTCTGGAGCCGGGAAGAGTCGATCCGGGGTCATCACAAACGCCATCCCTTTGTCATCCACGCCAAATGGGGCGCGACACGGGAGGGCAAAATCGTGGCCGCCCAGATGGATGTGACCAGCGACGCCGGGGCCTATGCCTATACCAGCACGAAAGTCCTGGGCAATGCCACGCTGATGTGTCTGGGACCCTATGAAATTCCGAATGTGTATGTGGACGCGCGGACAGTCTACACCAACAACTGTCCCAGCGGCGCTTTCCGGGGCTTTGGCGCGCCCCAGGGCCATTTCGCCGCCGAAGGGCAGATGAACAAACTGGCCGATGCGCTGGGCATAGACCCGGTGGAACTACGCATGCGCAACGTCATCCACGACGGTTCCATTCTCGCCACCCGCAGCACCGTCCCCGCTGGCTGCACCGCCGAGGAGGTATTGGCCGAGGCCGCCCGGCGCGGTGGGTGGCAAAAATTGGGGACTGGGGATTGGGGACTGGAGACCGGACGCCCAATCCCCAATCCCCAGTCCCCAGTCTCTGCCGCCCGCGGCACCGGCATCGCCCTCTGTTTCAAAAATGTGGGTTTCAGCCTGGGCTTCCCGGAGCATTGCCACGCCTGGGTGGAACTGCACGGCACGTCTGTTGTCGAACGAGCGCGGGTGGGCTGTGTGGGCGCGGAGATGGGGCAGGGGGCGCACTCGGCCTTTGCCCAGATAGCGGCGGAAGCGTTAGGGCTGGATGTGGCCCAGGTGGAAGTCGTCGCCCACGACACCGACGTGACCGGTTCCAGTGGCAGCGCATCGGCCAGCCGCATGACTTTTATGGCGGGCAACGCCATTCTGGGCGCGGCGCAACAGGCGTTGGCACAGTGGCAGCAGGAAGAAAGGCCAGCGCGAGCCGATTTTGTATTCCATCCCCGGCCCACCAGTGGCTATGACCGGGAGACTGGCGAGAGCGACCCCAACATCACCTACGGCTACTGCGCCCAGGTGGCCGATGTGGAGGTGGACTTGGCGACGGGCCACGTCACTGTCGTGCGGCTGATCAGCGTCAACGACGTGGGGCGGGCGGTCAATCCTGTGCAGGTGGAGGGACAGATCGAAGGCGCGGTGGCCCAGTCGGTGGGTTGGACGCTGCTGGAAAACTTCATCCAGAAGGATGGCCGCACCCTGACACCCCATCTGAGCAACTATCTCATCCCCGGCGTGGCCGATGTGGTGGAGGAGATCGTGCCGGTGATTCTGGAGCACCCAGACCCGCAGGGGCCGCTGGGTATTCGGGGCATGGCGGAGATGCCCTTCATCCCCACCGCGCCCGCCATCGCCGCGGCCATTCACAACGCACTGGGGGTCTGGTATAATGAACTGCCCCTCACGCCGGAGCGGGTGTGGCGGGGGTTAGCGATGCGTTCGTAAGAAAAGGAGGCACAGAATGTACGCGGTTGAATTTGAAGCGCAGATTACCAATGGGCATATTGTGATACCAGCAGGAGTAGGCGTGAACTTGCGAGGCCCCGTGCGTGTGATTCTGCTCCAAGAGGAGTCAAATGGGGTGACTTCGTTGTTGGCATCCAACGCAAAGGAGAGCAGCAGCGGTGAGACCAAAGTTATAGAGCAGGAAGCAGATGATTTCCTGACCTATCGGATGAAGCACCCATACCAGATTCCCGACTTCAAACCGTTGACCCGTGAGCAGATACACGAACGGCGACCTGACTATGAATGAGTCTGCTTTCATCGATTCAAACGTCTGGATATATCTGCTCGTAGCAGGGCAAGACCCACAGAAACGGATAACCGCACGCGCCCTGATTGAGGGCAAACGGTTTTTCATAAGCACGCAGGTGATTGGTGAAGTATGTGTCAGTCTGCTGCGCAAAGGAGCCATGGCCGAGCACGAAGTTCGTGGGAGCATCAGTAGCTTCTATCGCAATCACTCGGTGATGACCATTGACCAACAGACTTTACTTTCGGCCAGCGATTTGCGTATCCGCCATTCCCTCTCCTTTTGGGATAGCCTGATCGTCGCCTCGGCGCTCCAATCCGGCGCGCAGATTCTCTACAGCGAAGATATGCAGCACAGCCTCGTCGTTGACGGGCGATTGCGTATCGTCAACCCCTTCCGCCAGGACTAAACCCGTATGTTCAGTATGACCGATGTGATGATCGACGCTCTGTGGATTCTGGCCCTGGCCGGTGTTTTTGCCACCTTCAGCTACACCGACTGGCTGCGCTCCGAACGCAAAGAGCGCTGGCGGGAGCAGTGGGGACTGCCCCGCTTTCTGGTCCCCCTCAATCTGAGTCTGACCGCTTTCTGCGTCGGCGTCGGGCTGAGCGGAGCCACCGCCTTTGTGCCCGACCCCTGGTGGCAGGCAGTCATTTGGGCGGTGCTGGCGATTCTCTTTGGCTTTCAGACTTTCACCACCTGGCGCTTTGCCACAGCGAAAGGCTGGGAGACGCCAATTGAGGAGAAGCCAAAAGTTGCCGGGGCTGATGATGAAAAGCGGGACGCAGATTCCGCTGAAACGGCTGATCTAGGCTGATGAAATCCGTGTAAATCCGTCCTATCCCTTCGACAGGCTCAGGACACCGTCGTAAAAATCCGTGTTCTTCTTTGCAGATCGGAAGCCAAATGTCCACACAAAACAGAGGCGAAGACAACCGCGTCGGCAGCTTTACCTGGGCCGGGGCTTTTGTGCTGGGCGGGCTGGGACTGCTGCTCTACAATCTGGGCGCGTTCGACGCGGCCAAACCTTGGCTCCAATACATTCTGGCGGGGCTGCTGGGATTGGGGAGTATCGGCTTCTTCGCCAGCTACTTCTCCCGCACCAGCAATTGGTGGCGGCTCATCCCCGCCTGGACGCTGCTTACCCTGGGCGGAATGATCTATCTGACGACGGTGCAGAGCCTGGACCAGCGCATCACTGCCGGGCTACTCTTTGTAGGGCAGGCCCTGGCCTTCGCCCACATCTATCTGCTGGACCGGACCGAGCGCTGGTGGGCGGTGATTCCCGGCGGTTTTATGCTGGTGCTGGGCGGAGTGATTGCCCTGAGCAGCCGCACGATGAACCCGGATACCCTGGGCACGACCCTTTTTGTGGGGCTGGGGGGTGTCTTTATTCTGCTCTATCTGCTGGGGCAGCGCACTCGGCTCTGGTGGGCGCTGATTCCGGGGGTGGTGCTGGTCGTCTTTGGCCTCTTTCTCTTCTCTGTGGAGCGCAGCCAGGAGAACACGCTGCTGGCCTGGTGGCCCGTCGTTCTGCTGCTCTTTGGCCTCTTTCTGGGCTGGCGGGCCATCACCCGCAAACCCGGCGGAGAGAAACTGACCGTCAACAGCGCGTCCAATCTCTCACGCCATGGCACAGCCAAACCGGGCGCTACCGCCGCCATACCACCCCGCCTGGGCGAATACAAAGGCCCGGCCCCCGGCGCAACTGTAGAAGTGCTGGCTGACCCGGATGAGAAATGAACGGCGTTGTATCAGTCGCCCGCGAGGATAGGTTCGCCAGAGAGCAACGCAAAAGGGACGATTTCCAAGAGTTCCGTCCGTTGTCGGGCATGGGCAAGATCGTACTGCATCTGAAGTTGCAGCCAACTTTCCGGGGTGCGGCCAAAGGCTTTGGAAAGCCGGATAGCCATTTCCGGCGAAATGTTGGAATGGCCGTTGAGCAGCAATGAAAGCGTCTTGCGCGCAACCCCAAGTCCTGCTGCTGCCTGGGTAACGGTGATCTCCAGGGGTTCGAGATACAACTCGCGCAAAATCTCGCCAGGGTGGGGAGGGTTTTTCATAGGCATCGTTCAGTCTCTCCTAATGATAATCCAGATAATCCACATCGTAGGCGTCGCCGTCCTCAAAACGAAAGACGACCCGCCAATTTCCCGATACATTGACAGCGTAAAATCCAGCACATTCGCCCTTTAGACTGTGCAGGCGCAGTCCAGGAGCGTTCATATCGTTCAGCACAGTCGCCGTGTCGAGCAAAGCCAATATTTGGCGCAGGCGTTTGATATGGGCCTGTTGGACGCCCCGGCCTTGATCTTCCTCATAAAGTGCAGCCAACCCCTTTGTGGCGGAAGTTGCTTATCATTTCTTGATTATACCCCGTTACGTAACGGGTAACAACTTAGTAAATTTGCCGATAAAGGAGTATATGTATGCCCCAACTCACCGTCACTCTCGTCCAGATGGATTGTATGTTGGCCCAGACCGCCCACAATTTTGAGCGGGCCGCGGGTTTTGTGGCCGAAGCCGCCCGCCGGGGCAGCGATCTGGTGGTGTTGCCCGAACTCTGGAATACGGCCTATGACCTGGAAAACGCGGCGACCCACGCCGCAGCCTTGGCCCAGAACGCCGACGAATCCGGTGCGTTCGGAGACTTTGCCCGACTAGCCCGGGAGAATCGAGTCTGGCTGGCCGGTTCCCTGCTGGAAAGTCGCCACGGACGCTTCTACAATACGACCGCCCTCTATTCCCCCGCGGGCGCACTCCAGGCCGACTACAGCAAAATCCATCTGGTGCCGATGCTGGACGAGCATCTCTATTTAGCCGGGGGCGAGAAACGCACCCTGGCCGAGACACCCTGGGGCAAGGCCGGCCTGGCCATCTGCTACGACTTGCGCTTCCCGGAGCTTTTCCGCCGCTATGCGTTGGACGGGGCGCGGCTGATGATTCTGCCCGCGGAGTGGCCCAAAGTGCGCCAGAACCATTGGCGGACACTGCTGCGGGCCAGGGCCATCGAAAATCAGTGTTATGTGCTGGCCTGCAACCGGGTGGGGAGCAGCAAAGAGGTGGCCTTTGGCGGCGCATCCGCCGTCATCGATCCCTGGGGCGAAGCGCTGGTGGAGGGGGGCGAGAGCGAGGCCCTGCTGACGGTCAGCTTCGACCCGGCCTTTGTGGACACCGTGCGCCAACGCATCCCCATCTTCGCCGATCGCCGCGAGGAATTTTACAAATAGCGAGGTATTCGCATACGACAGGAGACGCCATGTCCACTCTCACTTCCCGCCCAGGTCTGCCCATCTTCACCAAAGCCATGTATGGCCTGGGCGACTGGGGGGCTTCTGCTGCCACCACCGCCCGCAGCCTCTTCTGGCTCTTTTTTATCGTCAGTGTCATCGGTGTGGATGTGGGGGTGGCGGGCATCGCTTTCATCATCGGGCGGGTCTGGGATGGTGTCAACGACCCACTGTTGGGTATTCTCAGCGATCGTCTGCGCAGCCGCTGGGGCCGCCGACGTCCCTTTATGCTCCTGGGCGCGATTCCCTTTGGCGTGGGTTTCTGGCTGATGTTCAGCCCGCCCCCCTTCAGTGGTGATCTGGCGATTGCCTTCTACTACGCGGCCATTTTCATCCTCTACGACACGGCTTTCACAATCGTCAATGCGCCCTACGCCGCGCTCACCTCTGAACTGACCGAAGATTACGACGAGCGGGCCAGCTTGGCCGGGTGGCGGATGGGCAATTCCATCTTCGCCGCGCTGCTGACAGCCGCACTCTTCAAATTGTTGGCGGAGAATCTCTTTGCGGGCTGGTTCGGCGGGGATTTGCGCAGTGGTTATGCCCTGGCGGGCGCGCTGTGGGGGCTGATCATTGTTGTGTCGCCCCTGCTTGTGGTGGCATTTGTGCGGGAGCCAGAGCGGCCGCTTCCCAAGGAGTCGGCCTTCGACTTCTGGGAGATCACCCGCAACGTCTTCGCCAACCGTCCCTTTCGCATCGGGGCGACGATCTATCTCCTGGCCTTCACTGCGCTGGACATCATTACGACCGTTTTTGTCTGGTTTCTGGTCTACTATATGCAATTGCAACCCCCTTTCGACAGCGTTGTCCTGGCACTGGTGCTGGGGGTGGCCTTTCTCTCCATGCCGTTGACCGTCTGGTTGATGAAGCGTTTCAGCAAGCGCACTACGTACATCGGGATGATGACCACCTGGGCGCTGACCATGCTGGTCCTGAGCGCCCTGCCGCCGGGCAACGCTACACTGGTGATGATTCTGGCGGCCATTGCCGGGATCGGCTACGGCGCGGCCAACGCCATCCCCTGGGCGATTGTGGCGGATGTGATCGAGGAGGACGAATGGCGCACGGGCCAACGCAGGGAGGGGGTCTATGCGGGCTATCTGGTCACTTTCCGCAAGATCGCCACAGCGTTTGCCGTGGGATTTCTGGTACCCCAGGTGCTCAGCGCCACCGGTTTTGTGGAAGGGGCCGCAGCCACCCAGCCGGAGAGCGCGGTACTGGCCCTGCGCATCTTTATGGGGATTGTGCCGACGGTTCTGCTGGTGTTGTCGATGGTTGCCGCGGCCCGCTATCCCCTGACCAGAGAGGCACACGCCGAGTTACGGCGCAAATTGGAGGAGAGGCGGAGGCGGGGGGCGTGAAGCG
>CAMDQF010000136.1 GCA_945905745.1 Litorilinea aerophila
GAGCAGGAGGTGAAGCCGTGACAGTGATGATGCCGGACTTACGGCCCCTGACGATCAGCGATGAGAAATTTTGGGAACTGTGCATTGCCAACCCGGATTTCCGCCTGGAACGCACTGCCGAGGGGGAGGTGATAATCATGCCGCCAGCCTTTAGCGACACAGGGGCGCGCAATTTGGACATCGGCGCCCAATTGTGGGTCTGGAATCAGCGCACCGGTTTGGGCAGAGCTTTTGACTCTTCTGCTGGGTTCACCCTCCCCAACGGGGCGATCCGTTCGCCCGATGCCGCCTGGATTCGCAAGGAGCGCTGGGATGCGTTGACCCGTCAGGAGCAGAACCGTTTTGCCCACATCTGTCCAGATTTCGTTGTAGAGTTGCGTTCCCAGAGTGACAATCTGGCCGATGTGCGCCGCAAAATGCTGGAATATTTGGAAAATGGCGCGCGTCTGGGCTGGTTGATTGATCCCCAGGAGCAGAAGGTATACATTTATCGGTCCCGTCAAGCGCTGGAAGTGTTGGATGCCCCCGAAACGATTTCCGGAGGTCCAGTCCTGCCAGATTTTGTATTGGAATTGGGTGAGATTTTTTCGTGAACGAAACCAAACAAACTCTTCTCGAAGTCAGTGGACTGAAAAAATACTTCCCCATTCGCAAAGGGTTGCTGCGCCGGTTGGTGGGCCACGTGCGTGCGGTGGACGACGTGAGCTTCACCATCCGCAAAGGCGAGACTCTTTCTCTGGTGGGGGAGAGCGGTTGTGGCAAGACGACCACCTCCCGCTGTATCCTGCGCGCGCTGACGCCGACCGCAGGGGATGTGAATTTCCTCACCGAGAATCAGACCGTCGTCAATATCGCCACTGTGCCCAAAAGCCAATTGCGCCCCCTGCGCCGCCAGATGCAGATGATCTTTCAGGATCCCTACTCCTCCCTCAACCCGCGCATGACTCTGCTGGACATCATCGGCGAACCCCTGCTGGTCAATGGCGTGGGCACTGCCAACGATCGGCGCGACCGGGTGGAGGAGTTGCTGAAATTGGTCGGTCTGCCCCCGGAATTTATGAGCCGCTATCCCCACGCCTTCAGCGGCGGGCAGCGCCAACGCATCGGCATCGCCCGCGCCCTGGCCCTGCAACCGGCGCTGATTGTGGCCGACGAGCCGGTCTCGGCGTTGGATGTGTCCGTGCAGGCCCAGATCATCAATCTGATGCTCGAATTGCAGGAAGAGATGGGGCTCTCCTATCTCTTTGTCGCCCACGACCTGAGCGTAGTCAAGCACGTCAGCGACCGGGTGGCGGTGATGTACGTGGGCAAAATTGTGGAGATTGCCGCCACGGAAGCCATCTTCCAGCAGCCGCTCCACCCCTACACCGAAGCCCTGCTCTCCGCTGTACCCAAGCCCGATCCCCGGTTGCGCGCCCAGCGCATCATCCTGGAAGGCGAAGTGGCCGACCCTGCCTCTCCCCCCAGCGGCTGCTATTTTCATCCCCGTTGCAAGTACGCCATCGACCGCTGCCGCACCGAATCGCCTGCCCTGGAAGAAATACAGCCGGAGCGCTTTGTCAGTTGTCACCGGGCGCGTGAGTTGACTCTGGCAGGTGTGGAAGGGTAGGCGCCTGTATGTGGGGCTACTACCTTTCACCCATAGCTGCGGAGCAACGCACCTGTTTTTATGCCTATTTACACGAGGCGTGTTCGGCGCGACAATAGAGATGAAATACTCTCTGCGACAGGAAACTTCTCTCTGCCGTGATTCCACTAACGGAGGTGTCGCAATGAAAAAGCTTCTGACTCTCTGGCTCCCGTGGGTTGCGTTGGCGATCTTTGGCATCTATTCCCTCAGCGATACGTTTCTGCTTTCCGTACAGGAAGTACGCGAAGGGTTGCCCTGGTTCGGGGTTGTGATCAATTTTGTGCTTCGTATGATTCCCGCCGTTCTCCTGATCTTTGCCCTCGGCCTCTTCATCGAAGTGTTGGAGGAGGAGTATCAGATTGGACAGATAAAACCGCGTGTAAAACGGCTGCTCTTCTGGACGCCCAGGATTGCGCTCCTGTTTTTCGCCTTCCTGGTCAGCCTGTTTGCCCTGGATGTGTTTGGGCAGGGCTATGGTTTCTGGCAGACGATGGGCGCTCTGTTCATGCACTTGCTACCGGTGTGGGGTTTCTTGCTCGTTGTCGCTGTGGCCTGGCGCTGGGAGTGGGTGGGGGCAATTGCGCTGACGGGGTGGGCGATCTTCTACATGGTGATGGCTGGTGGATTTCTGCCATCGGTCTACCTAATGATGGCGGGACTGCCCTTTGTGCTGGGTCTGCTCTTCCTGCTCAATTGGCGCTATCACGCCGAATTGCGGCTTGCTACATAGCGGGACAAGAGAAGGCAAGACGAAGGAATATCTCTGCCCCAGCGTTGAAGAAATGAAACCAAAAGGATCGGGGATGAACAATCCCCCGATCCTTTTGGTTTCCCCGCCGAACTTGCCAATTGCTGTTCTCGAAACTGTTCCACGCTGGGTGCAACTCACCGCTTGTGGACGTCACAAGTACGCTCAGCTAGATTACCGGCACACGAGATCCACCTGGCAGGAGCCGCCACCGCCATTCCCGCCGCTGCTCCCGCCATCCCCGCCGCCGTTACCATCCGTCAAGGGAGGAAGGTCTTCTTCTGGAATCACTGACTGGGTTGTTGCGCTCGTGTACCCCAAGTATGCGTGCATATCAGCTCCCAATGACGGGCCAACAGAAAGAGTGACCGAATTGGGTATTTCTCCATTCCCACCCATCGCAAGTCCTCCAATCGGAGTATTGACTCCTACTTCGGTACCTCTCCCCTGGAGTGTACCAAAATCTCTAAAGAGAGACCCCTCAAGACCGCATCCCACTGATGCCCCAATATGCACTCCGCCCTGAGCGTATTCGTAGAAAAAGACTTTTCCACTGGAAAAATCGACACCGAACCCTATACCCAGCGAACCACCTGCGCCCAAACCTGCACCCACTGTGCCCCCAACTGTAAAACCCCACAGACCGTCGGGGTCAATGCGGTTCACCGGATCGTTTGATACGTAGGCGTAGAGATTAGTCTCTCCCGGCATAAAGAGCAGCGGGTCTTTGGCTGTCCAGCGTCCAGTCTGTGGATCGTAATCCCGCGCGCCGTAGCGCACCAGCTTTGTCTCCGGGTCGTAGAGACCGCCGGCAAATCCAAAGGGCTGGAAACCAGGATTGGTGTCGGTCAGCACATTGCCGAAGCTGTCGTAGTCCATGCGCTGGGCGATGACCCCGCTGGCTGTGTTCACCACCAGCCGCGGGCTGCCCAGGTGATCGGTCAGAATGCGATAGGTCACGCCCGCCTTGACCAGATAGTCCGGCACATTGAGACGGGTGGCGTAGACAAAACGGCTGACCAGCCCACCGCTGCCGTCCAATTCCGCAATTGGGCGCAGATTGCTCTCGTAGAGGAAGCCCTGTACCAGCACTCCATTGACCCTTTTGCCGATGCGCTGGTTCTGGCCGTCCACCAGATAAGTGATAGCCGTGCCGTTGGGCAGGGTGACGCCGAGCAGATTGCCCAGCGCGTCGTAGCTGTATTGGGTGGTCTGGCCGCCAGTGGTTTTGCTGATCCGTTCGCCAGCCGCAGAGTGGCCGTAGTTCGTCGCGCCGTATTGGGTCAGGCGATCCTGGGCATCGTAGACACCGGCCACGACGCCCCCTGGCCCACTGACGCTCAGGCGGTTGCTGTTGCCGTCGTAGGTGTAGCTCTCTGCTACCAGCCCATTCTTGCCCACGCCCGTCAGCCGCCCGGCCAGATCGTAAGTATAGGTGTAGACATCCGTTGTGCCGCCAATGGTTTCGCTCTTTTGGGTGATGCGCCCCAATTTGTCGCGCTGGTATTGCAGGCTGAAGAGCGGCGCGGCGCTGTGGGTGGCGCTGTAGCTGGTGGTTTCGGCGAAGCCGTTGTAGCCCCACGCATCTGTGACGCCACCCAGCGTGCTGCCCGTCAGCAGGCCATTCTGCCCATTGCGGCTGAGAACGAGCGCTCCCGCCTGGGTGAGCAGATTGTCGTCGGCGTATTGGAAGGCGACGGTGTTGCCGCCGTTGACGCTGGTGGAGGTCAAGCGGAAGCGCTCGTCGTAGGTGTAGCCGACGCTGCCCGCCACTGGCCCAGCCCAGCTTTTACCGGTCAGCAATCCGCCGTCGTAGCTGTAGGTCAGGTTGATCCCATCCGGCGCATTGATGGCGGCGACCTGGCCGCTGCTTGGATGGTAGGTATAACCCACGGAACCCCGTGCCACTGTGACCTGATTCAAGCGCCCCGCGCCGTCATAGCCAGCGCTGATCGTCTGCCCGTCGGGGCGGGTAGTCTGGGTCAATCGCCCGTCGCTGTTGTAGCTGAATTGGGTCTGGTCGCTGCCGGGGTTCACATCCGGCGGCGTATAGCTGGCGGGCAGGTCAATGTCTGTGTAGCCAAAGCTGTGCGCCGGACGACCGGGCGGCGTCAGCGCGCTCAGATTGCCGTTGTCGTCATAAGCAAAGCCAACCGTGCGGCTGTCGGGCAGCGTCTGGAGGAGAGGGCGGCCCGCCCCGTCGTAGCTGAGGGCTGTTGTCCGCCCCAGAGGGTCTTGGACGGCGGTAAGGTAACGGGCGTTGTTGTAGGTCAGGTTTGTGGTGCGACCGCCAGCGCCGTTCCCCGCGCTGAGGGCAGAGAGCAGCCCCCGGCTGTCGTAGACAAAACCGGCGGGCGCAATCCCGGCCATCTCGCGCTGAACAATGCGCCCTTTGGCGTCAACGGTGGCTGTGCTGATGCGCCCGGCCGCAGTCGTGGAGGTCAACACACGCGAGAGTCCATCAAAAACGACGCTGCTCACCGCGCCGTTGTCGGAGACTGTCTCCGTCAGTTTGGCCAAGTCCAATAGGTCGCCGAGGGTGGCGAGGGTGACACTGCGCTGACGGGTTATTATGCGTGTGCGTCCGCTGGGGGTGACAGTTGTCGCCTTCGTGGCGACTGGAGCCAGCATCCCCCAGCGGGGATCGGGGCCGTACTCGACAGTGACGATTGTGCCATCGGCGTAGGTAATCCGTTCGCTGCCGTCGCTGTTGACCAGCGTCGTTGTCCTGACCCCGCTCGGTTCGGTCACGCTGCGGCGGATGGCACCGGTGGGCAATGTCTCTACACTGTAAAGACGGTTGCGCCCCAGGGCTGTGGTGGTGGTGACGGTGTAACCGTTGCTCGTCTCGATGCGGGCCAGGCTGGTGCTGCCGTCCGCCGGGTCTTCGTCCTTCACCAGCCGCCCCAGTCCGTCGTAGGTGTAGCGGTGGATGTGGCCGAGAGGATCGACGAACTGTTGGAGCAGCCCATCCGCCGAATAGCTCATCGCGTGGGTCTCGCCCGCCGGGTTGGTCAGACCCGACAGCCAGCCGTCGCTGTTGACGGTCAGCGTCGTGCGCTGGCCGCCCGGCGCGACGATGGCCGTCGGTTTTGCGCCGACACGCTCGATGGTGGTCACATTGCCGTCGGCGTCGGTCACAGAAACGAGATAGCCCTCGGCGTCGTAACCGAACTGGTAACGCAGCGCGCCGGTCAGTGCGTCCAGCGTCTTCAGGTGGCGACCGTTTTTGTCGAATATGTACAACACTGCGCCGTCCGTAGAGGGCAAGAGAATATCTGAATTCACTACATCTGGCAGCGCGGGCTGAACCCGACGAATACGGTTGCTGCCGGCTTCTACAATGTATAACCTGCCGATTGGATCGACGGCCAGACCCCCTGGTAGAAAGACGCCAGCGGCTGTAGCCGGACCGCCATCGCCGCTGTGGCTCGCGCTGCGGTTGCCTGCCGCCGTATTTATGACGCCATCCTGCACACTGCGCACCCGATTATCATTGCTGTCTGCAATATAGAAGCGACCGTCACCTCCCAAAGCGACGCTCACCGGGCGTTCCAGCGTCGCCATCAGGGCCGAGATACCGTCTTTGTCATTGACAAAAGTGGCGTCGCCCGCCACAGTGCTGATCACCCCATCTGCGCCTACATGGAAGATGCGATCGCCGCCGCCCAGCGCTATGGCATCGGCAATATAGAGGCTTCCATCCGGCGCGACGGCGACATCCTGGGGGCCTACCAGGCAAGCATCAATGGCGCGGCTACCGTCCGCGACATCACAGAATTGGGAGCCGTTGCCAGCCACAGTGGTAATGATGCCATCACTGCCCACCCGGCGAACGCGCAGATTAGCCCATTCCGTAATGTACAGACTTCCATCCGGGCCGACGGCAAGCCCACCCAGCCCCCGCAACTGGGCTGATAGGGCCGGGATATTGTCGCCGTTGTAGCCTGCCGTGCCGGTACCCGCAACAGTTGTGATGCTGCCATCGGTCCCAACCCGACTGACCCGATTCCTGCCATTGTCGGCGATGTATAGAGCGCCGTCAGCTCCAACGGCGATCCCCGTTGGGCTAGAGAAACCGGCCGCTACCGAAGTAATGATGCCATCGGTCCCGACCCGGCGGATACGGCCATTCGAACGGTCTGCAATGTAGAGTGCGCCATCGGGGCCAAAGGCAATGTCCGCCGCAGTAAGGCTGGCAGAGGTCGCCGGACCGCCATCCCCACTGGCACCAAAGTTGCCAGCGTCGCCATTGCCAGCCACAGTGAGGATGATGTCCGACAGGGTCTGCGCGGCAGTCGTGCGTCGGCTGCCATCCCCCAGCAAGACAGTTTGCCCGACAGGATCGTATGTGTGCTGAATGCTCAGACTCCAGCCGCCAAAGCCCAGCGCAGGCGCATCCCAAAAGCGCACTGTCTCGATCCACCTTTTCGAGAGCGTCATCGTGGCTGCCTGACGCGAACCCGACACAGCAATCCCAAACGCCTCTGAGCGGGCAAAACTATTCTCAAAGTCGGTGCGCGCGGCGTAATACTGGGGTGAATAGTCAAAATGGACACGGATGAGCGCAGGCTGCGCGCCCTGCACTGGCCGTCCGTAGCCATCCTTGCCGTCCCAGGTGACTGTGTAGACCCGGTTGGGAGCGGGTGCAAAAGTCTGCTGGTAGGTCTGCCCGGCGATGCTCACCTCCACCCGCATGGCCCGCAAGCTGGCGGGAATCGTCGGCCCGCTGACGGGAATGACGAGGGAGTTGGCATCCTTGCGGCCTGGTGTGCGGTCGCTCTGGTATTGCAGACGCCAGGGAGTGCCGGCAATGGGCAGGGATTCGCCCAGCGTCTGGTTCTCGCAGCCGATGACCGAACCGCACTCTTCGTTCGGATCATCCGGTTTGAAGTCGTTGTCGTCGTCGCCTGGCGGTGGCTCGGCGTCGTCCGGCGGGCCATAGGGCCAGTTGAAGTCCCAGGGCGTGAAGTGGCTGACCGGCACCCGCCAGAGGCTCTGTCCAGGCGTGTAAAGCTGGGCCAGATGCGCCCGTTCCTCATTCGTAACGCCCAGCGCGTTCAGCGCGTCCGCGTTGGCCGGGTTGCCGCTGCCGTCAATGTCCAGCTCGGCCCGCCCGCCGCTGACGCTGAGGATTGCGATCACCCGGCCATTGGCCGCAGCGACCCACTGCCCCTTTTCCCGGTCGTAATAGCCTGCAGGCACAGCCCCGCCTACGGGAAAGCCGAGGAAATTCTCCACAAAAACAGGCAGGGGTTGGTTGAACTGCACATCCACAGCACCGGCGGCAACGGCCTCGTCTACGCTGAATTCGGCGGCGTAGGTGTAGCCGCTACTGGGCGGCAGTTGGGCGGGCATCGCATCCGGGCCGCTCGCGCCGACGGTAAATTCGGTGACGCGCACGCTGAGGGTGGAGAGGGGCACGCTTCGCCCCCCGCGCAATATCTGCCGGGCCGTCGTGTTCGGGGGAAAGAAGATCGTCGCCTGGCGCGCGCCGTCGCTGTCACTGACTGCGCTGCCCTGGGCCACCTGCATCTCGGCCGCGCCCAGATCGATCTGCGTCACCGTGCTGTCGTAGGGGAGCATGACCACTTCTGGCAGCCAGGCGTAGTCACGCCAGGGCGCATCGATGGAGCGCTGGACAGGCAGAAAGCCATCCAGTTCGTAGCGCACGGTCAGTTGACCGCCGCCGTTGACCGCCATATCGAAAAGGCCATCAGCCCTGGAGCGTGTCTGGCCGAACTCTGGATGGCCCAGAATTGTCACGCGCACGCCGGGCAGGGGCGCGCCATCGCTGGTTGTCACCTTTCCGCGCAGCACCGCGGCACGCAGAATTTCTATCGTGCCCGAAAGCACACCGGTCTGGATGGGATTGTCGCCTGTGTAGAGGAAAGAGGAGCTATCGCGCAGGCTCGTCCCGGTGGTCGGGTCCAGGGGTGGCGCAACGGTTGCCGGGTCTGGCGGAGGCGAGGAGAGCGGGAGGACGACGACCGTCCCGGTCAACTCAGGCGCATTTGCCAGATAGAAGGGAAAGCTGCCGGCAGCTGTGAAGGTATGGGTGAAATTCATTCCCGGCCAGAGGGTGGTCGAGATGGGTGGCTCCTCGTTCCGGGAGAGAGCTTTCCCAGCCGGGCGGTCACTGTTCTGATTGGATGCACCCCCATTCGCCGCCACCCGGCTGACATGGGGCAGGTAGATACGCTGGGGCACGCCGCCGCGTAAAAGGTGCATGGACTCGGAGCCATTGAGCCAGGTGACAGGGCTACCGATGGTTGTGGTAAAGACGGTTGGGACAAAGCCCTGGTCGGTGACGAGGATTTCGTTGGCCCGGGGCTGGCTGGTGAGGCGAATCTGGCCTGTGGCGTGATCAGGCGGAGATGCACCGATGGCCCTGTTTGGAGTCGCGGCAAAGCGCACGCCAAACAGAGCCAGACCGACAATGAAAATTCCTGTCAGCAGGAGCGAAAGCGAATGGGGTATACCCCGGGACGACTGCTCTGGTCGGCGCTGCATATTCAATTGCCCCCTGTGTAATTAAAAGCACAGCTACACGGCTTCGACCTCACAGTGGCCTGACCGCAGGGCCGCCCAGGGATGGGGCGGATCAGCGTGGGCGAAACTGATCGGCCAGCGCCGCGGCCCACTGCTGGTTGGCGTGAATCGTGCGTCCTGCGTTGTGAGGGGAATGAACCACATTATCGCGCCCCAGCAGTGGATCGTCCAAAGGCAGCGGTTCCACATCGAAGACATCCGCGGCCAGAGAAAGTTCGTCGGCCAGCACCCGCTCCCGCAGGGTCGGCATATCGCAGATGTTGGCGCGCGTCGCCAGGACGACCAGACAGCCGGTGGGTAGGGCGCGGATGTGATCCGCCGTCACAACGCCCCGCGTCGAATCGGTGAGCGGAAGCATCGGCACGAAAATCTCCGCATTCTGCACCAGTCTGTCCAGATGAAACTCGCGGCGGGAACCGGCCCGGTGGAAGGCAGGTTCGGCGGCGTAGGGGTCCCAGACGGCCACATCAGCGCCCAGCATTTTCACAAAACTGGCATAGCGGCTGCCGATATTGCCCGCGCTCACAATGCGTATCCGCTTGCCCGCTACCGTCCCGTTTGTAAAGCGGGAGTCGTCGCCGTACTGCTGCCCGCGCTGGCCCGCCAGCCCCACCCCATCAGCGGGTCTGTAATTCCAGGGCGACTGGTTCGTCAAAATCTGGTGGTGCATCTGGGGAATGCGGCGCAGCGCGCAGAGGGTAAGGGCCAGGGCGTATTCGGCCACACTCTGCCCCCAGAAGCCTTCGCTGTTCTGGCGGTAGACCGTCACACCCCTGGCTGCGAAGAGTTCCCCCGCGCTGTCGCTGTAGGCTTCCTGGCAGGCCACTTCGCGCAGGGCGCTGAATTTTGCCACGCACGTTTCCATTACTGGCACGCCCAAAACCACCATCCGTGTCACCTGGCCGGGGTCGGTGACGACATCCCCCAGCGGGCGCGTCTCGTCCGCGGGCAGGCGCAGAAATTCTGTCGGCCCTTCGGCCTGCCAGCGGGCATGCAGTGCATCGGCGGCAAAAGGCCAGACGCCGTCAAACTTCGGGTGTACGACAATCAGGCTAGTCACAAGAATTTTCCTTTCGATGGTGTTTGATCGGACTGAAAAGTTCGACATCTTTTCGTATCTATTCTCCCATCACCCCGCAGCTTCTAGCAATTTACCTTTTCGCCAAAATGGAATTCCTTCCCCCACTGCTCTATAATCATATCAATCACTCCATCGGTTCCAGTGGTGCCATCCGCGTTCCCTGAGAAGAGACTCTCCTATGCACATCACCAAAGCACTCATCACCGCAGCAGGACGCAGACAGCGCACCCTGCCCCTGCAAACCCTCATCGATCGGGACGGCGTGGAAAAGTCAGTCCTGCGCATTCTCGTGGAAGAAGTAATCGCCGCGGGGATGGACGACATCGGCGTCGTCGTCAGCCCCGGCGACGAGAAAGCCTACACCGATGTGGCGGGGGAACACGCAGGCCGCCTGCATTTCATCCCCCAGACAGAACCCCTGGGCTACGGCCACGCGGTACATTGCGCCCGTGACTTTGTGGACGGAGATTCTTTCCTCCATCTGGTGGGGGATCACCTCTACGTGAGCCGGGAGAGCCAGGGCTGCGCCCAGCGGCTGGTGGAAGTGGCCCGCCAGCAGGGCTGCGCGGTCTCGGCTGTCCAGGCCACCCGTGAGCATCTGCTCCCCTACTACGGCGCAGTAGGTGGGCAACGGCTGGCCGGGCGGGACGATCTCTACCGCATCGAGGCGGTCATCGAAAAGCCTACCCCCACCCAGGCCGAGCAACAGCTCAGCGCGCCAGGGCTGCGGGCCGGTCACTACCTCTGCTTTTTCGGGATGCACGTCCTTACCCCGGCGGTGATGGAGATTTTGGGCCGTCTGCTGGCGGAAAATAGTCGGGCCGGTCTGCCCCTCTCGGCTGCCCTTCACGAACTGGCTCGCCGGGAGCAGTACCTGGCCTTTCAGCAGCAGGCCCAACGCTTCGACGTAGGCGTGAAGTACGGCCTGCTCACCGCGCAGATGGCCCTCGCCCTCAACGGCAAGGACCGGGACGAAGTGCTTGCCCGTCTCCTGGAACTCCTGGCTATGCGGGAGGTGGGGGGATGAAACAGGTGACTTCGAGTCTGCCAACGGCGAGCGTATTGCGTATTGCGTATTGCGTAGGTCGGGGGCGATCAGATGTATCCCGGGTAGAGAGGGTGAGATGCAGAGAAATGAAGCCGAGAGTGTGGCCCATTTCCTCTTGCGCAGATGATTGTACAACGCACATGCGCCACGCAATACGCAATACGCAATACGCAATACGGGGGTGCGCGCAATGAGCGAACTGATTGAGATCATCACCTCCCCCGATCCCGCCATCCGGGACCGTTCGCTGGAGGGCTTTGCCCGGGGCGCTACTCTGGCGGAACTGCTGGGCGAGTGCGCGGCCCTGGAGCGGATGCGCCGGGAGAATGCCAATCTCTACGAACGGGTGCGCGCGCTCTTTTTCCTCTACGCCCTGCACCGCTTCCACCTGCCCGCGGCAGCCGACCTGCCCAGGCCGGGGACGATCCCCTTCGATGGCTACGAGCATCTGCTCCAGCGCCGCTTCGACGAGGCCATCGACAGCTTTCTGGCCCAACAGCGCGCAGATGGCCCCAACGCGGCCTTCTCCAGTGCCCTGGCCGCGGCCTACCACCAGCTTGCCTTCCAGACATTGGCGGATCAGGTGCGGCGCAGCGTGCGCAGCGTGCGGGGCAACCAGTGGATGTTCCGGGCCGGCCACCCCGCGGATCATCCACTGCGCGTTCGCCCGGAGCTGACCCGACCCGGTGCCAATGGCCTCTTCCCCATCCTGCGGGAACGCACCCCTGTGCGCATGGACCTGACCCACAGCGGCTGGAGCGATATCTTCTTTCTGGGTATGGATTTCCCCGAAGGGGCGCGGGTGCTGAACATTTCTATCGATCTGAGCGTGCGCGGCCAACCCAATTCAAGCTCCCCCCAAAGTGGGGGGCGGGGGGGGGTAGCGCCCCAACCCCCAGTCGAAGCCTGGCTGCGGGTTATCGACCGGCCCGTCCTCCGGCTGACCAGCGTGGATCTGGGCGCGTCCGCCGAGATTACTTCCCTGGCGGAGATTTTCGACTTCGCCCGGGACTATCTGGGCCTGCTCAAAGCGGCCCTGATTGCGGCGGGGATTGTGCCGCCGGGAATGGAAGGCGCACAGCAGCCCCTTGCCGATCTGCTGGCCCGGCTGGTCGGCCCCGGTCTGGGACTGGAACTGGTGAGCAAAGTCAACGACATCCCCAAAGGCTCCCGGCTGGCCGTCTCGACGAATCTACTGGCGTCGCTGATTGCCGTCTGTATGCGGGCCACCGGCCAGACGGCTGCCTTGACCGGCGGGCTGGCTGAGGAGGAGCGGCGGCTGGTGGCGGCGCGCGCCATTCTGGGCGAGTGGCTGGGCGGCTCTGGTGGCGGCTGGCAGGATTCCGGCGGCGTCTGGCCGGGGATGAAGCTGATTCAGGGCGAGCTGGCCGCCGGGGGCGACCCGGAGTACGGTGTCAGTCGGGGGCGGCTACTGCCTAGCCATCACGTCTATGGCCGGGATGAGGTGAGCGACGAGGCCCGACGTAAATTGCAGGAGAGTCTGGTGCTAGTCCACGGGGGGATGGCTCAGGACGTGGGGCCGATTCTGGAGATGGTGACGGAGAAGTATCTGCTGCGGGCTGAGGCCGAATGGGAGGGGCGCAAAGCCGCCATCCGCACCCTGGACCAGATTACCGGCCTGCTCGCAGCCGGGGATGTGCGGGCCATCGGTGGGGCCACGGAGGCCAACTTCACCGGCCCGCTTCAGACAATCATCCCCTGGGCAGGCAACCGCTACGTGGACACCCTTATCCGCCGGGTGCGGGCCGAGTTTGGCGACAACTTCTGGGGGTTCTGGATGCTGGGCGGGATGTCGGGTGGGGGGATGGGCTTTATCTTCCACCCGGATCATAAAGCCGCGGGCCAGGTCCGCTTGCAGGCCATTATGGACGAAACGAAAGCGGCGCTGGAAGGGGCTGTGCCCTTCGCCATGCAGCCGGTGGTCTACGATTTTGCCATCAACGAGCGGGGAAGCTGGGCAGAGCTGCTGGCGGGGGACGCCGCGCTCATGCCCGCCAACTACTACACCCTGACCGTACCTGCCCTCCTGCGCCAGGAACAACGCAGCCTGCCCCCCTCGCGCCGGGCCGAGCTGGACCGCTTTGGCGCGGCCTGCCGCACAGACCCCAGCCTCTCCGGCACAGTCCAGGCCCTCTTCGACCGGTTGTTGCCCCAGGCCGAGCGTGCCGCCGTCGGCAGTCAATCCCTGGACGAACTGCTGACCGCCAACGGCTTTGACCGGGCGCAGCACGAACAGATTCGGGCCGAACTGCGCAGCGGGCGCATCGGTCTGGCCCAGAACCGCTTGCCCAGCCGCATCCGCATCGAAGACGTGCAGCCGGGGGATGTATACGACGCCACGGTTGGTCTGCCGGTGGAGCTACGCCAGATAGGGCTGGAATCCCTGGAGCGGGGGGAAGTAGCAGTCATATCTCTGGCCGGGGGCGTCGGCAGCCGCTGGACCAAAGGCGCGGGGGTGGTCAAAGCCCTCAACCCCTTCGCCCGGCTGGATGGCAGCCACCGCAATTTTGTCGAAGTCCATCTGGCGAAAAGTCGGCGCATCAGCCGTCTGGCCGGGGAGACTCTTCCCCACATCTTCACCACCAGCTATCTGACCCACGCAGCCATCCGGGACTTCCTCGCCGCGGAAAACCGCTACGGCTATGACGGACCGCTCCACCTTTCGCCGGGCCGGGCCATCGGTCTGCGTCTGATCCCGATGGCGCGAGATTTGCGCTTCGCCTGGGAAGAGACACCCCGGCAGCTTCTGGACGAGCAGGCGCAAAAGGTCCAGGAGTCTCTGCATACTGCGCTCATTGGCTGGGCGCAGGCTGCGGGGGAGGGGAGCGACTATGCAGACAACCTGCCCAGCCAGTGTATCCACCCGGTGGGCCACTGGTACGAGCTGCCTAACCTCCTGCGCAACGGCGTCCTGGCCGATCTGCTGGACGAGCGACCTCACCTGCGCACCCTTTTTATGCACAATATCGACACAGTGGGCGCGGATGTGGATCCGGCCCTGCTGGGTCTGCATCTGCGTAGCGGTGGCGCGATGACCGGCGAGGTCATCCACCGGCTGCTGGATGATCGGGGGGGCGGGCTGGCCCGCATCGACGGTCGTCTGCGCCTGGTGGAGGGGCTGGCCCTGCCCCATGAGCGGGTAGAATTCGGCCTGGGTTTCTACAATTCCAGTAGCTTCTGGATCGACATCGACCGGCTGCTGGCCCTCTTTGGCCTGGGCCGGGGCGATCTGCGGGACGAGGCGAAGACCGCCGCCGCGGTGCGGGGGATGTCGGCCCGGATGCCCACGTATGTCACGCTGAAGGATGTGAAGAAGCGCTGGGGCAAAGGTCAGGAGGACATCTTCCCCATCACCCAATTTGAGAAATTGTGGGGGGATATGACCGCGCTGCCCGAACTCGACTGCCGCTTTGTGGCCGTACCCCGGCAGCGCGGGCAGCAGTTAAAGGAGGTGGATCAGCTCGACGGCTGGCTGCGCGACGGGTCGGCTGCGTATGTGGCGGGGTTGTGTGATTGGGGGCCGGGAACAAACTAAAGAGCGGGACAACTGCCAAACGATCAGCGGTTCACTTCGCGCACTTTTTGGTTGAGAAAATCCACCTCCATCGGTCCGCCCACCCGAATTTCCCGGATGATACCCTCGGCATCGATGAAAAAGGTGGTGGGCAGGGAGCGGACCAGATAGAGATCGCCCACATCCTGGCTGCGGTCCATCAGCAGGGGGAAGGTGACGCCCACATTCTGGCGCACATATTCGCTGACCAGCCCTACGCTTTCCCCCTGATCTACACCCAAAACCATCACGTCGCCCCGGTTGTGCTGTTGCCAGACGATTTCCAGCGCGGGCATTTCCCGGCGACAGGGAGGACACCAAGTGGCCCAGAAATTGAGGATCACAGTCTTGCCGCGCAGATCAGCCAGGCGGACTTCCTGCCCGTCCAGGGTGGGCAATGTGAAGTCTGGAGCGGGGTGACCGACTTCTGGCGCGGGGATGGACGAAATGGGCAGAGAAGGGGGGGATGGGGAAAGCTGCCCCCAGACGATCCAGCCCAGCAGCGCAAACAGTGCCACTCCGCCCAGGCTGTAGAAGATAGGGCGACGGGCAGAAGTTTTGGTTCGTTCGGGTGCGGGTGCAATCTCTTCCATGCGGTCAGTGTAACATAGATTCGGCCCCGCGAACCCGTCCCACTGGACAGGTTCAGCGCTCACCAGTGGTCAAAAGAATTCGTACAGGAATCAATTTTTTATACTGCGGCGTAAACCGGCCAATGGGTGTTCCGGTGCGTGGTGCGTGAACTGGTACACCAACTACGCACCGCGTCAACATTTATTGGCGCAATTGCGCCGGGCTGTACTAACGGGGAGCGAACAGCCGCACATCGCGGCGGCCATAAACGATCTGTTGACTGCCCGTCAGATGGATGTCGGCGCTGCCATCGGCCTTGTCCGGCCAGACCAGCCGACCCATCCGCCGTGCCCAGCGGAAGCTGGTGGAGACGGATTCGCTGTAGGTCGCACCGTTGAGCCAGCGGGCCAGAAAGAGGGAGAGGCTCGGTTCGGGAAACCAATTGACACCCACCGCGCCGTTGACTGCATCCGCGCCCAGGGCGAGCCAGATGGGGGCCAGTGTCGCTCCGTAGCAGTTGACGCCATAGACAATGCCCAAGTCCAGCGATGAGGGATCCTGGCTGTAGGCTTCAAGCAGATTGTTGAAGAGATGGCCGTCGATGTAGACTTTGCCCTGATAGCCAACCAGACATTCTTTGTGGCCGTGTACGAGCAGAAGTTGGTCCACCCGGTGTTCCCGGCTCAGGTCGAGAAGGGCCGCGGCCATTTTTTCGTTGGTTACGTCCGCATCTTCCAGGATCATCACCCGGTCGTAGCGCCGGTATGCACCCAGCAGACGGAGGATGATTTTGGCGTACTCTTCTGTCACAAAGTCGATGATCGCCATTGCCCAGCCGGGCAGGTTCAGCCCGCTGATGTAGCCGACATTTTCCAGAACGACCAGCAGCGCCCGGCCTTTGGCAGGTATCTTCGTGTTATGGGCCGGGTTTCGTGCGGCGGTGGCAGGCATGTTTCTCTCCTCATATCCGAAAATTTGAACTTCTTCTGCCGAACTTTTTTTTAGCTCTTCCAGAACCGTTCCCAGGTGGCCGCGGCCCGCTCCCGGCTGCGGGCAGTGATGGCTTCCTCGTCCAACGTAAGCAATTCCCGATTCTTCATCAATATCTGGCCGTGGCAGACGGTGCTGTGGACGTGACCGCCGCTGACACCGAAGAGAATGTGCCAGGGTAGGTTGTCGGCGTGGAGGGGCGTCGTCGGGTAATAGTCGAGCAGAATCAGGTCTGCATAGGCCCCGGTTGCCAGCACTCCCACCGGTTTGTCAAAGAAGTTGGCTGCCAACGCCCGGTTGTTGTGAACAGCCATCTGCACCACTTTGTCCGCGCCCAGCGTACGGGGATCGCCGCTGCTGACTTTGTGCAGGAGGTCGGCCACTTTCATCTCCGTGAACATATCGTTGCTGAAACCGTCGTTGCCCAGACAGACCGCCATCCCGCCCCGCAGCATGGCCGGGACAGATGCCGCGCCCACCGCGTTGTTCATATTGGAGCGGGGCTGATGGGAGACATGCGTGCCGGTCTCCCGCAGCAGGGCGGTCTCCCAGGCGTCGATATGGATGCAGTGGGCAAAGATGCTCTGGGGACCGGTAATGCCGAAGCTGTGTAACCGCTCGACGGTACGCTTGCCGCTACGGGCCAGGCTGTCCCAGGCGTCGGCAGGGTGCTCGGCCACATGGACATGGAAACGGTCGCTCTCGGCGGTGCAGGCTTCCAGGGTTTCGTTGGAGAGGGTCATACTGGCGTGCAGGCCAAAGGTGGAAGAAACGCGAGATGCCAGCTGTGAATTGCGAATTGCGTTTCGGAAGCGGACGTTCTCGCGAATACCCGCGGCTGTGGCTGCGGGACCGTCCCGGTCGGTGACTTCGTAGCAGAGCACGCCACGCAGACCGCTGCGGTCCAGCGCGCCGGCGATCATATCCAGGCTGCCGTCGATGGCGGTCTGGCTGGCGTGATGGTCGATGAGTGTGGTTGTGCCGTTGCGGATGGCATCCACCAGGCAGACTTCGGCGGAGCTTTCCACCCCGCCCAGGTCCAACGCCCGATCCAGGGGCCACCAGAGCTTCTGCAAAATCTCCGGGAAGTCTTTGGCCGGGGGGCCGGGTATGTACATCCCTCGGGCAAATGCGCCGTAAAAGTGGGTGTGGGCACAGATTTGTCCAGGCATCAACACCAGTCCCTGGGCATCCCAGCGGGGCATGTCGGGATAAGCGGCCAGCAGCTCGGCACTGCTGCCCACGGCTACAATCGTATCGCCTTCGTAGGCGAGTGCGCCGTCAGCCAACACCCGGTTAGCATCGTCAAAGGTGAGCAGCGTGGCGTTATGGATGAGCATCGGTGGCCTCCGGGATGCGGATTCGGATCGGGGCAGAATTGGGTTCTATTGTACCCGCGTCGGGGTGGAACGCACGAGTCCGGGACTGGATTTCGTCAGCGAAAAGCATCGAATTCTTTAGGCCGCTGGATGACAGTGGCGGGGGCTGCGGGCAGATTGGGCGGTGTATAGCCGCGGATCACCACCACCGGCCTGCCTTCTGCGCTTTGGCCCATCAGGAGCGCGGCGGCCCCGGCCAGTTCATCCACAAGGCACTCCTCGCTGGCGACCAGTTCGTAGCCGAAGAGGTCGTAGAGTCCCCGCTGGTTCCACAGGGGCGGGATACCCGCGCAGCCGATGCA
>CAMDQF010000137.1 GCA_945905745.1 Litorilinea aerophila
ACTCGACCGGGTCTATGAAACTGGACGCAAAGTGGCTTCCGACTTCAAAGACTCTATGACCATCGTCTTTGACGATCTCTTCCCTAAATGGAACTATACTGCCGTCCCACAATCACCTGAAGATCATCAAGTTATTTAATCGCCAATCCGAAGGAAGATCGAGCGTCCCGTCACCCTTCGTGGTTTCGTGTCGCTTCCCACTCTTCGCGCTCCAAACGTTCCTCCGCACGGGCCGCATCCGTAGGGCGTGTGTGGGCGCGCGGGGTTTTGGAGCGCGAAGGTGGGGAGGGTTCGCGAAGGCGCGAAGGAAGATCGAGCGTCCCGTCACCCTTCGTGGTTTCGTGTCGCTGCCCACCTTCGCGCTCCAAACGTTCCTCCGCACGGACCGCATCCGTAGGGCAGGTGTGGGCGCGCGGGTTTGGGAGCGCGAAGGTGGGGAAGGTTCGCTAAGGCGCGAAGGAAGAGCGAGCGTCCCGTCACCCTTCGTGGTTTCGTGTCGCTTCCCACACTTCGCGGTCCAAGCGTTCCTCCGCACGGACCACATCCGTAGGGCGTGTGTGGGCGCGCGGGGTTTTGGAGCGCGAAGGAAGATCGAGCGTCCCGTCACCCTTCGTGGTTTCGTGTCGCTTCCCACACTTCGCGCTCCAAACGCTTCTTCCCAATCGACAGAACAATCACCTATCACCACAAGGACATCCTATGCACTCTAAAACTCAATCTTACCCCCTCGCTGACCACCCGGAGCAGATCACTGCGGCCAGCGGACGCCCTCTGGCCGAGATCGATCTGGCCGCGGCCATTGCCGGTGAACTGACCGCCGGTGACTTGCAGATCAGCGGGGAGACCCTGCGCGCCCAGGCTGGGGTGGCTCGCCACAGCGGCTACGATCAACTGGCCGAGAATCTGGAACGGGCCGCGGAATTGACAGCCGTGCCCAACGAGGAATTGCTCAAAATGTATGGGATGCTGCGCCCGGAACGCTCGTCCTATGCGGAGTTGATCGCATTGGCCGAGCGGCTGGAAAGAGAATTCCAGGCACCGGTCAATGCCGCCTTTGTGCGGGAAGCGGCAGGGGTCTACCGAGAGCGGAAGTTGCTGCGTAGGGCGTGACGGCGGACGGCTGACGACGGACGAAGCACTATTCGGTTTCGCTGCGCATTCGTCGCCAGGCGATGCCTCGTTTTGGCTCAAAGAGGAAGACAAGCAGAAAGACGAGCGTCGCTACTAGCACCATCGCTGGACCGGAGGCGATGTTGTAGTAGAAACTCAGGTAGAGTCCGGTCAGGTTGGAGAGGGTGCCGACCAGGGCGGAGACGAGCATCATCGACGGCAGCCGTTTGGTGAGCAGGGAAGCCGTCGTCGCTGGGGTGACGAGCATCGCCAGCATCAGCGCCACGCCGACGGTTTGCAGCGAGACGACGATTGTCACCGCAATCAGCACCAATTGCAGATAGCGCAGCAGACCCCGGGGCAGACGCAGGACAACCGCCAGTGTGGGATCGAAGGCCAGCACCAGAAATTCTTTGTAGAGCGCGGCAATCACCCCCAGCACCAGCAGCCCCAGCCCGAAAATTAACCACAGGTCGGAATCCGACACCCCCAGGACATTGCCAAAAAGGATGTGGGCCAGGTCCGTGGCGTAGCTGCCCGTCGTGCTGAGCAGAGCCACGCCCAGAGCAAAGCTGCCGGCAAAGACAATGCCGATGGCCGTGTCCTCCCGAATCTCCTCCCGTTCGCTGAGGACGCCAATCCCCACCGCGGCCAGAATGCCGAAGAGCAGCGCGCCCACCGCCAAAGGCCAGCCCGCTAGAAAAGCCAGCACAATCCCCGGCAAAATCGCATGGGAGAGCGCGTCCCCAAAGAAGGCCATCCCCTGCAAAATCACATACGTCCCCAACACCGAGCAGACCGCACCTACCATCAGGCTGGCCAGCAGTGCCCGCGCCATAAAAGGATAGGCAAGGGGGGAGAGGAACCAATCGAAAAGGGCCATACGCATGACATCCGTTTGTAGAGGGACGGACGTATGGCGTATTTCGTATTGCGTAGGTGGGCAAAACGACGGGGCAGGCGGAATATTGCTCGTCTGCTTTATTCTTCACCATTACACCAAGCCATTGCCGCCGGTGGCTCAATCATCACTTACTTACGCAATACGCAATACGCAATACGCGGAAATTATTAGGCATCAAATTGCAAAGGTCTCCGCCTATCCCACTAACTCCAATCCCTGCCCCATCTCCTCGTCGCTGCAACACTCGTCGGCCAGAGCGACGGTGGCGTCAGGCGTGGGGAGGATGTGCAGGTGGCTGCCGTAGGCCTGGCTGAGCATCTGGCTGGTGAGCAGTTGACTGGGTGGGCCGTCAGCGATCAGCCGCCGGTTGAGCAGAAGAATGCGGTCGTACATCTGGGCGGCCTGGCCCAGATCGTGGGTGGCGACCAGAATGCCGATCCCCCGGCTACCCAGACCGTCCAATATCTCCAGCACGGCCTGCTGGCTGGGTGTGTCCAGCCCGGTGAGAGGCTCATCCAGGAGTAGCACTTCGGCTTCCTGGGCCAAGGCACGGGCCAGAAAGACTCGCTGCTGCTGCCCGCCGGAGAGTTCGCCGATCTGGCGTCGGGCCAAATCCGCTGCCTGGGCTTCGACCAGCGCCTGCTCCACCATCTGGCGGTCCGCCCGTCCGGGGCGACGCAAAAGGCCAATGCGGGCCGTGCGCCCCATCATCACCACATCCCAGACTGTGGCCGGGAAGCGCCAGTCAATTTTGTTGCGTTGGGGCACATAGCCAATGCAGGTATGCTCGGCGGGTCCGCTGCCGTAGATACGCACTTTGCCTGACGACGGCTTGAGCGTGCCGACGATCACATTGAAAAGCGTACTCTTGCCCGCGCCGTTCGGCCCCACCACCGCCACCCGTTCGCCTTTGCGCAGTTGGAAGGAAATATCTTCCAGCGCGGGGCGATCCGCATAGGCGACACTTACCCGCTCTAATTCGATGGTGGGGGCGTTGTGGCGGTGTTCGGGTGGGCGGCGGAAGAAGGAGAGCATGGGATTGGGCCACTGCTGAAAAGGGCATCTGAAAATGAATGTCAGATGCCCTAGCAGTCTATATGGGGTTGGGGAGGGTGTCAATCCGAAGGAAAGGCAAAAGGCAAAAGGTGAAGGCAAAAGTGGCGTGCGATCACTACTTTTGCCTTCCCTTTTTGCCTTTTGCCTTCCTATCCTCTCTGCCAATTGAACCAGACGCCAAAGACCTTCTCCACCGTCGGCGACAGACGGGTGCGGTTGTAGAGATCACCCACCCGGCGGATGCTGCCTGCCACCGTCGGGTAAGGGTGAATCGTATCCACAATCGCTTTGAGGCCCAGATTGTGGGTCATTGCCAGGGTCAGTTCGCTGATGAGTTCCCCGGCGTGGGGGGCCACAATCGTTGCGCCCAGGATTTTGTCGCTGCCTTTCGCCGTGTGAACCTTCACAAAGCCTTCGGTCTCGCCGTCGGCCAGTGCCCGGTCGGACTCGTCCAGCGGCACAGTGTAAGTGTCGATTTCGATCCCCTTCTCCCCTGCTTCGTGGGCATAGAGACCCACGTGGGCAATCTCCGGGTCGGTGAAGGTGGCCCAGGGGATGACCAGATCGCTGAACTTTTTCTTCGGGCCGGGGAAGAGGGCGTTCTGCAGGACAATGCGAGCCGAGGCGTCGGCGGTATGGGTGAACTGGTATTTCAGCGCCACATCCCCGGCGGCGTAGATGTCCGCATTGGTGGTCTGCAATGTGTCGTCCACCGTCACCCCTTTTTTCGTATATTCCACCCCCGCCGCTTTCAGATTGAGCGAATCCACATTGGGCGTGCGCCCCGCGCCCAGCAGAATCTCGTCCACCTCCAACTCGTGGACTTCCCCGTTCAATTCGTATAGCACACACTTGACGTCGTTGGCCGCCCGCACTTTCTGAATTTTCACCCCCAGCAGCATCTCCACCCCATCTCTCGCCAGAGAATCCGCCACAATCTGGGCTGCGTCTCTGTCCTCCCGAATGAGAATTTGCGGCGCGACTTCCAGCAGCGTCACCTGCGTGCCCAGCCGTTGAAAGGTCTGGGCCAGCTCGCAGCCAATGGGACCCGCGCCCACAATCGCCAACCGCCGGGGCTGTTCGGTCAGCTTGAAGACACTTTCGTTGGTCAGATAGCCCGTCTCTTCCAGACCGGGGATGGGCAGCTTGGCTGCTCGGGAGCCGGTCGCGATCACCGCTTTGGTGAAGCGCAGCTTTTGCCCCTCCACTTCCAAAGAATTGGCCACTTCCAAAGAATTGGCGTCAGTAAATTGGGCCGAGCCAAAGAAGACATCGATGCCTAAATCGGTGAAGCGCTGGGCCGAGTCGGTCTGACTGATATCCGCCCGCACCCGACGCATCCGACGCATGACCGCCGCAAAATCCACCCGGGGCGGGCTGTCCAGGTGGATGCCGTAGCGCTCGGCCCGGGCCATCTCCCCCATCACTTTGGCCGAGCGGATGATCGTCTTGGAAGGGACGCAGCCGGTGTTCAGACAATCGCCGCCCAGGATGTCCCGCTCGATCAGCGCCACCCGGGCCCCCAGCGCTGCCGCTCCCACTGCGGCCACCAACCCAGCCGAGCCGCCGCCGATCACCACCAGATTGTAGCTCTCCGCCGCAGTAGGGTTGACCCAATCGGGCGGCGCGCAGTTGGCGAATAATTTGGCGTTGAGTTCGTCGGCAGGGTCGAGAAGGGATGAGGTGTGGCTGGGCATCGGGAAAGCTCCTGTGTGGTGAAGTGAACAGTGAACAGTCGCGGGCGATCTGCAGACCACTGATTACTGGTCACTGATAACTGCATGCTACTCACTTTACGGGCAGGCAGGCGCGCGGGCAGTAACCGCGATTACCCATACAACAAACGCCATTCCTTTTCATTTTTCGTCGATCTCCCCTGCCAGCGTACAATAGAAGCAGGCGCAAGCGCCCCATCAACGACGATATATCCAATACCCAATACCCAATCACCCAATACCTCCCCATGCCCAAACGAACAGACATCTCCTCTATTCTCATCATCGGCTCCGGCCCGATTGTCATCGGCCAGGCCTGTGAATTCGACTATTCCGGCGCGCAGGCCTGCAAAGCCCTGCGTCAGGAAGGCTACCGCATCGTCCTGGTCAACTCCAACCCGGCCACAATTATGACCGACCCGGAGATGGCCGACGCCACTTATATCGAGCCGCTGACCGTTGACATTCTGGAAAAAATTATTGCCGCCGAGAGGCCCGACGCGCTCCTGCCCACCGTCGGCGGCCAGACCGGGCTGAACCTGGGCGTGGCCCTGGCCGAGGCGGGCATCCTGGAGAAATATGGCGTCGAGCTGATCGGGGCCAATCTCCATTCTATACAGGTAGCCGAGGACCGTGCACTCTTCAAAGATGCAATGACCGCCGTCGGGCTGGAATCGCCGCGCAGCGGTGTGGCCCACAGCCTGGACGAAGCCTGGCGCATCGCTGAATGGCTGGGCCGTTTCCCCATCTTTATCCGTCCTAGCTTCACAATGGGTGGCAGCGGCGCGGGCACAGTCTTTACCCCGGACGAATTCGCCGAGAAGGTGGCCTGGGGGCTGAAGGAAAGCCCGGTGCATACGGTCCTTATCGAAGAATCCCTCATCGGCTGGAAAGAGTACGAGTTGGAGGTGATGCGGGACGGCGCGGACAATTTCGTCGTCATCTGTACCATCGAAAATCTGGACGCCATGGGCGTACACACGGGCGACAGCATCACCGTCGCCCCGGCCCAGACCCTCACCGACAAAGAGTATCAGCGCCTGCGCGATCAGGCCCGGCTCGTCATGCGCGCTGTGGGCGTGGAGACCGGCGGCAGCAATGTCCAGTTCGGCGTGGACCCGGCCAGCGGGCGGGTGGTCGTCATCGAAATGAACCCCCGGGTCTCCCGTTCCAGCGCGCTGGCCTCCAAAGCCACTGGCTTCCCCATCGCCAAATTCGCCGCCAAAGTGGCCGTCGGCTACACCCTGGACGAGCTGAAAAACGACATCACCCGCCAGACCGTCGCCGCCTTCGAGCCGTCGATTGATTACGTCGTTGTCAAAATTCCCCGCTGGGCCTTCGAGAAATTCCCCGGCGTGGATCGGGTACTCGGCCCCCAGATGAAATCCGTGGGCGAGGTGATGGCGATTGGGCGCACCTTCAAAGAGGCCCTGCAAAAGGGGGTGCGCGGGCTGGAGATTGGCCGGGACGGGCTGGGGCCGGTTGTGCGCGACGAAAACGGCGACCTCAAGGGTTTCCCCCCCGGCACAGACCTCCACGAACTCCTGCACACCCCCAACCGGGACCGTCTCTTTGCGGTCTACGAAGTGCTGAAACGGGGCGAAGACGCGGCCACCGTCTGCCAACTCACCGGCTACGACCCCTGGTTTGTGGCCCAAATTCAGGAGATCGTCGCCTTCGAGAAGAATCTTAAAAGCCTGGACGCAGCCACCCTGCGCCGGGCCAAACGGCTGGGCTTTAGCGACGGCCAGTTGGCGCGGATTGCTGGAGAACGGGGATTGGGGATCGGGGATCGGGGATCAGAAGAATCTGCCCAATCCCCAGTCCCCAGTCCCCAGTCCCCAATATCCGAATCCTCCATCCGCGCCCTGCGCATCTCCCTCGGCGTCCTCCCCACCTACCACCAGGTGGACACCTGCGCCGCCGAGTTTGTGGCCCAGACGCCCTATCTCTACAGCAGCTACGAAAGCGAAAGCGAAGCGCCGCCCACGAACCGGCCCAAAGTCATGATTCTGGGCGGTGGCCCCAACCGTATCGGCCAGGGCATTGAGTTCGACTACTGCTGCGTCCACGCCAGCTATGCCCTGCAAGAGATGGGCTTCGAGACGGTGATGGTCAACTGCAACCCGGAGACCGTCAGCACCGACTACGACACCAGCGACCGGCTCTACTTCGAGCCGTTGACGCTGGAGGATGTGCTGAATATCTATGAAAGAGAGATTGGGGACTGGGGACTGGGGACTGGGAAGCGTCCCGATCCCCGATCCCCAATCCCTGGTCCCCGTTCCCCAGTCTTGGGCGTAATTGTCCAGTACGGCGGGCAGACGCCCCTGAATCTGGCCGCGGGGCTGCAAAAGGCCGGTGTGCCGATTCTGGGCACCCAGCCAGAAGCCATCGAACTGGCCGAGGATCGGGACAGTTTCAGCGCGCTGCTGGAACGGCTGGAAATCCCCGCGCCGGATCACGGCATCGCCCGCAACGCAGCCCAGGCCGTGGAGATTGCGGCCCGCATCGGCTACCCGGTGGTAGTGCGCCCCTCCTATGTGCTGGGCGGACGGGCGATGGCGGTGGTGGACGACGAGACCAGTCTGCGCGGCTATATGGCCGAGGTGATCCACATTGCCAGCGAACTGCCCGCCAGCGCGGGCGGCCTGGCGGTACTCATCGACCACTTCCTGGAAGATGCCTACGAAGTGGATGTGGACGCCATCTGCGACGGCGAGCGGCTGGTCATCGGCGGCATTATGCAGCACATCGAAGAGGCGGGCATCCACAGCGGTGACAGCGCCTGTGTGCTGCCCCCCTACAAAATCAGCGGCTACCACCTGGCGATTATCCGGGAGTATACGGAAAAACTGGGGCTGGCCCTGGGCGTGCGCGGGCTGATGAATGTGCAATACGCCATCAAAGACGATGTGGTCTATGTGCTGGAAGTAAATCCCCGGGCCAGCCGCACAGTGCCCTTTGTCAGCAAAGCTACCGGCGTACCCCTGGCCAAACTGGCCGCGCAGGTGATGGCAGGCAAGACGCTGGCCGAAGTCGGGCTGACCGCAGAGCCACCCGTGCGGGGCTTTTTCGTCAAAGAGGCTGTGCTGCCCTGGAAGAAGTTCACTGGCATCGACACAATCCTCGGCCCGGAGATGCGCTCCACCGGCGAGGTGATGGGCCACGCCGCCGGTTTCGGCCACGCTTTTGTCAAGAGCCAGCTGGGCGCGGGCTTCCGCCTGCCGTCGGAGGGTGGTGTGCTGATTACCGTCAACGACTACGACAAAGGCGCGGCGGTCAAACTGGCCCGGGATTTCCACCGGATGGGATTTGATCTCTACTCCACCGCAGGCACAGGCGCTCTGATCGATCTGGTAGGGATTCCGGTGACGACTCTGGGCAAAGCCACCGCCAGCGCCGCAGAAGGGATTTATACGACGCTGGATGCCATGCGCGACGGCAAAATTCATCTGATCATCAACACACCCCTGGGGCCGGACAGCCGCACAGACGGTGCGAAGATTCGCACACTCGCCACCCGGATGGAGATTCCGCTGATCACCACTCTCTCCGCGGCCCAGGCCGCGGTCAATGGCATTCGCTCCCTGGGGCAGACGGAGTTGACGGTCAAGAGTTTGCAGGATCACTACGCTGAGGGGTAGTGATAGATTTGGACAGGATTGGTAGCCCATCTGTACAACGAAACGTGAAACGTGAAACGTGAGATCGGTGTCCGATCTCACGTTTCACGTTTCCAGTTGGAAATCGATTGTCCTGGCGCGTTCTACAGTCCGATTCTAAAATCCAACCACGCCGGGTCCGGGGTGCGCCAGTCGGAGCCGACGCCCGCGGTGCGGCTCTGCTCGGAAAGCTCGGCCAGGGGCAGGGCGCGGTATTGGACGCGCAGGGAAGCGGATGTCAGCGTCAAGAGCAGCCAGCCCAGGGGGTATTGGATCAGCGAGGGCGCGACGATGAAAGAGATCGAGCGCTTGCCTACCGATACTTTGCGCATATCCAAAATGTGGGCGTGGCCCTGAAAGACAGCCCGCACATTGTCGTGGCGGGCGAAGATGTCCAGCACTGCTTCGCTGTTGGCTGTGGCGTAGAGATTGCGCCAACGCCGGGGATTGGCCCAGGGATGGAGAAGCTGATGGGTGAAGACGATCACCGGACGGTCGCCGGCCTCGGCCAGGGATCGGTCCAACCGTTCCAGTTCGGCGTCGGCGATCCAGCCGTGGGTGGGGTCTCGGGGCAGGGCGGCCCGCCGCTGCTCGTCGCTGTGCCCCTGGCTGTGCAGAAAGATCAGACGGGCCGCGTCTGTGTCCACTGTGCGTCCCTGGCGGGGAGCCAGCCCCAGCAGTCCCTCGCAGAAGCTGTAGTCTATCGAACCGGCAGGGCAGTCGTGGTTGCCGGGCACTCCGTGGAACTGGGGCGCAACCGCGCGCAGCTCTCGGTTTAGCCGTTCCAGCGCGGCGTAGAAGGCTGCGTGGGGCATATCAAAGCTGCCACCGCCACAGGTGAAATCGCCGAGATGGATGAGAATCTCTGGCGAATGTGACTGTACATCCGCCAGAAATGTCCCGAAAACAGTCTCAAACCAGGGCTGAAGTTGCTCCCCTTCCCCGCCAAAAGCACCCGGCGCGTCCGGCCAGGCGTGGGTGTCGGTCATTAGGGCGATGCGTATTTCGTCTGCTTGGCTCATTGCCCGCCTCCTCTGCAAAATGCGTGTTGCGCTACTGATGAACCCTGACTCTGGGTACCGCTCTATTGTACAGCCAATACAGACGTCATCCCTCAAACAGTTTCTCGTTGCGGTGCAGACGTCGAGCGATGCCAAAGGTCTGTCCCTGGGCGCGCACGGTGGGGGAATGGGCGGCCAGATAGCGGGTTGCCGCCACCAGCACGTAGACCGCCTCGTCCGCGGGTGTGCCGCCCGCCAGGAGCAGGTCGTGCTGGCGGAAAGCAGCCTCCACCGACTGAATCGTGTGAAAGTCCCGATCCTCCCGTAGGAGCAGACCGGCCAGCTCCGCCCGCAGATCGTCCGCATCCCCGCCCAGGAAGAGATATTCGCCGACCGCATTGCCCGCCTGATTCACCTGCTGCTGCTGATTCAACAGCCCTTCCAGCCCCGGCAGAGACGGAGCCGAGCCGTTGTGGGCGGATGGTTGGGGCAGGCGGGCCGCGGGAATGTTGAGGAAGCGGTCCAGGTAGACGCTCATCGCCCCATCAAAGACGCCGCGCAGGAGGAGCAGATAGCCGTCGGGCGCGCTGTACCCCGCCAAGCGGCGCAACCCCTGATGGACGGCGTTGGCAAAGGTGAAGGTGTGCAGGGCCGTGTCCCAATCGCCGAATTCGTTGCTGGTGTGGAAACGGGCAATGCGCAGGGCTGCGGCATAGGCCACTGCGCCCGCCAACTCCACTTCCGACGCGCCGGCCCAGAGCGCGGCCAGCAGCGCCGCAATACTCGCTTGGGGATCGTCGTCCAGCAGCACAGGCACAAGCGCGGCTCGTCCCTGCCAGCCGCCCCGCTGGGACGCACCCCCGGCCAGCGCGTCGGGTATCTGGGTGAAGGCGTCCCGCAGCAGAACAATCAGGTCAATCGGATTGCGCCAGGCGTTGGACTCCTCCATACGTCGGGCCGCCGCGTAGCCTGGGACGAGACTGGTCAGTACCTGTTCTGCGTGTTCCCAGCCCACAATGTCCAGCGCTTCGAAGGCTTTGTTCGTGAAGTCGAGCGGGTGGCCTACGTCGATATAGCGGAAATCGGTGGCCGCGCTGGTGAGGATGTCCGCCATCTCTTGCGCCCCCGCGCCCGCCCGCAGCGCAGAGACGATACAGCGTTCGGCGCCCTCGTCGTCCCGCACAGTGATGAAGCGGCGGAACCACTGCTTGAGCAGGGGCAGTTCCGGGCTGCCGCCGGGCAAAGGCGAGACGAGGAAGCGGGGAGAGCGACCCGCGGTGTCCGCAGCCACCGCGGCCAGGCCGTGGGTCAGTGCTCTGGCCCGATCCTCCCGACGCAGGCTGGACAGCATATTCTGGAAGCAGGTGAGCATCGTCAAGCCCTGCCCCCAGCCCTGCATCCGGTAGCGGGTTCCGAATTCCAGTCCCGCCGCGAAGGGAGTGCGGGTGTCGTTGTGCTCATCGATCAGGCTGATGACCCCTTTGGCAAGTACCAGGGATAGATTGCGCTCCAGCCCGACAGCCAGACGCTCCTTCAATTGGGCGGGGGTGGAGCGGTGGGGCGTGGCGTCCACATAGACATCCCCATCCCGCACTTCCACGGGGAAGCGGGGGGTATCGTCGGCCCACAGGTCAAAGGAGCCGCCGGTGCAGAGATCGAAGCGGGCGTGATGCCAGTGGCAGGTGAGGATGCCATCGGCCACACTGCCCTTGTCCAGGGGAAAACCCATGTGGGGGCAGCGGTTGTCCAGGGCGTAGATTCTGCCCTCGTGGTGGACGAGGACGATCACTTGATCATTCGCATAGACAGTATGCAGGCCGATTTTGGTGACTTGGGCGAGAGAGGCGACGCGCTGGAACGCATCCACGCGGGTGGCGGTGGTCATTGGGGTTTCTCCTTGTGAACGCAAAATGTGGATATGATCACTATACGCCAGAGCAGGCGGGTGCGCAACTGTGGAGAATTATCTGGCAACTGTCCCCTACCGGTGGATATTCAACCCTTTTGACCATCCGGGGCTAAAATTGTGGCGAACGCCTCCGCCAGCGACATCGCCTGCCCGGCGGCGAAGGCTTCGGCAAAGATCGCCTCTCCCAACGCCGCCCGCACCGTCACCCGCGCCGCGTCGATCAGCGGACGCACGGGTTGCGCCGCGGTGTAGCGGATGCAGCTGCCCACCTGTTCAGCCAGACCAAAGAGGGTGGCGGCACGCGTGTACTGCTGCTGCGCCGTTGCCAGCCGGGCTGCCACCCACAGGCAATCCACCGTTTCGGTGCGAATCCAGCGCGGGTTGGCGTGATGGGTCAGCGCTTGCGCCAGCCAGCGGGCAGACTCTTCCTCTTCTCCCTGCCAGAGGGCGGTCTCGGCCAGGTAGGTGAAGTTCCATGCCATATACATCAGGCTGTTGACGGTGCGACTAATGCCCAGGCTTTCCTGCAGTAGCTGTTGCGCCGCCGCGCCGTCGTCACTGTAGAGCATCACCACCCCCAACCGGGGCAGCCAGTCCAGCAGCCCCAGCACATTGCCCACACTTCTGGCAATGGTGACCGCCTCTGCCAGGAGCAAGCGCGCCTGCACCAGATCGCCCCGCAGCAGGGCCAGCCGCCCCAGGCTGCCCAGAGGCGAGACAATGTAATCCCGATTCTCCCGGCGGCGAAAGAGGGCCAGGCTCTCGGCCGAGAGCCGTTCCGCTACGCCATAGTCGCCCGTATCGATCAGGTGGATGGCGTAGCGGAAGAGGGCAAAGGCCAGTTGATAGACGCTGTCGCTGTAGGCGCTGTAGGTGTTGTCCACAGGCAGTGGGTTGCCCACCTCCCGTAACAGCCCCATACAGCGCTCCCAATAGGTGACGGCCTGGGCAAAATCTGCCGAGGCCACCCCCATACAGCGCCAGGCGACCGCCTGCAGGCACTTGTCGGCGGTGGTCTCCTGCAATTGGCGGAGTTCGCCCATATAGCCATCAATCGAGCCAAAATCGTCCTGGCCGCGCCAGAAATGATAGAGCGCAAGGAAGATCGCCAGGCGCAGGTCGTGGGACAAGGACTGGCGGTGGGGCACGAGTTGTTCCAACCAGAAGATCGCCTCAGTGAATTGCAGCCGTACACTCCAGAAGTGGCTGAGGGCGACCCCTAGCCAGGCCGCGTCCACAAATTGTCCCGCGGCCAGCGCCCATTCCCAGGCGGCGCGGATGTTGTCCCCTTCGGCGTCGAGCCGCGCATACCAGACTGCTGCGGAAGGGCCGCGCAGGTGTTCATCCGCCGTACGCGCAAGCTGCCAATAGACGGCGAAATGGCGACGGCGCAGGGTATCGCTTTCGCCACTGGCCTCCAACTGTTCGGCCGCATATTGGCGCACCAGTTCGTGCATATCGAAGCGCCCGCGGGCATCGGCGCGCAGCAGGGACTTGTCTACCAGACCGGAGAGGAGCGGCAGGGCTGCCTCGGCCACGGCCCGCGCTTCGTCCGGCGTCCAACCGCCGCGAAAGAGGCTGACCCGGCCCAGTACCCGCTGTTCTTCAGCGGAAAGCAGACGCCACGACTGATCAAACAGGCCGCGCAGGCTGCGATGGCGTTGCGGCAGGTTGCGCAAGCCGGTTGTCAGAAAATCCAGGTCGGATGCGATCTGGCGGGCAATCGCGGCGCAGGGCATGACACGCACCCAACTGGCCGCCAGTTCCAGGGCCAGCGGCATCCCCTCCACCTGACGGCAGATGGCGGCGATCTCTTCTTCCTGACCCTGGGCTGCGAAATCGTGCTGGACCCGCCGGGCACTGCGCAAGAAGAGCTGACCCGCCTCGTCCCCTGCCCTCTGTTTGTTGGAGAGACCGTCAACCGGCAGCAGCCACTCCTCCAGCAGCGCCAGCCGTTGACGGGAAGTGACCAGCACTTTGAGCCGGGGTGCGTGGCGCAGCAGGTGGGCAATGGTCTCCGCACCCTCCAAAATCTGCTCAATGTTGTCGAGGATCAGAAGTAGCTGGCGGGGCTGCACATAGCCAGTGAGCTGGGCCAACAGATCGCCGCCGCTGTTCTGGAGTCCCAAGCTCTGGGCGATGGCAACAGGCAGCAGTTCGCTCTCCTCCACCGGGGCCAACGCCACAAAATAGACGCCGTCGGGGAAGGGGGGATTGGGGACTGGCGACTGGAGATTGGAGATTGGGGCGGGGGCAGGTTCGACAAGGCGGCGGGCGGCTTCGATGGCGAGACGGGTTTTGCCGATCCCGCCTACGCCCAGCAGAGTCAAGAGTCGGCAATCGGGGTTGGCAAGCAACTGGGCAATCTGCTCCAGTTCTGTACCCCGACCGATGAAGGGCGTGGGCTGGGAGGGGAGGGGGAGAATGGGTGAAGGGGTGACAAGGTGAAGGGGTGATCTGTCCGTCACCTTGTCACCTTGCCACCCTGTCACCCCCTCACGAATCTGTTCGGCCAATGTCGTCGTCGCTTCGTCCGGCGGCGCATCCAATTCGATGAGGAGGAGGCGACGCACGGTTTCGTATTGGGCCAGGGCGCTGCTGCGTTGACCGGTCTGGGCCAATAGGCGCATGAGCTGGCGGTGGGTTGGTTCGTGGAGGGGGTCGAGTTGCAGCAGCCGTTGGGCGCTGGCAATCGCGGCCTGGGGTTGACCATCGGCGATCTGCTGCTCGATCAGTTGCTGCCAGGCCGCCAGCGCCAAAGTCCGCAGCCGCTCCCGTTGCAGCAGCGCCCACTGTTCAAAGGCGGGGCTGTCGTCCAGGTAAAAGCCGTCGAGAAAGTCGCCCCGGTAGAGGGCGGTTGCCAGGGTAAGTTGACCCGCGGCCAGATGGCTTTTAAAACGTAAGGCGTCTACCTCAATGGACGCGTTTGGGTTGATTCCTACGCTCTGGCGGGTGACAAGCAGGAAGGGATCGAGCTGGCGGCGCAGACGATGCAGGGCCAGACGCAGGTTGGCGCTGGCCTGGGCTTGGCTGCGTTCGGGCCAGAGCAATTCGGCCAGCAGTTCCCGGCTGACCGCGCGTTCCTGGCAGGCCAGATAGAGGAGGATGGCTTCGGTGGTGCGGGTTTCCAGCTTGACGGGCCGGGCGTCTGGTGGAGTCCCGGGCGCGCCGTTGTGCGGCCTAGTGCGTAGTTCAATGGCCGAAGTGCCCAGCGTGTGGATCGTCAGGGTATGAAACGATTCCGTTTCGATCTCTGCCCCCTTTGGAACGAAGATGAAATGACTTTTTGCTTGTCATTATGGATTTTGGAACGCGTTTGAAACGATTGTACGCTATCATACCCAATAAGCCCTTGTTGCACAATTCATCGTAAAGAGCCAGCCTGCGCTTTTGTAGGGGGACATCTCCCGCAGAGACGCTGAGAAGAGCCGTGGTGTGTGAACTGGTAGGGAAACTGGTTCACGCACTACGCACCACCCACCATTCACCAGGAGAAATCCGATGTCCCACCAACTCCCCACCCTCACTCGCACCTACCAGAATCACTCGCTGGACAGCACCCGCTGGAACTGCTACCAGCCCCGCTCCGGCGATGTCGTTGTCTCCACTTCGCTCAAATCGGGCACGACGTGGATGCTGGAAATCGTAGGGCAGTTGATCTTTCGGGGCGCGCCGGAAGTTGTTGAATTGCAGCCGCGCAATGCTTCCGTCTGGTTTGAACCGCGCTGGACTTCTCTCGACGAACGGATCGGCAAGCTAGAGGCCCAGCAGCACCGCCGCTTTATCAAATCCCACCTGGCCGTGGATGGCATGCCATTTTTCCCCCAAGTGCGATACATTGTGGTTGCGCGGGATGCACGGGATGTCTTTATGTCGCTCTGGAATCATCACAGCAATTATGTACCTGGATTTCTCGATAAGCTCAACAGCATTCCAGAGCGGGTAGGCGACCCGATGCCAGCCTGTCCCCAGGACATCCACGAATTCTGGCGCGATTGGATCACACGTGGTTGGTTTCCCTGGGAGAGTGAAGGCTATCCCTATTGGGGCAATCTGCACCACACCCAAAGCTGGTGGCTCTACCGCCATCTGCCCAACGTTCTCTTCGTCCATTACAACGATCTACTCGGCGACCTGGGCGGCGAAATAGAGCGGGTGGCCGACTTTCTGAATATTCCATTGGGCGAAGATGGGCTGCCGGAGATCGTGCAGGCCGTGAACTTTGATGCCATGCGGGAACGCGCTGTGAAAGATGAAGATGGTAAGCCTTCCGCTTTTACAGACGGCGCAAAGACTTTCTTCTTCAAAGGCACCAACGACCGCTGGCGGGATGTACTCTCGGCGGAGGAGTTGGCAATGTATGAGGAGAAGGCCGCGCAGGTGTTGACGCCAGACTGCCGGGCCTGGCTGGAGCATCGACCTTGAGCAAGCGCTGCCGCGTGGTGGAGCAAGCTGCTCGTGACCGGGATTTTCAGGAGTAAAGGAGTGATTTTTGCGCTACTGCAAGTAAGGGTAAGTGATTCCAAGAGAGTATTTGGATGCAGATTTACGCAGATGAACGCCAATTACCCAGAAAAATTCGTGTCGTTCGTGCAATTCATGTTACAAAAAGTCTCCTGGCTTTACTTATTTCGTACAGATTCGGATGAGATAACGGCTAGATCGCGGACAGAAATTGTCTGAGACAATAGAGTCTGCAGATACAGACGCTATTTCACTATCCATCTACGGGTGGGCGCGGCTTTGTCAGCGCCATTCTGGACGGACAGACGGTTGCCCCCAGTTTCTATGCAGGCTGGCAGGCCCAACGGGTGATCGATGGGGCGCTTGCTTCCCAGGAGCGGGGGGAATGGGTGGAAATACGCTGAAAGACCAACCTTTCCGAACGACGACATCCTGGAACAGATCACGGGCAAGGGTCGAAGTCATCCCGGCGCATAGTTGTGGAATTATTGTGGAAAAATCCCTTGCATCAGGTTGGGAGAATTGCGACAATTTTGCCCTACAGCCAGGTCACCCTGAAATTGATAGTTGGGCTGCCCAACAACGCGTCACGTTTTGAAACACTACGATAGGGACGCTGCATTTCGGTTACCCTTCATTCTTTGCTGGACAACCAGCCATGAACCAATCAATCGGATTCAGATAAGGAGACTCAAATGACAAACGAACAAGTTGAGCCGTTACCCCCGCCGCCCGCCGTCCTGCTGCAAATGATGACCGGCTACTGGGTTTCCCAGTCCATTTACATCGCCGCCAAGCTGGGGGTGGCCGATCTGCTGGCTGACGGGCCGCGACCGGTGGAGGCATTGGCCGCGAAAACCCAAAGCCACACATCCTCGCTCTACCGCCTGCTGCGGGCGCTGGCGAGTGTGGGCGTCTTCACCGAAACCAGCCTGCGCACCTTCGCCCTGACCCCGATGGCAGCGTTGTTGCGCACGGGCACGCCCGACTCCATGCATGCGCTCGCCATCACCTACTGCGAAGAGATGTACACCGCCTGGGGCAAAATGTTCCACAGCATTCAGACCGGGGAGCCTGCCTTTGCCCACCATTTCGGCATGGGACCGTTCCCCTACTTCGCCACACATCCCGAGGCGGACCGCATCTTCAACGAGGCGATGATCGGCTACACCCATCAGGTCGCCAACGCGGTGGCGGGCACGTATGACTTTTCGGAATTCGGTACTGTCGTGGATGTGGGCGGCGGTTATGGCACGCTGCTGGCGGCCATCCTGCGCGACAATCCAAAGGCACAGGGCATTCTCTTTGACGTGCCCCACGTCATCGACGCGGCGCAAGGCTTTTTGAGCACAAGTGGGGTGGCCGAGCGCTGCACACGCGTCGCCGGTGACTTCTTTGCTGCCGTCCCCTCTGGCGGTGACGCCTATGTGCTCTCACAAATCTTGCACGATTGGGAAGACGAGCCGTGCCTCACGATTCTGCGCCACTGCAGCGCTGTGATGCCGGAAGATGGCAAGCTGCTGGTAGTCGAGCTTGTCATCCCGCCGGGAAACGAGCCGTCCTTTGGCAAGTGGCTGGACCTGCACATGCTGGCCATCCCCGGCGGCCGGGAACGGACGGAAGCGGAGTACGCCGCGCTTTTCCAGGAGGCAGGCTTTCGACTGACGCGGGTGATTCCCACGCCTGCGGGTCCGAGTGTTGTGGAGGCGGTGCCGGTTTAGGGATGTTCATACACAAGCAAAGGAGAAAGACAATGACAAGCTCAGAGACAATCAACATCAGTGCGTGCAGCTCATCCCACGGCGTTTGGATGGGATCCGGTAACACCTATCTGTCGTACATCAATACATCGTGCATAGATCTCAGCGTACATTAACAACCGAAACCATCAATAGATCGTGCACACGGGTGCGGGGGAGGTCGATTCCAGTCGGAAAAAAGGCATTTTGGCAACGATGAACAATTTCGAGCCACT
>CAMDQF010000138.1 GCA_945905745.1 Litorilinea aerophila
TGGCCATGAAGCACGACGCTATCAATCTCAGCCAGGGCTTTCCCGACTTCAACCCACCAGAAGAGGTGATCGAGGCCGCGGTCAAGGCCATCCGGGATGGGGTGAACCAATACACCGTCACCTGGGGTTACCCGCCCCTGCGCCGCGCCCTGGCCGAGAAATATACCCGGCAACTGGGCTGGGAGGTCAACCCGGACCTACACGTGGCGGTGGTCTGCGGTGTGACGGAAGCCATCACCGCCACGCTTCTCGCTCTGCTCGACCCCGGCGAAGAGATTATTATCATCGAGCCAGCCCACGAGAACTTCCGCCCCGCGGCTGTGCTGGCCGAGGCCGTGCCGGTGTCGGTCCCCCTGGAAAAGCCCGACTATCGCATCGACCCGGCGCGCATTGAGCGGGCCATCACACCCAAAACCCGTGCCATCCTTTTCAACACACCCCACAACCCCACGGGCCGGGTCTTTGATGCAGAGGAGGTGCAGGGCATCATCGATCTGGTCCTGCGCCACGATCTGGTGCTGATCACCGATGAAATCTATGACCAGATTCTCTACGACGGCCGGGTCCACGTCTCGCCGGGAAGCTACGAGGCTGTGCGGGATCGGACGGTCACCTGTGGCGGGATGGGCAAGACCTATGCAATGACCGGCTGGCGGCTGGGCCACATCATCGCGCCGCAGCCGCTGATCAAAGCCATCCGCTCCGTCCACGACTATATGACGATCTGCGCGCCCACCCCCTTGCAAGCCGCCGCGGTGGCAGCGCTGCAACTGCCCCCCTCCTTCTACGAGAAACATCTGGCCGACTATCACGAACGGCGGGATGTGATGATGGATGTACTCTACAATCTGGGCTTTCAGGCTGTGCGGCCCGAAGGTGCCTATTACACCCTAGCCGACTACACGAATATCAACGCCCCCCAGTCCGACTGGCCCGCCCTGCGCTTTGCCCACTGGCTGACCACAGAAATCCGGGTGGCGGCGGTGGCGGGGACCAACTTCTACTCCCATCCCGGCTACGGCGAAGGGACTGTACGCTTTGCCTTCCCCAAGCGCATTGAGACATTACGCGAGGCCCATGCCCGCCTCTCCCGCATGCTGGAGCAGTAAAGAGACGACGGACAAAAGACGACCGACCGCCGAAAACAGTCCGTCGTCTGTTGTCGGTCGTCTGTCAGCTACACCAGCCAGGCGAGAAAATAGGTTGCCAATCCCAAAAAGAGGGCAAAACCGACCACATCGGTCGTGGCGGTGACGAAAACGCTGGAGGCCAGGGCCGGATCGACGCCCAAACGGCTGAGTGTGATGGGCACCAGCACGCCCATCAGGGCAGCAATGGTCAGATTGCCCACCATCGCCGCGCCGATGACCACCCCAAGGATTGGGTTGCCAATCCACAAATAGGCCACGACGCCCACCAACAGTCCCAAAAACAGCCCCTGCAGAATGCCGATTCCCAATTCGTGGCGCAGCACCCGCCAGGCGTCGCTCAGTTCGATTTCGCCCAGAGCCAGGGAGCGGACGACGATTGTCATCGACTGGTTGCCTGCGTTTCCCCCCTGGGCGGCCACAATGGGCATCAGCGCTGCCAGAATAGCTACCTGGGCAATTGTCCCCTCGAAGAGCGCCACAACGCTGGAAGAGAGAAAAGCGGTTCCCATATTGATGGTCAGCCACGGAAGCCGGTTACGGATAGAACGGCTAAGCGGGCTGAAAATTTCTGAGTCTTCGCCCACCTGGGCCAGGCGGTAGATGTCTTCGGTGGCTTCCTCTTCCAGCACGTCCACCACATCGTCCACCGAGACCAGCCCAAGCAGGTGATCTTCCTCGTCCACTACCGGCAGGGCCAGGAGATTGTAGCGGGCCAACAGCCGGGCCACCTCTTCCTGGTCTGTATCCGGCTTCACAGTCAACACATCCCGATCCATAATCTGGTCCAGGGTCTGTTCGGGCAGGGCCAACACCAGCGCACGCAAGCTGACGATACCCACCAGCCGCCGGTGGCGGTCCAGCACATACAAATAGTAAAGGTCGTGCTCGTCGGCGTAATGTTCGCGCAGGAAGGACATGGCCTGGGCCGCGCTCATCTGGCGGCGCAGCATATGGCGGGGGGTGTTCATAATACCGCCCGCCGTGTCCTCCGGGTAGGCCAGCAGAGGCGCTACGTCGTCGGATTCCTCCATCTCCTCCAGCAGGGCCGCGGTCTGCTCGTCGCTGAATTCGCCCAGGAGGTCGGCGGCCATGTCCGGCTCCATCTCGTCCAGAATGTCGGCCAACTCCCCCACCGAGAGGCTCTGGACCACTTCGGCCATCTCCTCCTCATCCATCTCCTCCAGCATATCCGCGGCCTGCTCGTCCTCCATCTGGCGCAGGACAAGGGACTGGTATTCTGGGGATAGCTCGTAGAGGATCTCGGAACTGTCTGCCGGGTGTAGCTCCTGCAAAATGCGGATGGCTTCGGCAGTTTCCCCAGAATCCAGCAGGCTGCCGACCTGGCTGAGAATGTCCTGGACTTCGATGGGATCGACCATTTGGCTGGCTCCTTGCCGACAGTTGGCGGCTGGGTGGGGCGCAGCGGCGAGGAGACCGGGCAACAAAAAACCGACCATTTCTGGTCGGCGTTGTGACACACGGCGCAATCGCGCACAGGAAGCAGCAGCGGCCTTGGCCCTATTCCTGGGCCATCGACGCTCCTTCCCGTACGCGGCACAAGACTGGTTGCGGCCTGTTGCCAGACCCACCTGCCACTCCGCTCGACATTCGTTCTTCAGTTAATGGGTTGCCAGACAGCCCTTTCCCCTTGCGCGTCGGGAATCCATTTCCCATTGCGCCCCACTCGCTGGGAGTAGGGGGAGGCTCGGTACTGTCAGGCTCCGGCTGACCTTCTGCCGGAAGTGCTTGGTGTCCGTTCACGGTACGTTGCTACCCTTGCGGGCCTCTTTTGCCATCGGCGCACACATTCTGCGGTCAGGCGTTCAATCAATTGGTCAGACAGAAGCGAGTATACCACAGATAAGGGGAAAACACAGGTTGGAACGAACCAATCAACCAGCAAACCAATCAACAAACGCCGATGATTGGTTCACTGATTGATTAGTTTATTCTGCGTAGACTCCCTCTTCCACCGTCGCCGGGTCGGGGAAGGGGCTGGCTTCGGCGTAGTCAATGGCCTCTTCGATTTCGGCGGCGGCCCGGTGATCGATCTCGTCCAGCTCATCCCGGTCGGTGACACCACTCTCCACCAGCTTCTGCGCGTAGCGTTTCACCGGGTCTTTGGCTTCCCATTCGGCCAGCAGATCCCGGGGCACATAATCCGCGCCGTCATGGATAGCGTGACCCAACATCCGCATGGTTTTGGCTTCGATAATCGAAGGACCGCCCCCCGTACGCGCCCGATCCAGGGCGATCCTGACTTCGCCATAGACCGCTTCCACATCATTGCCATCCACAATCACCGCGGGGATGCCATAGCCCGGGGCCCGCTCGGCCAGGTCCACCACACGGGTCTGCTCGGCCACCGGCGTGGAGTAGGCGTACTGGTTGTTCTCCAAAATCAACACATAGGGGGCCTGATAGAGTGCGGCCATATTGAGGGTTTCGTGGAAGAGACCCTCGCTGGCCGAGCCGTCACCGCAGAAGGTGAGGGCTACCCGTGCTTCGCCCCGGTAGCGAAAGCTCATAGCTGCGCCCAGGGCCACGGGCAGGGAGAGGGGCAGGTGGCTGATAAAGCCGATAATGCCCAGGCTCATATCCCCCGCCCCGTGAAGGTTGGCGTCCCGACCCCGGGTGATGCCCGTCTCCCGGCCCAGCAGGTTGGAGAAGACCCGGCGGGCTGTCATCCCCCGCAGCATATAGGTTCCCAAATCCCGGTGCATGGGAGCCACAATATCGTCCGGCGCGAGCGCATAGCCCACAGCCACCGAAATGGCCTCGTGTCCCCGTTGGCTGAAGGCGCCCCCCAGCCCCCTGCCCTGCCGGTAGAGGTTGACCATCCGCTCATCGAAAGTACGGGTCAGGGTCATCCAGTAGTAGATTTCCAGTTTTTGTTCGGTAGTGAGGGTTTCGTTCATGAGGGTTTGGGATGGTGGGATTGTGGAATGAGTTATCAGTGACCAGTGACCAGTGACCAGTGGGTCTGCACGATGATCTGAACTGTTTACTGTTTACTGTTTACTGTTCACTGTTCACTGTTTACATTCGCCAGAGCGACGATGCGTTCGACAATTTCCTGCACGCCCAGACCGGCTGTGCTGATAATGTGGGCATCGGGCGCAGGGCGCAGGGGCGCGATGGCCCGCTGGCTGTCGATGCGATCCCGCTCCTGCATGTCGGCCAGGACTTGGGCAAAGGAGGGGCTTTTGCCTCGCTTCTCCAGTTCCAGAAAACGGCGCTGTGCCCGCTCGACAACCGGCGCGTCCAGATAGATTTTCAGGGGTGCGTCGGGCAGAACGACGGTGCCGATGTCCCGGCCCACCATTACAATGCCGTTCATCCCCGCGTGGCCCTGGGCGTACTGGCCGCCGACCTGGCGCTGGTGTTGCGAGAGAGCGGCGCGGACACGGGGTATGGCTGCCACTGTCGAAACCTTCTGGTCCACTTCGGGCGCACGCACAGCCCACGTCACGTCCTGGTCATCGACCAGAACAGTCAGGTGGCGTCCGTCTTGGGCATCCCCGGAGGGCAGAATCGCGATGTCGATAGTTTCAGCCAGATGCCCCACTGTGTCGGCGTTGTGCAGGTCCACGCCTCGGTCCAGGCAGGCCCAGGTGACCACCCGGTACATGGCGCCTGTATCAAAAAAGAGATAGTTGAGCAGGCCGGCCACGACAAAGCCAACCGTACTTTTGCCGGAAGCCGCCGGACCGTCAATCGCAATGACGCCCGGTCCGCGGCTCTGTGTGGATATGGCGATTGGTTCGCTGGTAGTTGCAAAAGTCACAACGGCTCCCAGTGGGTGGCGTGGGGTTGAGATTTATAGTATACCACATCCGTCAGTCGCGGCGCGGTGGCGGTGGGCGACGGGTTGTCGACGGGGGGGCGGGGCGGTCGGTGTTCCGTCGGGGCCGCGGTTTGCTTTCGGCCATGTCGCGTAAGGAGGCCAGTTCACCTTTGATCAGGGGTGCCGATTCCCGCGGCGAGAGCTGAGCAATCGTGACTGGCCCTATCGACCAGCGCACCAGCCTGTGCAGAAAGAGATCGACGGCAGAGATCATATGACGAATCTGGCGCTTCTTGCCTTCGCGCAGGATAATGCGCAGCCAAGTGCCCCGCCGGTAGCCCTCGTCCAGAATCAGCCCGGCAGGTGGTGCGTCTACTACATCGACTTTGGCCGGCGCGGTGCGACCGTCTTCCAGATCGATGCCGTTGCGCAGGCGGTTGAGTGCCTCTTCGCCAGGAAAGCTGTCGATGAGAACGTAATAGGTCTTGGGGTGTTCGTAGCGGGGATGGGTGAGCCGGTGGGCCAGTTCGCCGTCGTCGGTGAGCAGAACCAGTCCCTCGCTGTTCAAATCCAACCGTCCCACAGGAAAGACCCGACCCACACCGGGCGGCAAGAGTTCGGCCACTGTAGGCCGTCCATCGGTCTGGCCGCCGATGTCGCTGAGCATCCCTTTGGGCTTGTAGACTTTGATGTAGACGTGGCGGTTGCTGGTGCGCAAGGCCTTGCCATCCACCGTCACTTTGTCTTTGGACAGGTCTACCTTCATGCCCATTTCGGTAACGATTTTGCCGTTGACCGAGACCCGGCCCGCTTCGATCAATTTTTCGCTGGCCCGTCGGCTGGCAATCCCAGCCGCGGCCATGACTTTTTGCAGTCGTTCTTCGCTCATTGCTACCCCACAGAAAAAACGAACACGGATTGACACGGATGGAAAGAATTTGCACGGATTTAAGAATAGAACGCGGATCACACGGATTGGGCGGATGGACGCGGATTCTACTCTGTATGGGGTCAATGATACCACAAGGGAATGGGGAGTGGGGAATGCGGAATAGAATTCGCAATTCGCAATTCGCAATTCGCTTACCGCGCCTGGTAACGGATCACCTGCAAACCCGTAAACTGCTTTCGTCCCAACTCGCGCAGGGAAAGCCCGATCTCCCGGGGGATGATTGCGCCCGGATCGGTATACCAGTCGTGGGAATAGACCAACCAGACCCGGGATCTGCCGTCCACAAGTTCGTGGAGATGCGGAATGTCGCTGGTCTCCATCGTTGGCTCCAGCACGCCTCGGTCAAAGAGGTCCACAGGCAGTCCCCGCAGCTCCGTCTCCAGGCTGTAGTGACGATAGTAGTATTCGAAAGGAATCTGCACCCAGGACGCGTTGAAGACGATCAGATCGTCTGGTTGGGCGTTTTCGGCTACATAAACGGCGGCTTCGTCCCAGCCCTCTTTCTCAAACCAAAAATAGTAGCCGTTCAATGACAACCCGCTGAGAAACAGAATGATTGCCAACAGACCGACTTGGAGAACCCGGCCAGGCAACAGACCAACCGCAAAGAGATTGGAGATTCGAGATTGCCAAAGGTATCCCCAATCCCCAATCCCCAGTCCCCAGTCCCCAATTCCCCGAATCCCTGCGGCGATGAGCGCGTAATAGGGCAGGGTAATCCAAATCAACGTGCGGTCATAGAAGATGGGGCGGCGCAGACTGACGAGGAGGGCGATGGCCATGGGCGCGACCAGCAGAGTGCCCAGCAGCCAGGGGGCGGATGTGCGGCGCAATCGCCAGAAACCGACCAGTGCCAGCCCAGCGTAAAGAACCATCCACCCCGTTTGAAAAGGCAAATCGTCGGGCAGAAAAGAAAAGTTGAAGTTACGAAAAGTATCCCGTACCATCTCAACAGTTGGCGGCCAGAGCCAGAAGTGGCGATCCACACCAATGGACTGAACGACGAAAGGCCAGGCCCAGGTCGACCAGAGCAGAAGAGCAATTCCCTGAAAAAGCAGCCAGCGCCACCCGAATCCAGAGCGAAGTATAGAACGCGGATGACGCGAATTGGGCGGATTGACACGGATAAGATCGGTGGCTTCTGCGTCTCTGCGTCTCTGCGTCTCTGCGTTAAAAAAGATCAGTGCCAAAGCCAGATTCAATGCCACCGGAAAATAGACCGCAGCAGTGTTGTGGGTCAGCATCACCGCCGCCTGACTCACAGCCAGTCCCCACCAATGAAAGAGGCCCACGCCCTCACCGGCCTCTGGGCCTCTGGGCCTCCGCGCCTCTGCGTTGAGAATCACTGCCACAAAATAGAGTGCGGCAGCCACCGCCAGCGTGAGCAGGCCGTACATCCGGGCTTCCTGGGCGTAGCGGATGTGGAAAGGGGAGATCGCCAGAATGAAGGCGGCGATCAGCGCGGTCGGTCGGTCGGTCAGACGGCGAATGCCCGCATAGAAGACAGGCACGGCCAATGTACTACAGAGCGCGGAGAGGGTACGCACCGCACTCTGTAAATCACCAAAAATGCGAACCCAAAAGTGGAGCAGTGTATAATAGAGAGGCGGGTGCTGGTCAATGCGAATGAGCCAGCCCCACAGTTCCCAGAGGTCGTGGCGGGCAATCCAGATACTGAAGGCTTCATCGAGCCAGACAGTTTTATCGCCGATGAGGGCTAGGCGTAACAGCCCGGCCAGCAGCGTCAACCCGATCAGAAAACTCAGTTCCCGTCGAAAGTCTGGAGCCGTGGGGGTGGGTGTAGAATCTTTCAGCATCAGTATCCCTGCCGCTTTCGTTGGACGCGAGCAGTATCACCAACAAGGAGAGGTCGAATGTACATCCCGTTTCCCGATTCAGACATCGAAACATCCCTGGTGCAGCGTTTTGAAAAAATTGTGGCATTGGTTCCTGATCAGCCAGCCCTTCTTCACGCAGGAGAGAACGTCTCCTACGGCGAATTGAACCGCAGGGCCAATCAACTGGCACATATCATTCTAAAGCTGTTGGGCAAAGAATCAGAACCGGTCGCCCTTGTATGCGAACACGGCCTTGCGGTTGTGGTGGGGATTTGGGCTGTTCTGAAGGCGGGCAAATTCTACACATCCATCCCTGTCGCCGGGACGCAAGCCGAACAGAGTCATCTGCTGACGTTGGTGCAGCCCCGTCTGCTCATCACTGACAACCACCGGCTGGATGAAGCCCTTGCCATAGCCAACGCCGATCAGAAAATTCTGAATCTCGACCGACTGGACCAGGCAGAGGAGGAAAACATCCCCCTTCGGTTCGAACTTGAACTGCCTGCCGCCCTATTCTACACATCCGGCTCCACGGGTCAGCCCAAAGGCGTGATACGGGGGCATAGGATGTTACTCCATCACTACCACTTCGAAATCACCCGTTCCCAAGTCAGTACAGATGATCGGCTCTCCTTCATCCACGACTGCGCCTTCGCCGGTTCCAACCCTGAGATCTTTCGCTCTCTTCTGGCCGGCGCAACCCTCTGCCCTTTTGATCTGCGCTCGATGGGGTTGTCCCTCTTTCTCGATCGACTACAGGAGACCCGGATCACCTGCTTTCAATCCCCCGTCCCACTCTTCCACCAGATTGTCGACCTGCTACCAGACAAAGCCACCCTCCCCCATTTACGCCTGCTCAGCCTGGGGGGAGAGAAGGTCTACTCCGAAGAAATCCGCCGCTTCTGGCAGAAATTGACCACCCCCTGTACCATCCACCATTCCTTTTCCTCCAGCGAATCGGGCCTATTGACCTCTGAGTATTTCCAGCCCGGCGACCTGCTGCCCGGCGATGTCCTGCCTGCCAGTTTCCCCATCCCCGGCAAAGAGATTCAAATTGTCGACGAAATGGGCAAACCAGTGCCGCCGGGCGAAAGCGGCGAAATTGTTGTCACAAGCCGGTATATGGCCGTCGGTTACTGGCGCAACCCGACGCTCACAGCCCAGCGCTTTTCCAGCGACCCGGAACAGCCAACACTACGCACCTACGCCACAGGTGATCTGGGACGTTTTCGTCCGGATGGTCGCCTGGAACATCTGGGACGCAAAGACGCAATGGTTAAAGTACGCGGCTATCAGGTAAATCTGAACGAAGTTGAGAATCTCCTGCGCGGGATTGACGGAGTAGAAGAAGCAGCCGTTGTAGCCTATACCCTTCCTGAAAATCGGGAGATACGAATTGCCGCCTATCTGCAACAGCCGAAGGAGTCCCGTCCCACAGCAGCCAGCCTGCGCCAGACCCTGGCAAGACGCATCCCGGAATATATGATCCCCTCCTTCTTCACCTGGCTGGAACATTTCCCCCTGACTGCATCCGGGAAAATCGACCGCAAGGGCCTTCCTGCTCCAAATCGCTTGCGGCCCGATCTACCCTCTGTCTTCGCAGCGGCCCAGACACCCATTGAGAAAGAGTTGGTGCAAATTTGGCAGGAGACATTGGGGTTGGATGGTATTGGTGTTCACGACAAATTTCTTGACCTGGAGGGCCATTCACTCAATGCCATCCAGATCGTCTCGCGTCTCCTCAGTCAATTTCAGGTGGAGATTCCCCTGCCTGCGCTCTTTGCTTCCCCAACCATCGCCGAAATGGCGCTGGTGATCACTGCCCATCAGATGCAGCTATTGTCGCCGGAGGAACTTGACAGAATATTGACCGAATTGAAAGCAACCAACGAAATCACTCATCTCGCCTAGGAGATCACCAAATGCCACTCATCCTCATCACCCGCCAGGTCGGCCCCTGGGGAATGAACACCTATGCCCTCGTCTGCCCGGAGACCAGAGCCAGCGTCCTCATCGATCCCGGCGCGGACCCGGACACTCTCTCCGCAATGCTGACGGACAGCATTCCCGCGGCCATCCTCCTCACCCACACCCACGGCGATCACATCGGCGCGCTGGACGAGATGCGAACGCGGCTGGGCGTGTCCATACTGTGCCACCCCGGCCCCCACGTCAACGACTTCGATCCGCAAGCGACGCGTCACCTCTCCGACGGCGACCGGATGCCGGTAGGGAACTTTTCCCTGCTGGTGCGGGAAGCCCCAGGCCACTGCGCTGACCAAATCTGTTTTGTGCTGGAAGATGACAGCCGTGTGATTGTGGGCGACACAATTTTCGAGGGCGGACCGGGGCGCACGTGGAGCAGCGAGGATTTTCGCACGACCCTCCATACCTTGCAAAGCGTCGTCCTGTCCTGGCCGGACGCGACACTCTGCTACCCCGGCCACGGCCCCTCCTTCCGACTGGGCGACAAACGGGCCGCTATCGCAGCCTTTATCCAAAAAGATCACGGCGCATTTCACGGCGACGCCACCTGGGAGATGGTACAATGACAGCCGAAATCATCTACGACGAAGCACGCATACCCACCTACACCCTGCCCGATCCGCTGGTTGGGCCAGACGGCGCGCCAGTAACCGACGCGCACGCCTGGCGGGAACGCCGACGCCCGGAGATTCTGCGCCTCTTTGAGCAGAAGGTCTACGGACGCACGCCCCCACAGTCCGTGTCCGTGGGCTACGAAGTGACCGACGATACGCCCGGCGCTCTGAACGGAATGGCTACACGCAAACAGGTCACACTCCATTTCGGCAACGCTGCCGACGGCCCAGCACTGCACCTGTTACTCAATTTGCCCAGCCACGCAACCGGACCAGTCCCCTGTTTTCTGGGGCTGAACTTCTCCGGCAACCACGCCATCCACCCGGACCCGGCTATCCACCTCTCCACCGCCTGGATGCGCCCCAACCCGGAGGGCGGCATCGCGGAGAACCGGGCCACAGAAGCGTCCAGAGGGTTCAACGCCAGCCGCTGGGCGGTGGAGCGCATTCTGGAACGGGGCTACGGACTGGCGACAGCCTACTGCGGCGATCTGGACCCGGACTATGACGACGGCTTTCAGAATGGGGTGCATCCCCTCTTCTATGGGCCGGGGCAGCACAAACCAGAGGCAGATGAATGGGGCGCTATCGGCGCGTGGGCGTGGGGACTGAGCCGGGCGCTGGATTATCTGGAAACGAACAGCGGGGTGGACGCGGGGCGGGTGGCCGTGTTGGGCCATTCGCGGCTGGGCAAAGCCGCGCTCTGGGCTGGCGCACAGGACGAGCGCTTCGGGCTGGTCATCTCCAACAACTCCGGCTGTGGGGGTGCGGCCCTGGCCCGGCGACGCTTCGGCGAGACAGTCGAACGCATTAATACCACCTTTCCCCACTGGTTCTGCGCCAACCACCAGCGTTACAACGGCCACGAAGACGCCCTGCCCGTTGACCAGCATATGCTGCTGGCCCTGGTTGCGCCCCGCCCGCTCTACGTCGCCAGCGCAGCCGAAGACCTCTGGGCCGATCCCCGGGGCGAGTTTCTGGGCGCGGCGGGAGCCAGCCCGGTCTATCGCCTGCTGGGGACAGACGGCCTGGCTTCCGACGTCATGCCGGACATCCATCAGCCCGTCACCAGCCGCATCGGCTACCACATCCGCGCCGGCAAGCACGACGTGACTGCTTACGACTGGGAGCGCTTTTTGGATTTTGCCGACAGGTTTTTGGGTGGCAAACAACCAATCACCATATTTCCTGTCGTGAGCAGGTGATTGGGTGGTTCAACCTTCGCTCAACCCGCAATGCTGTACTCGTACTGGCCGCGCACGGGCGCGTTCTCGGCGTAGCGCGAAAGACGGAAGATGTGGGGATCGAATGTCGGGTCCGCCGCACCTGTAACCAGATCCGCCGTCATCACGCCCACCGCGGGTCCCAGTTTGAATCCGTGTCCGCTGAAACCGGCACAGATGAAGAAGCCGCTGCCCGCGGGTACTTCGTCCACCACCGGATGCCAGTCCGGGGTGATGGCGTAGAGCGCGGCATAGCCCCCCGTACTCTGGCTCTCTTCCATCGCCGGGTAGCGATCCACCAGCAACTCGCCCACATCCAACACAAAACGCATATCCACCGACTCCTTGAAGTCGTCTGGATCCACCACCGCATCCGCTTCCGCCGGGTCGATCAGACCGGCCAGCGTCAGCCCGCCAGTCTCCGGGCGGAAGTAGGAAGCGCGCACAAAATCCGCCACCACCGGATGCTCGGCTTCGTGGCCGGGCGGGCGGCGGAAGAAGGCCACCTGCACCCGGCAGGAGTTGATGGGCACATCCACCCCGGCCAGCTTCGCCACCCGCGCCCCCCAGGGGCCGCCACAGTTCACCACCTGCGGGGCATCGAAAGCACCCTGCCCAGTATCGACACCCGCCACTTTGCCCTCAACAAAGCGAACATCCGTCACTTCGGTGTGTAGAAAGAAGCGGACGCCGAGGGCTTTGGCAGCGTTGGCATAGGCGTGAACGGTCAGATAGGGATCGGCGTAGCCGCTCTCCGGCTCATAGGCCGCCGCCACCAAATCTGTCGAGTCCAACCCCGGCATCAGCGCCGCCGCGGCCTGGGCCGACACCAATTCTGTGCGGATACCGACCCGCTGCTGCAAGGCCACATTCGCTTCCAGGCCGGCCCGATCTTTGGCTGAAACCAGGGCCAGAAAGCCGGCCTGGTGGAAACCGCATTCGCCGCCTACCTCCTCGGCGAAGTTTTGAAAAACCCGCAGGCTGTAGAGGGCCATGCGGGCGGTCAGTTCGTTGGAGTAGTGCTGGCGGATGATAGCCGAGGATTTGCCGGTGGAGCCGTTGCCGATCTCGCCCTTTTCCAACACGGCCACCCGCAGCCCCCGCTTTGCCAGTTGCAGAGCTGTGCTACACCCCATAATTCCAGCGCCGATAACGATGACATCGAACTGTTCGGACATAAGACAAGCCTCCTATTGTTGGTGCGTGATGCGTGGTTCGTGAACTGGTACACGCACGACGCACGACGTTAGAAACGATCGGGTTGCTAATGCCAGCCGATTGCTCAAATAAACCTCCAGTTCAGGGCCGGATGATCACCTTCAGCGTCTCGCCGGGCAGATTTTCCAGCCGGTGCAGACCTTCGCTCACCAGTGCGTCCAGGGGCAGACGGGCCGAGATGAGCGGTTCGGCCAGGGCACGCCCATCCCCCAGCCAGCGCACCGCGGCGGCGTAGTCCTCGTCATAGATGTGGCTGAGGGAGCCGATAACCTCTTTTTCGGTGGAGACCAGATCGAAGAAGTTGAAGGACGTCGCTTTGACGGGCAGCCCCACCAGCACAATCCGCCCGCCTTTGCGTGCCGCGTGGATGGCCGGGGCGATGGCTTTGCCCGACGCCTCCAACACCAGATCCGGGCCGATGCCGCCAGTGAGACGGCGCAGGGTTTCGGTCACATCTTCCCGATTCGGGTCGATGGTGGCGGACGCGCCGAACTGCATCGCCAGTTGACGACGGGCGGGCAACGGCTCTACCAGAAAGACTTCCCCCGCACCCGCGGCCCGGGCCGACTGCACACAGAATTGTCCGATTGTGCCGCCGCCAAAAACAGCCGCCCGTTCACCCACGCGCAGCCTGCCTTTGCGGATGGCGCGCACGGCCACGGAAAGCGGCTCGGCCAGAGCCGCGTGATCGTCGGAGAGTCCGTTGGGCAGGGCAATCGCCATCGACTCCGGCAGTGTGCAATACTCGGCCAGACCGCCGTCGCCCATCAGCCCCAGCGCAGCCAATTTGTCACACAGGCTGACTTCGTGGCGTTGACACCAATAACACTCGCCGCAGTAGATGAGCACGTCCGGGGCCAGCCGGTCACCCACCCGAAAGTTTTTCACCCCTTTGCCCACCGCCATCACCTCCCCAGCGAACTCGTGGCCGAGAATCAGCGGGGCTTTACGACCAGTCAGCGGGTTGGGCGTATCCACAGGAATAAAGAGCGGGCCATCCCGGTACTCCTCCAAATCTGTGCCGCAGATGCCGCACGCCCCCACCCGAATCACCACTTGGCCGGGGCCAGGCGGGCCGGGATCGGGCACTGTCTCTACGCGAATGTCGTTGCGGGCGTGCCAGACGGCTGCTTTCATTGGGGGCCTCCGGGTGATTGGGTGATTGGGTGATTGTCCCGTTGCGGAAATTGTACTCCTGTGTGTAGAAAAGTTCAATCCAGCGCAACCGTTGCCCATTCCCCCAAACTGCGCTACAATCGAACATATGAACTACACCCACCTGCACGTCCACTCCCAATACTCGCTGATGGCCGCCACCGCATCGGTTGACGATCTGGTGGCGCGGGCTGTGGCCGACGGGCTGGCGTCTCTGGCGCTGACCGACACGAACGCGCTCTACGGCGTTGTGGGTTTTGCCAAAAGCTGTAACGCGGCGGGGATTCAGCCGCTGATCGGGATGGCGTTGACTGTCCAGCCGCCCGCGGATGGAGCCGAGCTTCCCCCACCGGAGCCGCTGCTGCTGCTGGCAGAGAATCCGGCGGGCTATCGCGCTCTCTGCCGTCTCTCATCCGCCATCCAAAACCACCCGGAGCGGGAGGCGCGGGCAGCGCGGGGGCTGGCCTGGGACGATCTGCGGGAGCAGCGGGAGGGGCTGCTGGCGATTGCGGGCGGGCGGCGTAGCTGGTTGGAAAGCTCTCTGCGGGCTGGCGACGAACGGGCCGCAGGCCGTTTTGTGGGCAGACTGGCCGGTCTCTTCGACGAACGGGTTTTTCTGTCCCTGGAAATCCACCGCCGGGCAGACGCAGAGATTGCCCGACAGGTGGTCGGATTGGGGGCGCGTTTCGGGCTGGCCTCGCTGGCCGTGCAGCCGGTCTATACGCTGGATGCCGATGAGCGGGAGTTGCTGACGCTGCTGGCGGCGATGGAGCGAAATTGCCGGTTGGCCGAAGTGTCGCCCAGCCAGCTCCCCCACGGCGGCGACGGGCAGGTGACTACCCACTGGCTGTCGGCGGCTGCGATGGAGTCCAGATTCACCGATTTTCCCAAAGCGCTAACCGCCACGGCCGAGATCGCCGCCCGCTGCCAAGCCTGCCTGCCCGACGGACGACCAATTTGGCCGGTCATCCACAAACCTGTCAGTTCTTCTGAGAGCGGGCAGGTTTTGGACGAACAGTCCCACGACGAAGTGCTGGCGGCGTTGGCCGGCGCGGGATTGGTGCGAATTTATGGCGAGGCAGCAGACCCGGCCATCCCGGCCCGGCTGGAACGGGAACTGGCCGCGATTGCCCGCCACGGCTTCGCCCCCCTCTTTCTGATGGTGGCGGATCTGGTGGATTTTGCCCGCTCGAAGCAGATTCCGGTCAGCACCCGGGGCAGCGTCGCCAACTCTCTGGTGGCCTATTGTGTGGGGATTACGGATGTGGACCCGGTGGCCCACAAACTTCTCTTTGAGCGCTTTCTGAACCCGGCCCGCACAGAACTGCCCGACATCGATCTCGATTTCTGCTCGCGGAGGCGGGATGAGGTGCTGGAATATGCCCGGGAGCGCTTTGGCGCGGACCGGGTGGCGCTGGTGGCGACGGTCAATACAATGCAGGCCAAATCCGCAGTGCGGGAGACGGGCAAGGCCTATGGGTTGGACGAGGAGGAAATTAAGCGGCTGTCGAAGCTACTGCCCAGAGAGTGGCACCCGGACCCACGCCGTCGGGAGCGCAAAACCGTGGACGATCTGCTGGCCGAACTGGACGATCCCCGGCTACAAACGGTCGTGCGCCAGGCTTGGCGGCTGATCGGCCAGCCCAGCCACCTGTCGGTGCATCCGGGCGGGCTGGTGGCCACGCCCGGCCCCACCACCGATTTTGCCCCCCTACAATGGACGCCCAAGGGTTTCGCCATCACCCAATACGACCACAGCGATGCCGAGGCCATCGGGCTGGTGAAGGTGGACGCGCTGGGCATCCGCGCTTTGACCGTCCTGGCCGATGCCGTGGAGATGGTGCAGGCGCGCTTCGCGCCGGAACTGCGGCTGGAAACGATCCCGGACAACGACCCGACGACCGCGGAAATTTTGCGCACGGGGGATACGATTGGCGTCTTTCAGTGCGAGTCCACCGGCGCACAGCGCACACTGCGCCAGTTGAAGGCAGGCAACCAGCGGGATTTGGCGGTTGCCAATGCTTTCTTCAAACCGGGGCCGGCCACAGGCGGGATGGCCGCAGCCTTTGTGCGCCGCTATCGGGGAGAGGAGCCGGTGCGCTTTCTGCACCCGGCGTTGCAGCCGATTCTGGGCGACACCCAGGGGGTGCTGCTCTTTCAGGAGCAGATTCTGCGGCTGGCGACCGAGATCGCGGGGCTGAGTTGGGAGGAGGCCGAGCATCTGCGCCGGGGGATGAGCAAATTCCGGGCGGACGAGATGGAGCACATCCGGGCGCGCTTTGTGGCGGGCTGTCAACGGGCGGGCGGGCCGGGGCTGTCGGATCAGCAGTCAGCCACCCTGTGGGAACAGGTGGAACCCTTCGCTGGTTACGGCTTCAACCAGGGCCACGCCACGGCCTACGCCGGGGTCTCCTATCGCTCGGCCTATGTGAAGGCCCACTGGCCCGCCGAGTTTCTCTGTGCGCGGCTGGCGGATTGGGGCGGTTTTCATCACCCCGCGGTCTACATCGCCGAAGCCCGGCGGTTGGGGATTGCCGTGCGCCCGCCCCACGTGAATTTCAGCGGGGGGCATTTTTCGCTGGTGTATGAAGAAGCTGAGCCACAGACAGAAAAAGGGAATGGAACGCGGATGACGCGGATTGAGCGGATAGCCGCGGATTCAATCCGCGCAAATCCGGCCTTTCCGCGTTATCCGCGTTCTATCCCCGCTTCTGTTCCAGTGCTGTATATGGGATTGGGGCAGGTACGGGAGTTGACAGACAATTGCGTCCAGCGGATTGTAGCGGAGCGGGCGGTTGCGCCCTTTGCGGATCTGCGGGATTTTCTGCTGCGGGTGGATCCCCAGCCGAAGGAGTTGAATCATCTGATCCGCTGCGGGGGGCTGGACGGGCTGGGCGCGAGCCGGGCCGGGCTGTTGCAGGAAGCAGAAGATTTGCGGCGGTCCGGCCACGCGGGGCAGATGGGCTTTGGCTTTCTGGGCGGGGACGTGGCGGCAGAGAGCGCATCCGAGCGGCTGGCCTGGGAGACGGAACTGCTGGGCCAGCCGGTCAGCGTGCATCCGGTAGACCTGCTCCCCCGCCTGCCCGGTTGCGTCGCCCTGGCCGATCTGCCCTCCCAGCCGGGCAAGCCGGTCACAGTCGTGGGCGCGCGCCTGCCCGGCTGGACCGGCGGCAAAGGCTTCTTTCTGGACGACAGCACGGGCTTTGTGGTGGCTCACGGGGAGGGGATGCCCGCGCCCAAGCCCTGGCAGGTGGTGACGCTGCGGGGTCGGTGGCAGGTGGACGCGTGGGGTGGGGGTGTGTTGGGGGTGGAGCAGAAATAACAGATAAACTTTAGGGAGGCTGTTGGTTACGATTGCCAGCCAAGCCGGAGAATGATATAGTTGTAGAGGCAAAATGTGCATAAGGTTGCGAAAAAGTTCATCGTCACAATCATGTGGGAAGGTTTACCAATGCAGGACCCACCTAAATCTTCGAAAGAAAAAGTCTCACACGAATTTAGCGACCTATTAGGCGAATTGGCATCGGAATTCTTTGCGCGAATCAGAATAGTTGTTGCTTTTGTACTTCAATACCTTCGCCAAGTTGATGAAAAAACGGAGCCAAGAAGTAAGATAGATTAGCAACGGACAAGTTGGTTACTCTATCTCTACTCAAAGGCTCCTCATGGACATTATTGCGCTACTTCAGGTATTGAGTCAATGTTTGGATCAGG
>CAMDQF010000139.1 GCA_945905745.1 Litorilinea aerophila
ACAATCGAACAGGACATCTTCCTCTTCTCCCGCTCGATTGCCGAAAATATCGCCTTTGGCGCCCGGGAGCCGGTGACCCAGGCCCAAATCGAGGCAGCGGCCCAGGAAGCCCAAGCCCACGAGTTCATCGCCAGCTTCCCGGAGGGCTACAAAACCGTCATCGGCGAGCGGGGGGTGATGCTCTCCGGCGGCCAACGCCAACGACTGGCGATAGCGAGAGCCTTTCTCAGCGACCCAGCCATTCTGGTGCTGGACGACTCTACCAGCGCCATCGACAGCAACACCGAAGACCAGATTCAGCAGGCCATGCGGCGCATCCTGGCCGGACGCACGACTTTTCTGATTACCCACCGGCTCTCCCTCATCCGCAGCGCCGACTACATTCTGCTGATGAAAAATGGGCGGCTGATCGCCCAGGGCAGCCACGACAATCTCCTGGCGTCCAGTCCGGCCTATCGCCAGGTCTTCGCGCCGGTGGAGAGATAGGAGAGAAGTTAGGACGCGGATGACGCGGAAACAATGGATTTCCGCTGATTTTTGCCGCGTTAATCCGTCCTTTCCGCGTCATCCGCGTTCAAATATTGATTCACCAGAGAGGAATCCACAATGGGTTTGACAGATGGGCTGGAAGCCGAAGAGTACGACCGCTCCTATCACGACAGCGAGCTGGTGCGGCGCATACTGGTCTATTTTCGGCCCCAGTGGCGGCGGGTGGCGGTAGTGGCCGGGATGGTCTCGCTGGTCTCCCTGGTCTCCACTTTGACGCCGATTCTCATCTCCCGCGTCATCGATACCCTGACGGGCAACCCCCAACTGCAACTGCTCCTGGGCGGGGCAGGGTTGATTGCTGTGCTGGGCAGCCTGAGCTGGGCCTTCAACTTTGTCCAGCAGCGCTTCTCGGCGCGAGCCGTGGGCGAAGTCGTGCTGGCCCTGCGCGAGGATGCCTTCGCAGCGGTCATGCGTCGGGACCTCTCCTTCTTCGACCAGAACGCCTCTGGGCGCATCGTCAGCCGGGTCACCTCGGACACCCAGGATTTTGCGATGGTCGTCACCCTCACCATCGAACTGCTCAGCCAGATGGTGCTGGTGGTCGTCATCAGCGGGGTGATGCTCAGCCAGAATGTGACCCTGGCTCTCATCACCTTCACCCTGGCCCCGATTGCCATCGCCATCGCCCTGGGCTTTCGCCGTCTGGCCCGCCACGCCATGCAGCAGGCCCAGCGCGCCCAGGCCACAGTCAACGCCACCATTCAGGAGACGATCAGCGGCATCGCTGTCGCCAAAAACTTTCGCCAGGAAGCGGCCATCTACCAGGACTTTCAGGCCATCAACGAGCTGGCCTACCGGGTGCAGGTGCGGCGGGTGGCCGTCTTTGGCAGCATCTACCCGTTGCTCAATACAGTCTCCGGCATCGGCGTGGCAGTGATTGTCTTTGCCGGGGGCCAGTTGGCGATCCGGGGTACGATCTCCGTGGGCGAGTGGTATCTCTTTGTCCAGGGGCTGACGATCTTCTTCTACCCGATGACCAGCATCGCCTCGTTTTGGAGTCAGTTCCAGCAGGGGCTGGCAGCCAGCGAACGGGTCTTTGCCCTGATCGATGACGAGTCACAGGTGGTGCAGCGGGCGGCGGAGCCGGTGGGCCGCTTGCGGGGGGAGATTCGTTTCGAGGGGGTCAACTTCAACTACAGCACCGGGCGCAATGCCGTGCTGGACGACTTCTCTCTGACTATACCGGCGGGGGAGACCCTGGCGATTGTGGGACACACGGGCGCGGGCAAGTCGAGTCTGGTCAAGCTGCTTATGCGCTTCTACGAGTTCCAGGCCGGGCGACTGCTCATCGACGGCCACGACATCCGCACTTTTGATCTGGGCGACTACCGGCGACAGTTGGGGCTGGTTCCCCAGGCCCCCTTCCTCTTCTCCGGCACAGTGGCGGAGAATATCCGTTACGGGCGGCCCGGCGCGACGGACGAGCAAGTGGCGGCCGCCGCGGCCCATCTGGGCGACGGCAGTTGGCTGGAAGATCTGCCCCAGGGCATCAACACACATGTGGGGGACCGGGGGGCGCGGCTCTCTCTCGGCCAGCGCCAACTGGTGGCCCTGGCTCGGGTGCTCCTGCAAGACCCGGCCATTCTCCTGCTGGACGAGGCCACGGCCAGCATCGACCCCATCACCGAAGGGCAGGTACAGGCCGCGCTGGCGACAGTCCTCCACGGGCGCACGAGTATTGTCATCGCCCACCGGCTCTCGACTGTGCGCAGCGCTGACCGCATAATCGTCCTGCGCAGCGGGCAGATTATCGAGGAGGGCACCCACGACGCTCTGCTGGGAGCGGGCGGCCACTACGCCGAACTCTACACGACCTACTTCCGCCACCAGTCACTCGATTACCAGCCCTGGCAGGCCTGACAAGAGAAGTTGCTTGTATACACGGATGCTAAGGAAAACAGATGACCCCACTGCAAAAAGGGCAATTTCACCGCGGAGGTGCAGAGGAAACGCGGAGAAAGTGTATGGATCAGGAAGATGCTGGAATTTTAACGCAGAGGCGCAGAGGCGGAGAGACGCAGAGAATTGCTTTGCACCTTCCGGCTTTTGCAGCTTTGCGTTGAAATATCGGTTTCACCATCACTTTGACCAATGCCCAAAGGTACAAAGAAAAAAGACTTCCCTCTGCTTCTTTGCACCTTTGCAGTGAAAATTGCCCTTTCACCCTCATCTTGACCAGTACATAAAGATGCAAAGGAGCAGAGACGCAAAGTGGCCCTCGGCGTCTCCTGCGTCTTCGTGCCTCTGCGTTAAATTTCAACATCTATCTGATCACTACAAAAACGCGGAGGAGGCTTTTTGCAGTAGAGTGGCGTTCGTGGCTTCTTTCTGCTGCGGCTATCTTCAGGCGCTCTCTTCCAGCCGGGCCACATCCACGCTGACCCGCAAGGCGTGCTTGCCCTCGCCAAAGAAGACCCCTTTCAGGGGGGTGACATCCCCGTAATCCCGGCCCCAACCCAGGACGATGTGCTGGTCGTGGGGCAGGAGGTTATTGGTGGGGTCCAGGTCCACCCAGCCCAGCCCCGGCACAAAGAGGGCGCACCAGGCGTGGGAGGCGTCGCTGCCCTGCAACTTCTCCTGGCCCGGCGGGGCCGTCGTCTCGATGTAGCCGCTCATATAGCGGGCCGCCAACCCCAAGGCCCGCAGACAGCCCAGCATCAGATGGGCGAAGTCCTGGCAGACCCCGGCCCGGCTACGCAGCACTTCGTCGATGGGGGTGGAGATGGTGGTGACGCCGGGTTCGAAGTCAAAGCTGCTGTAGATGCGGGTCATCAGGTCTGCGGCCCCGGCCAGCAGAGGCCGTCCCTTGGGGAAGGAGGGCCGGGCGAAGCGGGCAGCTTCGGCCAGAATGGGGACATGGGGAGAGGCCAGGGCAAACTGGCGGGTCTCCATCCACTCCGGGACGCTCTCGCTTTGCAGACGGGCCGCGGTCTCCTCCCAGGCCGGGCTGGGGGGCAGCGCGGCGTTGAAGTCAGCCGGGCCGGGCGTAATCTCCACTTGGCTGGTCACGGTCATAGCCATCGAGGCGTGGGGCTGGCGGATGGTGTAGTAGAGCACCCGGTTGCCAAAATAATCCGTGCGTTCTCTGGAATCGTCCCAGATGGGGTGGACGGAAATGTGGCTTTCCTGTACGGTCTGGGCAAACAGAGGGGTGACCAGCGGCCGGGGCAGCAGCCGGGTCTCGTTGTAACAGAGGCTGGCCGCTTCCTCATAGATATATTCGGTCTTGTGAACGATCTGATAGCGCACCATTAGGGACCAACATCCAGAAGCGGTTGCTGATCCTGGGGCAGCAGGAGCGCCTGGGCCGAGCCGATCTGATGGGGAAGCTGGGCGTAGGTGAAGTAGCGATTGGTCAACACGCTGGAAATCTGGCTGAGCAGATAGGAAAGTTCGGCCAGCAGTTCATCCAATTTGAGATAGAGTCCCGATTCCTCGTCCACCTGGGCCAGGGCCTGGGTATCGATCAGACGCAGCCGGGTGTAGGCTTGCAGGATCAACTGCTCTTCCTGGCTCAGGCGATAGTCCCTATTTTCCCGGGGCAACTGCTGCAAGTGGGCTTGCAGTTCGTTGAGTTGATAGAGCAAGGCCCGGGGATTCTTCTCGTCCAGCAGCAGCAGGTCCAGCACAGATTGCAGTTGCAGATTGGCCCGGTAGCGCCGACGGTAGGTGATGATATTTTCCGTGGTGCGCAGCACCGTCTCCAGCAGCAATTCCCAGGTGGGCTGGGGTTGGGGGGCCACCAGCGCGCCGCGGATAAAGGCAATGATGCGCAGACCCCGCTCCAGCCGACGGCCTAAGTCCAGGAGCAGCCAGCGCGCGCTGTGGCTCATACTCTCCATATGCAGCCCGGCCAGGGCCATCAGTTGGGTGATCAGACTGTTCAGCTCCCCCCGCACATCCGCCAGCCCCCGTTCTGGCTCCTCCGCCAGATGGACCCAGGGGTCTTCGATATTTTCGACCACCCGCCAGGTGTCCGGCGACCAGAAATCCCGCACGCTGAAAGCCGCGCCCACCATCGCCCGCAAATCCGCCAGCAGCCCGCCAATGCGCTGATCGTCCAGGCTGACGGCCAGAATCTCCTCGCCGGGCTGGGCCAGCCGTTCTTCGCTCTCTTCGCCCACAAAACCCGGATAGGTCATGGTCACTTGGGTAAAGGCGATAAGGAGACGACGCAGACAGGCCGATTCGATTTCATCCGCCAGCAGATCGTCGTGGCTGAAATAGTCCAGAATCGAACGCAGGATGCGGGCTGTGCTCTCGGCCCGCTCGGCATAGCGCCCCACCCAAAAGAGATTCTCCGCGGCCCGGCTGGAGAGGGTGGCGTCGCTGTGGCGGGCGTGTTCCGGCGCGATCTGCTGCCAGAGGCTGATGTGGTGTTGGCGTTGGGAGCTAAGCACCCACGTATCTTTGCTGATGCCCCCCGCGCTGTTGGAAACGACAAAGGCGTCTGGCCCGGCCGCGCTGCGGGTCAGCCCGCCGGGCATCACCGCGTAGCCGCTGCGCTGGGCCGTGGCGAAGCTGCGCAGGACCGTATGCCGGGCTTCCAGTTTGCCGTCGATGAAGGAGGGAGAGGTGGAAAAGCTGACCTGCTCCCGACCGATGTAGGCCAGGGGCTGCTGGCGGATGCGCTCCCGCCATTGGGCCAGCTCCCGCTTGTTCAACTGACTGCCCACCACCGAACGCCCCGCGGCCTGGGGCAGAATCGGGATAATCACCAATTCGTCCAGATGGCTCAGCACATAGTCCAGCTCCCGGGGCTGGCCGCACCACCAGGTGGCCGCCGAAGGCAGGATCAGCTCTTCGTTGAGAAAATAGCGGGCCAGGCCGGGCAGAAAAGGGATCAGCCCTGGGTTCTCCAAAATGCCCGCGCCCAGGGGATTGGCGACTGTCACCCGCTGACGGCGGGCCGCCTCCAACAGACCGGCCACGCCCAGATAGGAGTCCGAGCGCAGTTCCAGGGGATCGCAGAAGGTGTCGTCCACCCGGCGCAGAATCACATCCACGGGCTGCAAACCAGCCAGGGACTTCATCACCACCGAGCCGTTGAGGACGGTCAGATCGCCGCCCTGCACCAGTGGAAAGCCCAGATAGGCAGCCAGATAGGCATGCTCGAAATAGGTTTCGTTGTGGGGGCCTGGGGTGAGCAGTACCATCCGGGGGGCCTCTTTGTGCTGGGCCGCCACCGAGGCCAGGGTGCTCTGCAATTCCCGAAAGAAGTTAGAGAGATAGCGGATGCGCCCTTCGTGGAACATTGTGCGCATGACCGAAGCGATGACCGTGCGGTTTTCCAGGGCGTAGCCCGCGCCGGAGGGGGCCTGGGTGCGGTCAGCCAGCACCCACATACGCCCGTCCGGTCCCCGGGCCAGGTCCGCCGCGTAGACCAGCAGTTGACGCTCGCCCGGCTGCACCACCCCGGCGCAGGCCCGCAGAAAACCGGGGTGGCTGTAGATCAGGTCCGGCGGCAGCAGCCCCTGGGCCAGGAGCTTGCGAGGGCCGTAGAGGTCTTCCAGAATCAGATTGAGCAGTTCCGCCCGCTGGACCACCCCGGCCTCGATCACCGCCCAATCCGGTTCGTCGAGGATCAGGGGGATGATATCCATTGGCCAGGGACGCTGCATCCCATTCGGCGCGCCGTGGACGTTGTAGGTGACGCCGTTGTCCCGCAGCAGACGGCGTACCTCCAGTTCCAGGCGTTCCAGACCGGACGCGCCCAGCGCGGTCAGGAAATGGACAAAGGGCTGCCAATGGGGCTGGAGGACGCCTTTGGCCTGCCACATTTCGTCGTAGGTGCCCCCAGCCAGGGGGTAGTCGGCCAAGAGCGGGTTGGCTAGAGTGCTTCCGGCGTCCATCGCAGGTCCAGTGTGTGGGCGAAAATGGGATTGACTTCCGCGGGCGGCAGCCCGGATAACACCCGCTGCGCCCCGTGTTCGGTCACGTAGCGGCGGGTGGGCCGGGGCGTGGCGGGATAGACGAAGACGCCGCCGGGGGTGTGGCCGTAGTCCCAGAAGCGGCTGACCCGCCGGGACTGGGCCACATTGGCGTTGACCGGAATGTCGTCGTAGGCCCGCCCCCCCGCGTGGACCACGTGATAGGTGCAGCCCCCAATCGCCCGCCCGTTCCAGGTGTCGATGATGTCAAAGACCAGAGGGGCCTGCACCCGCAGGGTCGGGTGCAGCGCGGAGGGAGGCTGCCAGGCCTGGTAGCGTACCCCGGCCACAAATTCGCCGGGGACGCCTGTGCTGCGCAGGGGCAGGCGGCGGCCATTGCAGGCCACAATGTAGCGGTCGCCGATCAACCCCTGGACTTTCACCTGCACCTTTTCCACCGACGAATCCACATAGCGGGAGGCGCCCTGGGCCGTCACCTCTTCCCCCAGCACATGCCAGGGTTCGATAGCCCTGCGCACCTCCAGCGTCATTCCCAGCACTTGGGTTGTGCCAAAACGCGGGAAACGGAACTCAAAGAAAGGGGCCAGCCATTCCAGCCGGAAGTCGTAGCCCGCGGCCTGCAACTCGCCCACCACTTCCCGCAGGTCCGCTTCCACAAAGTGGGGGAGCAGGTAGCGATCGTAGAGGGCGGAACCCCAGCGCATCAGCTTGCGGCGATAGGGCTGCTGCCAGAACCAGGCCACGAGCGTCCGCACCAGCAGCATTTGGGCCGCGCTCATGCGGGCGTGGGGGGGCATATCGAAGGCGCGCAATTCCACCAGTCCCAGCCGCCCGCTGGGGGAGCCGGGGGCATAGAGTTTGTCGATGCAGAATTCGGCCCGGTGGGTGTTGCCGGTGATGTCCACCAGCAGATTGCGCAGCACCCGGTCTACCATCCAGGGCGGCACAGGCTGGCCCGGTTCGGGGATCTGCTGGAAGGCGATCTCCAGTTCGTAGAGATGATCCTCCCGCCCCTCGTCCACCCGGGGGGCCTGGCTGGTGGGGCCGATAAACATCCCGGAGAAGAGGTAGGAGAGGCCGGGGTGATTTTGCCAATAGGCTACCAGACTGCGCAGGAGGTCTGGCCGGCGCAGGAAGGGGCTGTCTACTGGCACAGCCGCGCCCAGGGTGACGTGATTGCCGCCGCCTGTACCTGTGTGGCGACCGTCCTGCATAAACTTCTCCGCGCCCAGACGGGAGAGGCGGGCCTCTTCGTAGAGGGTGACCGTATTCTCCACCAGCTCCCGCCAGCTATGGGAAGGGTGGATGTTGACTTCAATGACGCCGGGGTCTGGGGTGACGAGCATCTTCTGTAGCCGGTGATCCGTCGGGGGATCGTAGCCTTCGATGACGACAGGGATGTCCAGCGATTGGGCTGTCAGCTCCACCGCGGCCAGCAGGTCCAGATAGTGTTCCAGATAGCTGGTGGGGGGCATGAAAATGTGCAGCCGACCTTCCCGCGGCTCGACAGAGAGCGCGGTGTGGGGTACGCGCCTGATCTTCTGTTTGGGGCTGGCCGCGGGACGAGCAGCCTCGTCGTCGAAGCGGGCCTGGACTGCGGCGTAGTAATCGGGCAGGGCAGGCAGTTCCTCAAAAGTGGAGGGCTCGAAGATGGGTTCCTCGTCCTCCTCGGCCACCCAGGGCAGGGAATCCAGGGGCAGGCGCAGCCCCAGCGGGGAGTCGCCGGGCATCAGATAGAGATGACCCCGACGAAAGCTCCAGGGCGCATTTGTCCAGCTTTGGCTCGTATAGTCCCAACCCAGGGGGAGGACGAAACCTTTGGGCGTGCCCAGCCCCCGCTCCAACAGCTGGGCCAAGCGCCGCCGCTCCAGGGGATCGTCCAGATCCGCAGCCAGGGGGTCCAGATTGTCCGGGATGCGCCCCTCTTGCAGCAGATAGTAGAAGACATCCTCGTAGGCCGGGCTGATGGTCTGGGGTGCGAGTTGCAGATAGGCGGCCAGTTTCTCGATAAAGTGGCGGGTCTGCTCCACGCCGACTCTGTCGTCCCGGCCCACGTCTGCGTGGCCCACGTCTGCGTGGCCCACGTCTGCGTGGCCGATGTCAGCCAGCAGAGCGGGGTTGCGCCAGAGGGCGACGCCGTCGGTGCGCCAGTAGGCGGCCAGTTTCCAGCGGGGCAGGGGCTCGCCGGGATACCACTTGCCCTGGCCGTATTGCAAAATGCCGCCGGAGCCAAAGGCGTCCTGCAGGCGGCGCAGGAGTTGGTTCGCCAGCTTGCGCTTGTGGGGGCCGTCGGCTTCGGTGTTCCATTCTGGGGCCTCCATATCGTCGATGGAGACAAATGTCGGCTCGCCGCCCATTGTCAGCCGCACGTCCTGGGCGATAAGTTCCCCATCCACCTGATCGCCCAGGGCGTTGATGGCCGCCCACTGCTCGTCGGTGTAGGGCTTCGTCACCCGGGGGTCTTCGTGCAGGCGGCGCACGGAATTGCCAAAGGCGAAGGTGACTTCGCACTTGTCGGTGGCCCCGGTGACCGGGGCCGCGCTCACCGGGTGGGGCGTGCAGGCCAGGGGGATGTGCCCCTCCCCGGCAAAGAGGCCAGAGGTGGGGTCCAGGCCGACCCAACCGGCGCCGGGCAGGTAGACTTCGGCCCAGGCGTGGAGATCGGTGAAGTCGGCGCTGGGGCCGGAGGGACCGTCCAGGGCCGCCACATCGGCAGTGAGCTGCACCAGATAGCCCGAAGCAAAGCGGGCAGCCAGCCCCAGATGGCGCAGGACTTGCACCAGCAACCAGCCCGAATCCCGGCAGGAGCCGAGCGCCCGTTCCAGTGTCTCCTCGCAGCTCTGCACCCCCGGCTCCATGCGGATGGAGTAGGCGATGTCGGTGTAGAGCCGGTGGTTGAGGGCCACCAGAAAGTCGATGATGGGCATTTCGTCCCGCTTCACCTCGGCCAGCCAGGCTGTGAGCCGGGGACCGGACTCCTGCACCTCCAAATAGGGGGCCAGTTCTTTGGAGAGTTGGGGGTCGTAGGCAAAGGGGAACTTCTCTGCATAGGATTCTACAAAGAATTCGAAGGGATTGATGACGGTCATATCTGCCACCACATCGACTTCGATGTAGAGTTCGTTGCCCTTTTCCGGGAAGACGACCCGGGCCTGGTAGTTGCCAAAGGGGTCCTGCTGCCAATTGATGAAGTGGGTTTCGGGCCGGATGCGCAGGGAGTAGGCTTCGATGGGCGTGCGGCAGTGGGGGGCAGGGCGCAGGCGAAAGACGTGGGGCGTGAGCGTGACCGCCCGATCGTAGGTATAGTGGGTTTTGTGGTTGATGGCGACGCGAATTGACATTGTCGTCCTTGGGCGTAGGGCAAGCGGAGGAGCAACCGGTTGCAGCAGGCAAAAAAACAGATGTGGGGTATTATACCAGCAAAGGAAAAGCCGGGATATTCTGCCGACGGCGATGTCGAAAATCACCGTCAGCGAGACGACCTACACATCCAGAATATAGCGGGCAGCCGGACTCAGACGCTGCTCTGTTTCGGCCCGCAGATAGGCTCGCTGGTCGGTCTGCTGGGGATTCTCCCGCGCGGTGAAGGCGCAGTGATAGACCCGGCGGGCCTGGTTGGTGTGGTTGGTGGTGCTGCCGTGCCAGACCTGCCCGTTGAAGAAGGCGACCGAGCCTGCGGGACCGGTGATGAAGACTTCCTGGGGATGGGCCGCCTGGAGATCGGTCATGGCATCCTTCGGAAAGCCGGGCCAGCGATGGCTGCCGGGGACTACACGGGTCGCCCCATTTTCCGGGGTCAGGTCATCCAGCATCCAGAGCGCGTTGGTCTGGTGGCCTCGGCCATCGCCCCGTACCCCACCGAAGTCCGAATGGAGATTCTGCTGGCCGTGGCCCGGCAGAGGGTCGTGACCGTTGAGGGAGACCAGTTTGAAGGGGCGTTGAATCACGTGGTAGGCCGCAGCCAGCACCACCGGATGGGTGTAGACGCGGTCAAAGACCCTGCCTTTGTTGACCAGATCGGCCAGGCGGCGGATGCCCGTAGGCTGGCTGACTTCGATCCCCGCCCGCTCGCCCTCTTCTTCAGTGAGCCGCTCAAAGGTGGCGCGCAATTCTTCCATCCAGGCCGAATCAATCACGTCGTGAAAGACTGTGAACCCCAATTCGTCCAACTCATCCCGGTGGTGCTGAGCGATAGTATCATCCCCTACACCACACGCCGCCAATACAGTTTCGATTGAATCCATACGCCTGACCTGCTCCTTCTCTATAAGGTTGCTGATTCCAGTTTTGCTTGCGCCATTGCCAAGTATACGCCCAACGACCGGGTTTGTCATGTCCCATACGGCCACGGGTTGTAGATACGACGGGAAGCGCCGATTTTTGTGGTTTGATCTTCGCCATCGGTTTGCCCTATCATATAAGCATCGGCAGGCAAAGCCCTTCCCACCCATCCCACAGGAGATACCCCCGTGAAAATCAAAGAGATTCGTGCCATCGAAATCGATGTCTCCCCCCACCCCCAGACTGCCCCCCGCACTCCCAGCCGTTCCGGAACGATTCAGATGGCCCGGCCCATCAACCGCTACCCGGAGGTGGCGGGCGAGGCGGAGTGGAAACGGGCCGCCTGCGTGGTCACGGCGGAAGATGGGACGTGGGGTTTCGGGTTGACTGTCCACGGCGGGCCGGTTGTCCGGGTCATCAATGAACACTTTGCTCCCGCGCTGGTGGGCCAGAACTGTATGGCGATTGAAAAATTGTGGGATATGATGGCCCGGATGACCGCGCCCTACGGCGGCAGCGGACTGGCCAGCTACGCCATCAGTGCGGTGGACACCGCCCTGTGGGATTTGAAGGGCAAGCTGCTGCAACGCCCGGTCTACGAACTGCTGGGCGGCCCCCAAAAGGAGAAAATCTTCTGCTATGCCACGGGCTTTGACACCGAATGGTATGTGGAGATGAGTTTTCGGGCCGTCAAAGTCTTCACCCCCTGGGGGCCGGAGTTCGGGCTGGAAGGCATTCAGCGCAACGAGGAGTTTGTGGCCCACACCCGGGAAGCCGTCGGCAACGGAACCGAATTGATGCTGGACTGTTGGATGGCGCCAGACGAGGAGTACGCGGTGCGGCTGATGGAGGCTGTGCGCCCCTATCGGCTGAAATGGGTGGAGGAGTATGCCCCGGCAGACAATCTGGAAGCCTACGAGTCGATTCGCCGCCGGGTGCCCTGGCAGACGTTGGCCTCTGGGGAGCATTGGTATCTGCCGGGGCGCTTCTTCACTGCGGCCAGCCGCCGACTGGTCGATCTGCTGCAACCGGATGTGCTCTGGTGCGGGGGCATCACCGCCGCCGTCAAAATCTGCCACATCGCCGAAGCCGCGGGTATCCCCGTCATCACCCACGCCGGGATGAACTACCCCTACGGCCAGCATCTGGCCTACGCCATGCCTGCCATCATCTGGGGCGAACGCTCGGAAGGGGTCTCGGCCCCGGGTGTGCCCCTGGCCGAGATGACCCGGCTGCCCGGCACACCCGCCATTGAGAATGGCTATCTCGTCCCCAGCGATGCACCGGGCTTCGGGCTGGAGATCACCCACGAATGGATCGAGGCTGCGGCCGCGTAAAAGGAGATACTATGACCGAAACCCCACGCCCTAATCTGCTCTACATCCACTCGGATCAGCACAACCCTTTCGTCACGGGCTGCTACGGCGACCCGCTGGTGGAGACACCCCATCTGGACCAGCTCGCCAGGGATGGAACCGTCTTCGACGCCGCCTACTGCACTTCGCCTATCTGCGTACCCTCGCGCATGTCTATGCTCACGGGTCTGCATCCCTACCAGAATCGGGTCTGGACCAATCGCCATGTGTTGGATTCGGGGATTCCCACCTTCGCCCACGCGCTGGGCGCGGCGGGCTATCGCTCTGTGCTGGCAGGTCGTATGCACGTGCGGGGGCCGGATCAGCTTCACGGCTATGCGAATCGCTTGGTTGGGGATCACATGCCCAACCATCTGGGCGGGCCAATGCCGCAGATGGGCATTCTGCGCGGCACGGAGACGCCCGTGCGCAAAACCCTGGAAACCTCTGGGCCAGGTCAGGTCGCCTATCAACTTCACGACGAAGAGGTGACAGCCGCCGCGGTTGGCTTTTTGGATCAGATTGGGCGCGAACAACGGGCGGGTCTGACCCCGCCGCCCTTCAGTCTGACCGTAGGCTTTATGCTGCCCCATCCGCCCTATGTGCCGCGCCGGGCCGCCTTCGAGCGCTACCGTGACCGGATCACCCTGCCCAAAAAGCCCCGTCCCTTTGAGGCCGAAAGCCACCCGTATCTGCGCCGCTGGCGTACCCACACCGGTTCCGAAACAGTGAGCGAGGAGGAAGCGTTGAACACCCGGGCGGCCTACTGGGCGCTGGTCGGGGAGGTGGATCGAATGGTGGGTCAGATATTGTCCAGCCTGCGTGCCAATGGCCTGGATCAGAATACGCTGATTGTCTACACGTCGGATCACGGGGATATGATGGGAGAGCACGGGTTGTGGTGGAAACATACTTTCTACGAAGAATCGGTACGGGTTCCGCTGATTCTCGCCTGGCCGGGCGTGATTCCGCCGGGTCGCCGCTGCGACCGGGTGATCAGCGCGCTGGATGTGAACGCCACGCTGCTGGACGCGCTGGGCGCGCCGGCCCTCCCCAATTCGCCGGGACGCAGCCTACTGGGATTGGTGGCCGAGGGGCCGGTCGGTGCTGGCCGCGGTTCGGCCCAATGGGAAGATGTGGCTTTCGCCGAATATTGTGAGGACCAGTATAGCCCGGCAGGTGGTGCGTACCAGCGGATGGTGCGTCGAGGCAGGTGGAAGCTGATCGACTATCACCTGGACCCGCCCCAACTCTTCGATCTGGAAGCAGACCCTGAAGAGCTGACGGATCGGGCCACAGACCCGGCCTGTGCCGAAATCCTGCGCGAACTGGGTGCAGCCGTGCGGGATGGCTGGGACCCGGAACAGATTCAGGCCCAGATGGCGGCTCGGGAGGCGGACAACCGTATTCTGGAAGCCTGGGCCAATCAGGTGCAGCCCGCCGAAGAATATCGCTGGCTGGCCCGGCCAGAAATGAATTCGCTCGACCGCAAACAAGCTGTGACTTCGTAGTTTACTTGCCTTATTACAGCCCGGCGCGGACGACGAAACGCGCCCTATCCCACGAGCCAGCCAACCAACCAACGAGGAGTTCCATGAGCCCCCTACCCGAAATGTCCAATCTGCCCACCATCCGCAGCAGCAGACAAGCGTCGCTCCCTGCCTGGGCCTTCTGGCAGCGCCATTTGTTGGCGACAGTCAGCGAAGCCGCACTCTTTTTTGCTGACCGCTACACCCGCGCCGACGGCTCGCTGGTCTGGGCACGTTCTGAATGGAAGGGTATGGATGGCTCGGATGATGCCTACGAAAGCGTTTACAACTTCCCCCTTCTCTACTTTCTGGGAGGAGATGCCGAATTGCTGCCTCTGGCCCAGCATATCTGGGATGGCATCACCCGCCAGTTCACCGCCTACGGCCAGGTCCATCGGGAGTTCGACGCCTACTACGATTGGATGCACCACGGCGAAAGTTCCCTCGCCCTCTACTATCTGGGACTAGCAGGAGCCGACAGCCCCAAGACGCAGGAGCGGGCACGGCGCTTTGCCGATCTCTACACCGGCGCAGACCCCAGCGCGCCCAACTATGACCCGGCCCGGCGCTTGCTGCGTTCGCCTCTCACGGGCAGCCGGGGACCGCGATGGGAAACCAGCGAAGAGGACTGGGCCGAATTGCGGGGTATCTACTCTCAATATGCCGCGCCCTTTGATGACCTGCCCGGCCTGGTGGATACAATCGGCGACTGGACGGACCCGCAGTTCTTCGCCGCGGTTCTGCCCAAATTCAACGAACGGCTGGCCAAAGGCGATGTACCGATCAACCTGCTGGCAACGACACTGGTCACCCACGCCTTTCTGGCCACAGGCGAAGCCAACGACAAAGCCTGGGTTCTCGACTATCTGGCAGGTTGGGTGGAACGCACAGCCCAGAACGGAGGCATTACGCCCGACAATGTGGGGTTGAGCGGGAAGGTCGGCGAAACTTTGCAGGGGCGGTGGTGGGGTGGCTACTACGGCTGGGGCTGGCCCCACGGCGGGCAGACCCTGCTGGAAGCATTGGCAGTGGCGGGGATGAATGCCGCTCTGCTCACCGGCGACGACAGCCATCTGGATCTCTTCCGCTCCCAGTGGGATTGGGTCTGGTCCCAAGGGCAGGCGAGCGACGACGAGTGGCTGTTACCCTTCTGGCGAGAGGAAGACGGCTGGCGGAGTAGCCGCCCTGCCCAATCGCGTCTGCCCATCGCAGTCTGGAGTCTGACCCAGAATCCAGACGATCGGGCGCGTATCGAGCGCTTTCGGGGGCAAGCGGCGTGGAGTTCAGTAAAGGAGACCGGCTGGGGCGATGAAGCCAATGCAGGGGCCTGGTATCGTTTCATCAGCGGCCACGCCCCCGACTTCCCGGAGCAGGTGCTCCAGTCGACCTACCTCCACACCGTGCGCCGCTTGGAGATGATACGCAACGAGCCGCTGGACCCGCAAGAGTGGCCGCCGGTCAGCCGTTGGGAGAACGATGTGCATCACTGGTTGAACCGCAATCCAGTTAGCTGCGAGGGGCTGGTGCTGACAATGCTGGGTGCGCCTATGCCCATCTATCACGGCGGTCTGCTCCACGCCCAGGTCAGCTACTACGATGAAGAAGCGGAACGGCCTGGTCTACCAGCCCACGTGGCGGCTCTGGTAGAGGAGGTGGATGCCAGAGGCATTCTCCTGCATTTGGTGAATCTGGACCCAATGCACAGCGCCGCGGTCGTCGTCCGGGCAGGAAACTTCGGCGAGCATCTTTTCACCGGTGTCACCGATCTGGCGAGCGGTGACAAAAAAGAGATGAACGGCAGTGGGTTGCGTGTGGAGTTGGGGCCGGGGGCATCCCTGCGCGCCCGAATCCATATGCAACGGTTTGCCCGCCAGCCCCACTATCCCCTACTTGTATCGTAGAGCCAGGCGCAAGTAAGCCAATCGATGCTGACGTGGTGCGTGGTGCGTGTATCAGTGTACGCACCACGCACCAGATCAAATTACTGTCAGATATTGTCTTCGGCCCGGTCCTGGGGTGCATAGCCCAACACTTCCAGGGTGTGGGACATATCCACCCAACGATAGGGGCTGTCAGAGACTGCATAGCAGATGTCGTAGATGGGCTTTTCCGTGGCGATCAGCGCCCGCTCGGTGATATTGACCACATCCCGGTGGCTGCACCAGACCGCCTGGGACGCCGGACTGCCGGAGCTATTTTCCTTGTTCACCCCACCGATACGCAGGCAGACGATAGACATAGCGTGGGCGTCCACATAGGTTCGGCAATAGGCTTCGGCCCAGACTTTGCTGGCCGAGTAGGGTTCGGTCGGGCGCACCGGGTCCAGGTGGGTGATAGCGGGCACGGGCAACGAGACATCGGCCAGACGCCCTTCCCGGATGGAACGGTAGGGTTCCTGATAGGTATAGTAACCCCAGGTAGCCATAATCGAACTGGCGTAGACCATCCGCTTGACGCCAGCCAATCGGCAGCCTTCCAGCACGTGATGGGTGCCGCGGATGTTGCTGTCCACCACCTGCTGGAAGGTGGCGTCCGGGTTGGGCACAGCGCCAATGTGCAGCACAGCGTCCATCCCCTCAACCGCGCGTGCCACCGCGTCAGCATCGGCCAGATCGGCAATCATAAAATGGTCATCGGGCAGGCGCAGAAGACTCTCCTCGTCGATCCGCACAGAACTTCTGGTACGCCGACCGCTCCCGTAGACATCATAGCGGTCCGGCTGGGCGTGGAGATGGCCGTAGACCAGATTGCCGATCAGTCCATAGACACCGGTGACATGGACTTTCAATGGTTTCGTCTCGCTCATAGAATTCCTCTCTGTTTGTGGGAGTTTGTGGAACAATCGATCCGGCTAACGCACTGGGTGCGGCCCCTGCGATGATCCGGTCACGGCTGGCTCGCCTCTACCATCCGCTCAACCGGCCAACCAATTCGGCTTCTGCGAGACGCCTTCCACCAATAGGGGAACCACCTGTCCCCAGGGTCCGCTGCCATCCTTCTTCAGAATCGGTTCAGCCGAGTATTGGGCCAGATAGCTTCGGCGCATGCGGTCTGTGGTGTTTGGCCCACTGCGGTGGAAGGTCCGGCTGGAGAAGACAACGATACTTCCCGCAGGCACAATGGCCGGAATGCCGGGATCGTCGCCGTGATAGCCGATTTTGTCGTTGGTTCCCGCTTCCACTATGTGTTCAAAAAGGTCATCCGGCAGCATACCCGCCCGGGCATAGGGCAGCACATAGACTGTGCCATTTTCCACCTTCATATCATCCAGCGCACACCAGCAAGAGAGATAGGGGCGATGGTAGTGACCAATGTAGCCTGAATCCTGATGCCAGGCAAACTTCGTGCCTACCTCCGCCGCTTTGACCACATATTGCTCGTTGAACAGATAGGCAGTCTCGCCAAGCGTGGCCCGGCAGACATCGGCCATCAGATCGCCGAAAAGAAACCGGCTGATGGGGAGACTCTCTTTGCCCCGGTTGGCGATGAAGTAGCGCTTTTTGTAGTGATTGATACCGGAGACTGTGACACCTTTGGCTTCCATCTCCCCTTCGTAAATGTCAATATAGCGCTGGCACTCCTGGCGCAAACCATCCAGACTCTCCTCATCGATCACCCGCTCCAAAATGAAATACCCTTCACGGCGAAACTGCTCCATCTGTTCAGCACTGACCTGCGACATTCACTTGCCTCCCTTTGCTTGTTCATAGAAATCCGCATAGCTTTTGTCGAACCAGTATACATTCTCTGCGCTCTGGTGAAAAGCTGTCAAATTTCACACTTCTGCACCAGCAATTCCAAATGAGAAATGAAGGCGCACTTACAATGAACTGGTTTCAAGGCGAAACTCTGCGAATACGTGCGGTTTGGCTAACAATTTGGGCACGAACTTGGACTTACGACTACGGTTGCCGTGTTTCTCGGCATTGGAAGCGTC
>CAMDQF010000140.1 GCA_945905745.1 Litorilinea aerophila
AGCGGTAGTGTACACGCTCCACCCACTCCGCTTGCCTCTCCCCAGCGCTGTGATCCAGCGCGCACTCCCCTCGTGCAACTCTCTACTGCCTCTCTATACAAATTCGCGGATACTACGCGTGCATTCTGGCCGATCCCGCGACCAGAAACGCCGCCCCGCCTATTCCCGTGTGTAGGCCTATTCCCCCAGGAGGCAAAAGTGAAACCCAAATCTTCTACCCTACCCATCGTTCATCGTCCCTTATCGCGCAGATTTCTCTCTGTGCTGGGGCTGCTTCTGCTGGTGATGGCGCTGGCCTTCTCTGGCAGCAGTGCCCTGGCCCAAATCAATGAACCCCAGCCGCCTCACGCCGATCTGGGGGATGCGCCCGATAGCAGCAACCATCACGCGCTGAGCAACACCGCCTACGCGGGCGTGCCGGGACACTTTCCCACCGTTTTTGAAGGAACACCCGCGGGTGAAGGCAAGGGACCCATCCACTTGGAACCGCGCGTCGTTTGGCTGGGTGACAAAGTGAGCCTGGAAAATGAGGCTGACCGAGGCCCGGATCAGGAGATGGACGCCGGCGGCAACCCCATCAACAACATTCTGGCCAAAGGGGCCGACAACGCCGACAACGACCGGGGCGACGACGGCTGGCTGAATCGGGATGTGCCCTTGCCCGACTGCCAGGAGGCTGTCCTGAAGGTTCGCGTGCGTAAAAACGCCGCTGCCAAAGCCGGCCGCCTCTTTCTGAATGTCTGGACCGACGGCAACCGGGACGGCGACTGGGCCGATCTGGGCGCTTGCGAACCAAACCGGCATTCCAACGAATGGATCGTGCGCGACTTTGTGGTGGACACCAGCACATTCATCAGTGGCTTTCAAGACATCGACGTCAAGACAATTCTCATCTACAACGAGAAGCCCGACGCGCCGGCCTGGATGCGCTTTACGTTGAGCAATACACCGGCCGTGCAGCCCGAACCAGCCGCCAACCAGCCCAACATCCCAATCGAGGCCGATGGTCGCGGCCCTGTCAACGGTTTTGAACTGGGCGAGACCGAGGATTATCTGCGTCTGCCCGGCCAGGTGGACCAGGCACGCCCGGACTTTGGCGATGCTCCGGACAGCAGCAACCACTACGGACTGGCTAATGTCGCCTATCCGGCTGTACCCACCGCTGGCCGTTTCCCCAGCGTCTGGGAAGGAACGCCCGCGGGTGATCCCAGCGGCCCCATGCACGCCAACCCCTATGCCTCCTGGCTGGGGGACCGGGTCAGCTCCGAGAAAGATGCGGACCAGTTGCCCGACGCCGACGGCGTTACCAATATTCTGGACAATGGAGCCAATCCGGCTGCATCCAACAAAGATGAGTTTGACGACGGCTGGCGCAACGGCAAGGACACCCGCTTTGTCGATTGCGAGGAGACGACGCTAATTGTGAGGGTCTCGCGCAACCCGGCCACCCCCGGCGGCAAGATGTTCCTGAACGTCTATTACGACGGCGACCGCAACGGCGAGTGGCGGCAGCGCAAACTTTGCCAAAACAGCACAGTCGATCCATCCAGTGCGGCCCACGCCCACGAATGGATTGTCCAGAACTTTGTCATTGACACTTCTGCGATCGCAGGCTTTGCGGATATTGCTGTGCCGACGCTGAAAGTCCTCAACGATCACCCGGCCGCGCCGGCCTGGGTGCGCTTCACCCTGAGTGAAGAACCGGTCACCGAACTCGCGCCCTTCGAGCACGACGGGCGCGGCCCGGACTGGCCCAAGCACTACCGCTTTGGCGAGACCGAAGACTATCTGCACCGGCCCAACACCCAGCCAGGCGAGCCGGGTGAACTGGTCATCCACAAAAGTCACTCAGATCTGGACAGCCTGGTCTCTGTGGGCGACCGCATGACCTATACTATCGAAATCGGTCACTTGGGCGGAACGGCCCCGGCCACTGTCGTGATGAGCGACCGGCTGCCTGCTGAAGTGCAACTCCTGCACGGCCCCTTTGTGACACTCCTGGCGGGCAACGCCACGCCCCTGGTCGCCACCTTTGACGGCAGTGTCGCCCCCAGCGGCGAGGTCAGCTGGGCGGGCCATCTGGCTCCGAACACCAAACTGCGCATCGAATTTGTCGTCGTTGCGCGCCGCTGCCCGCCTGCCGATCACCCGATGATCCGCAATACTGCCCGTCTGTTGACCCGGGATGGCAAACCGATTGGCGAAGCCTTCGCCGACCTGCAAACCCAATGCGAACAACCCACGGCGCCGCAGATTCAATTGCATAAACGGCTTGTGCGTCTGACGTCTGTTGCCGGTGAAATGGACATTCCCAATCAGGCGGAAGCCGAACAGCCGATTCTGGCCGGGCACGAAATGGCCTATGAATTGATGCTGGAAAGCCAAACAACCATCGGCGGCGAAGTGGTCATCTCCGATTCTATGCCTGCGGGGCTGATTGCTACCCAAGTCCAGGTGGATCGGGGCGAAGCGACTATCCGCGACGATGGCGCAACCGTCATCTGGCGGCTACGCGTCGGGCCGGACTCTCCCCCCGCCCACGTCCGCATTCACTTCAAACCCACCGCCCGACTGGAATGCGAGAAGCGGGTTGTCAACATTGCCCATTGGGTCTTCTATCACAACAACGAAGCCCTGCACCAGGGCCAAAGCAATCAGGTGGTCATCTATCTGGTCTGCGCCGATTTGGGCGATGCGCCGGACAGCACCAACCACCCAGGCGTGGGCATGACCGCCTATCCGGCCGTCGCGGCCCACTACCCGACGGTCTTCAGTGTAGCAGCGCCGGAACGCGGCCCCAAACATTTCGTCACCCGCCCCTTCCATCTGGGCAAGGGTGTGACGGAAGAGCGGGAAGCCGACCTGGGCGTGGATCAGGACCCGACCAATAACATTCTGCCCACACTCAATCAACCGGATCGGGATGGGCGCGACGACGGCCTGGTTCTTTCCGAGCTGAAATTCGAGCATTGCCGGGTTGTCAAATTCCCAGTTCTGGTGAGCATTGACGCCGGCGCGCTGGCTGCTCTGCCAACCGAGGCAAAAGGCATGGGTTATGTCAATGTCTGGCTGGACAGCAACCGGGACGGCGACTGGAACGATCCCTTCACCTGCTCGTCGACCACCGGCGGGGCGGCGGTAAGCTGGGAACACATCGTCATTGACCACCCAGTAGATGTGGCGACCCTCGGCCCTGGCATTCACAAAATCTACCTGACCACCAGTTGGCCGGTCTTCTGGCCCGTGGAGCAGGCACAACACCCGGCCTGGCTGCGCGTCTCCTTGACTGAAAAACCGTCTAATAAAGTGTTGGATTGTGGCGCAGGCCCTTGTCACGTAGGCGATGGCCGAGGCTATGACACGGCTTTCCGTTTGGGCGAAACCGAGGATTACCTGGTGCGCTCCCACAGCGATCAGCCTGGCGAAGGCGCGGACCCGACTGTGCGCAAAGAGGGTCGTCTCTCTCCGGAGCGCAACCCGGAGACGGGCGAGGTCTTCTGGATGGCCCAGTGGAGTGTGCGTTATGGCAACGCGGGCCACGCCGCGGCAACCAATGTCGTCGTGACCGACGAGCTATCCGGCCCCCAGACGTTGGAGAATGAACGCGCGGCCCCGGCAGTTTTGTCCACCATCAGCGGCAACAGCCTGACCTATGCTGTAGGCAATCTGGGGCCGGGTGCGGAAGGCCATATCGGTCTGCGCAGCATCCTGCCTATGACCGCAACGCCCGGCACAATTGTCACCAACACAGTGACGATCACAGCCGACACGGACACGGACACGACCAACAATACGTCGGTTGTGACCCTGACTGTGCCCCTGCTGCCGCCGCTCATCACCCACCCCACACCGGGGACGACCTGCACAGGCACATTCACCATCACCGGGCGGGCGCAGCCGGGCGCAACGGTTGACCTGACGATTGTAGACAGCAGCACCGGTACAACCGTCGACTCGGCCAGCGTGATGTCGGACGGCAGCGGCCAATGGAGCCACGCAGTCGTCGGTCTGCCCGACGGCGAGTACGACATCAGCGCCACGGCCAGCCTGGGTGGAACCAGCAGCCCGACCACAACGGTCCGTGTGATTGTGGACAGCAGCCTCTTCTGGAATCCGTTGAGCCTGCGCTTCATTGCAGAGGACGGCCACGTGAGCCGACCCCACGACGCCGATGGACGCACGGACGAAGACGGTTGGAGCGTCTTCCTGCGCCGGGGCACTATCTACACCGCTTCTCTCACAATCTGCTGCGATGACCCCAACGCCGTTGTGACCCTGGAACTGGGCACAGTGGCAACCCTGACCCTGACCGACCCGGACGGCGACGGGACTTACACGGCCACCTTCACCACATCCAGCACAGGCCGGATCAGTGGACGCATCCGCGTCTGTGTCGTCTGCTATCTGATCAAAGTCTGCTCCGATGGCGAAGTGACCATCGACCCGGAAGGCACGGTCTTCGACGTAACCACCGGTCTGGCAGTTGGCTCGTCTAACGTGGCCTGTATGGCCGAGCAGATCAGTGGGGCCGGGGGTGAGAGCGTCTTCAGCCTGTGGCCTGCGGCGGACTATGACCAGATCAATCCCCAGACTACCGGCAGCAATGGCTACTTCAGCTTCTTCACCCCAGCGGGAACCTACCAACTTCAGGTGGGCAAGAGCGGCTATCAACCCTATCGCAGCCAGGACCTGGTAGTGGTGGCTGCGCCGGTCCACTTCGACGTGCCGTTGACGCCGGTCGTGGCAGGTGATGCCACCAACTCCGTACTCATCACTGCCGAGGGCTTCGAGCCAGGGGTGTTGACTGTGGAACCGGGTGCAGTGGTGGAGTTTGTCAATATGGATGTGGCGCCCCACTCCTCCCGCAGCACCTCTCCCGCTCCCAGTTATGGCGCGGAAGCGGCCGAGCTGAAGAGCAGCGACGCCTGGGATAGCGGGCTGTTGGGCAATGGCGCAGGCTACAAGCGCACACTGACCACCGAGGGTACCTACACCTATGCTGACGCGCTGAATCCGTCGGTGACTGGGACAATCATTGTGCAGAAGCCAGTCGTATCTCTGATCAATCTCTATCTGCCTGCGGTCAATCGGTAGCCTTGCGGGAAGCGGGATGAAAGTTTTGTATCCACGGATACAAGGGAATATGGATTGATTAAGCATCTGTGTTCCTTTCCATCCGTGTATACAAGCTCTCAGACCGGGCACGTGGTAGTCACCAGCGAATTGGATCGCCGATTCTGAGCCACGCGCCAATCAAAAGAGGCGGCACTCGACGAGTGTCGCCTCTTTTCTCGTGTGATATATTCTGTCTGTCCGTTGCTATTTTGCCCGGTGTTGGCGCAATCTGGTACAATAATGCGTGGTTCGGGTCGGTTTGCAAAAACCACCTTCCGGTTGAATCAAACTTCGATAATTCAGGGAATGGGGTTACCTCTCAATGAAAGCAATGCTATACGCCAGCCGAATGGATCAGGCAGTCTCCGTCCTGGATGATGTGCGCATCGTGGAATATGGCAGCACAAACCACGCGGATGATAGCCAGGTGCGCCTTTTCTTCAAGACCAAAGCGCTGAACGCCACCAAGACGATGGTGGAGATGCACCGGGACCAGAAGATGACTGTCAAGTTGGAGGACGGTCGCACAGGCAGCGTGCTGCTTGCCCATTCCAGTATGGACAGCGAAGGCCAGGCCGTCGGTGTTCTGCGTCTGCTTGGCCCGTTGAGCTAGCCACAGCGCGTGTGTCCCCTTCGCTCCAAACGCCTGGCCGATGCAGTTGATCTGCGCAGGCCAGGCGTTTTTTGATTAGAAAGGAAAGGTAAAAGGCAAAGTGAGAAGGCAAAAATGCGCCTGCCACTTTCCACCTGCCACCTGCCACTTTCCACCTGCCACTTTCCACCTGCCACCTGCCACTTTCCACCTGCCACTTTCCACCTGCCACCTGCCATCTGCCACTTTCCACCTGCCACCTGCCACCTGCCACTTTCCACTTTCCACATGCAACAACCACCCGCCATCTCTGAACCCAAAGTACCCCGATCGTTTTTCTGGCTGGCCTTTGCCATCAGTTTCGTGCTGCTGGCCGGGGCCAGTTGCGGCGGCGTGGCCCTATTGGCCGGTTTTGGTGATCTCAGCTTGTCCGATCTCCAATCCAACGACCCAGTCTGGACACCGCCCCCCGCCCCCCTGCCCGCTGATATAACAGTTCCCGCTACGGTTGCCGATGGCAACGTCCAGCCGGGCCGCCTGCAACCGGGCACACAGGCCCGCAATGTGGCGGCCAGCCGGGTCAACATCCGCCGCACGCCCGGCTATTTGGGTAAAGTGGACGGCGATATTGTCGGCCAGATGGAGCAGGGCGCAACCGTCACAATTTTGGAGTGGCCCCAGAGCGCCGACCAATTGGCCTGGTGGTACATCCGTCTCGATACGCCGGCTGGTCCGGTCGAGGGCTGGGTGGCGGAATCTACGGCCAGCGGTGTGATTATTCTGGCCCCAGAGCAGTGAGCAGTGAGCAGTAATCAGTAAGCAGTAATCAGTCGCTTCACCCGCCGACGCTACTGATTACTGCTTACCGTTCAGAGAATCGGTTCAATGCCAACTTCCGACTTCACCCCCCGCCCAGCCCAGGCGCGCATACTCGAATACACGGGCGGTCGCCTGGGCATCAGCGCGGTGCCGGGGAGCGGCAAGACTTTCACCCTCAGCCTGCTGGCCGCGCAACTGGTGGAGAAGCTGGCCGCCGAAGGAGCGATGGACAACCGGGAGGTGCTGGTCGTCACCTTCACCAACAGTGCAGTGGAGAATTTCCGTCTGCGTATCAACCAATTTGTCACTGGTCAGGGGCTGTTGCCCGGTGTGGGCTATCGGGTGCGCACACTCCACGGCCTGGCCCACGACATCGTGCGCGAGCGGCCCGGTCTGGTCGGCCTCTCGGAAGATTTCGGCATTGTGGACGAGCGCACCGCCCTGGAAATCAAACGGGAAGCGGTCATCAATTATCTGACCCAGCACCCGGACGTCTTCGCTCCTTTCATCAAACCTGACTTTTTGGACAACCCCCGACGCATCGAACGCTATCTATTGGACGACGCCCTGGAAATCGCCGATGCAGTCATTCGCATCGCCAAAAACCAGCGCACAGATGCGGCTCGGCTGCGCAACACCCGCAGCCGCCAGAGCGGGAGCTGGCCTCTCTTGGACTTCGGCCTGCAAATCTTCTCCGACTACCAGCGCAGCCTGAATCTGCGCGGGGCCATTGACTTCGACGATCTGATTGTGCTGGCCCTGCAAGCGCTGGAGGCCGACCCCGGCTTTCTGGCCCGGATGCAGAGCCGCTGGCCTTATGTGCTGGAAGACGAAGCCCAGGACAGCAGTCTGCTTCAAGAGCAGATGCTTGGCCTGCTGACCGGCGTACACGGCAATTGGGTGCGGGTGGGCGATCCGAATCAGGCTATCAACACCACTTTTACCAGCGCGGATCCCCGTTTTTTGCGCCATTTTGTCGCCCGGCCCGATGTGACAGCCCGCCCTCTGCCCAACTCCGGGCGCAGCGCCCAGCCGATCATCGATCTGGCCAACGCCCTGGCAAGTTGGAGCCGCACTTCCCATCCAGTCTTATCCAAGGAAGATGCCCTCTCCCCGCCTGCCATCCAGCCCACCGACCCGGACGATCCCCAGCCCAACCCGCCACCCGGCAATCCGGCGGTTTACATTTACGACCGCGGCCTGACGCCTGACGAAGAGATCGATGTGATCGTCAAGAGCGCGGCCACTTGGCTGGGCAAGAACCCGGAGCAGACGGTGGCTGTGCTGGCCCCAGACAACTGGCGGGGTTTTCAGGTGATTCAGAGCCTGGAACGGGAGAATATTCCCTTCGACGATTCGCTTCTGCGTACCAACAACAGCGTGCGCGTGGCGGCCAACGCCCTGGCCCGCATTCTGCTCTATATCAGCGAACCCCATACGCCCAGCCATTTGCCCCGGCTCTGGTTGGAAAGCTGGTGGCCCCGGCGGGGTCTGCCTGCCAGCGGGGAAAAGCCGGTGGCGTCGATTGCCAGCGAGGACGAACTACCCGAAGCCGTGCGCACCTTTGGCCGTGCCCTGGGCAAAGCCAATCAGCCGGAACGGGTCTTCTTTCCCGCGCCCGGCGACGACTGGCTGGATGAGATCGGCTGGATTCACGATCACCCCGGATTCTCAGCGGTGGCCGAGAGCTTCCGGGCCGACCTGCGTCGCTGGACGAGCGCGACTGTCCTGCCCATCGACGAGCTGGTGTTGACCCTCGGCAACGATCTCTTCACCGAACCCAGCGATCTGGCCTTTGCCCACAGCGTCGCTGTGCTGTTGGCCCGCCGGGTGCGGGAGCAGCCCCATCTGCGTCTGCCCGATCTGGCGAAAGAGTTGGAAGAGATCGCCCAGAACCGGCGGCGCATTGTGGGGATGAGCGATGACGCGCTTGGCTATGAACCCACACCGGGCAAAGTGACGGTCGCCACAATGCACGGGGCCAAAGGGCTGGAATGGGATCGGGTCTACCTGGCGTCGGTCAACAGCTACAGCTATCCCAGCGGTACCGACGACGAAGACTATCGGGGCGAGCGCTGGTTTGTGCGGGACAATCTGAACCTGACCGCAGAGGTCATCGCCCAGACTGAGCAGTTGCATATGGGCACGCTGGATGATTACATTCCCGGCGCGGCTACCCGCCAGGCCCGTATCGCCATCGCGGCCGAGCGCCTGCGCCTGCTCTACGTGGGCATCACCCGTGCCCGCCGAGAATTAATCGTTCTCTACAACACCGGACGCAATCACGAAACCCGACCCCTGACACCGGCGCTGGGCTTTCAGGCGCTACTTCACCTATCCAACAGAAGTAATCAGTGAACAGTAATCAGTAGTCGACACGACACCACTGATTACTGCTCACTGATTACTGGGTACTTCTATGAAAATCCTCCACCTCTACAAAGACTACTTCCCCATCCTGGGGGGGATCGAAAATCATATCAAATGGCTGGCCGAGGGAATGGCCGCGCGGGGACACGCGGTATCCGTGCTGGTGACGAACACTGGGCAAAGTGATCTGTCCGAGACGATTGACGGCGTGCGGGTGGTCAAAGTCAGCCGTCATTTCAACATCTCCTCCGCGCCGATTGGGCTGGGGATGGCGGGCGAATTGCGACGGATGGGAAGAGACGCGGATATCGTCCATCTCCACGCGCCCTACCCGCCAGGGGAGTTGGCCCAACTGCTGGTAAGTGCGGGCAAACGTACAGTCATTACCTGGCACAGCGACATTGTGAAGCAGGCCGGGCTGCTCCGTTTCTACGCCCCCTTTCTGCGCGCCACATTGAAGCGGGCCGACAAAATTCTCGTCGCCAGCCCGCCTTACGTCCAGAGTTCCGTCTTCCTGCGCCCCGTCTATGAACACACGCCGCAGAAAATTTCCGTCGTTCCTTTTGGGATTGACCTGACCCGCTTTGCCCAAAACAGCGAAATCGCAGCACAGGCCGCCGGCATCCGCGCCCGCTACGGCCCCGGCCCACTGGTACTTTTTGTGGGGCGGATGCGCTATTACAAAGGGCTGCGCGTGCTGGTAGAGGCGATGGCCCAGGTGGAAAGTGCCCGCTGCCTGATCGTCGGCGTCGGCCCGCTGGAGGTGGAGATTCGGGCCCAGGTGGCGGCCCTGGGGCTGGCGGATCGGGTACTCTTCGCAGGCGAGGTGGGCGACGCCGACTTGCCCGCCTGGTACCGGGCCGCAGACATCTTCTGTCTGCCGTCGATCCACCGCAGCGAGGCCCTGGGCATTGTCCTGCTGGAAGCGATGGCGAGCGGCCTGCCGTTGATCTCGACCGAATTGGGCACGGGTACGTCCTGGGTGAACCAGCACGACGTGACTGGTCTGGTCGTGCCGCCGGAAGACCCGGTCACCCTGGCGGCTGCTATTGACCGGCTGGCCCGCAACGACGACGAGCGGCAAGTGTTCGGGCAGGCTGCCCTGGATCGGGCAATCAGTGAGTTTGGCCTGGTACAAATGTTGGAACGGACGGAAGCGGTCTATAGGAATCTGCTGGATGACAAGAGATCGGCCAGCGAGGGAAGCCAAGCGGAGAGAAGGTAATTTGGGAACCGGTGGCTGCTTGTAACGATGAAGGATGCCCAAAAGCTCTCGGCGGCGGGGCTGCGACCCAAAGCCGAGGAGTTGCTGGAAATCCTGCGCCAGAATCCCTATCAGAATCCCCCGCCCTACGAAAAGCTGGTTGGCGACCTGGCCGGTGCCTACTCCCGGCGCATCAACATCCAGCACCGCCTCGTCTATCAAATCCTTGAAGAAGAACGACTGTCAAAGTGCTGCGGTTGTGGAGCCACTACGAGTAGTCTGCGCAACCAGCCATCCCCGCGTTCGTGTAAAGCCATCGCCGCTACGTCCACCCGGCGCTGACTCCAGTGAAAGAAAGAAATTCCACCGCGCAGCGTCCCGTAGAGCCGGGGCGGCTCAATTCAGCCGATAAGAAGCATGCACTGTTGGGTTCTCCCGGCACTCGATGGAGCATAAGCAGTGATCTCTTGCCGGGAGAACCCAACCTACGAGAGCGCGAGTTTCTTGGTAGTCGCGGAGGAACGCGGAGATTTTCCCCTGAATTTCTCCGCGCTGTGCTTCTTGGCTTTTTGCAGTAGGGTCTGTGCTATAATGGCTCAGAGCAGTTCCCAACGCACAATCTCACTCCTTTTGGACGCCCCTATGCAGAAGTCGAAAATCCAACTCTGGTGCGAGCAGATCATCGAAGCAGGCTGGCTGGCCGCGCTGATCGTGGCGCCGCTTTTCTTTAACGTATTCTCCAGCCGTGTCTTCGAGCCGGACAAAATCAGCCTCGTCCGCTCAATTTCCCTGGTGATGCTCCTGGCCTATCTGGTACGTCTGGCTGACGGTGGGCCATTTTGGCTGCCGGCCTTTTCGGCGAATTCTGAGAATGGCACCCCTGCCGCAGATAGCGGGTCCCCAAGCCGAAGCGGCTTTGCCCGCTTTGTCCGCATTCCCTTGCTCGTTCCACTGCTGCTGTTGGTTGTGGCCTATGCCATCAGCACAATCCTGAGCGTAGCGCCCGCGGTGAGCTGGTGGGGTTCCTATCAGCGCTTGCAGGGGACGTACAGCTTTTTCAGTTATGTCGTTATTGCCGTTTTGACAGCGGCCCATCTGCGCGCGCCGGAACAGCTACGCCGTCTGCAACATACGATTATCCTGACCAGCCTGCCCATCGCCATTTATGGCGTCATCCAGCACTATGCCATCGATCCCCTACCCTGGGGTGGAGACGTGATTACCCGTGTCTCTGGCAACGCGGGCAACCCGATTTTTCTGGGTGCGCATCTGATCATCGCGGCATTCCTGACTCTGGAGCGCATTTTCAGCAGCTTCGCGTTTCTGCTCAGTCCAGAGAATGGCCGGGATGAGGATACGCAGCCAGTCCACGACATTCCCAGCGCGTTGGCGGGTGGTTCCTATCTCTTCATTTTTATCGTCCAACTCCTGGCGATTTTCTGGACCCAGAGTCGTGGCCCCTGGTTGGGGCTGGCTGCCGGACTCTATATCTTTGTGTTGCTTTTTATCCGCGGCCTGCGTCCATCGGGCTATCGGGTGTTGACAGGGGGCTGGGTGGGGCTGGGTGTAACCGGTGCTCTGCTGCTGGTGTTGATCAACACGACGAATGTTTTTCCTGGGTTGGCGAATATACCCTACCTGGGGCGACTGACCTCCATCCTCAATAGCGAAGGCGGCACTGGTCTGGTTCGCGTGCTCATCTGGGAAGGGGTGGCCGAAATGGTCTCTCCCCACGAACCGATCACCTTTCCCGACGGGGAGCCTGACAGGGTGAATCTGATCCGCCCGTTGGTGGGCTATGGGCCAGAAGCTATGTGGGTGGCTTACAACAACTTCTATCCACCTGCCCTGGCCCAGGTCGAGGCGCGCAACGCCAGCCCGGATCGTTCTCACAACGAGACCTGGGACAGCCTGGCGATTACCGGCGCGTTTGGCTTCCTGGCCTACGTGCTGATGTTTATGATGATTTTCTATTGGGCGCTGCGCTGGCTGGGGCTGATCACCTCCCGACGTGACTTCTATCTCTTTCTGGGGTCCTGGCTGGGATGCGGTATTCTGCTCAGTGCCATCTTTATCATTGATGACGGCGGTTGGCGCTTCTTTGGTGTGGCGTTGCCGATTGGCTTTATCATCGGACTGATTCTCTATGTGACGATAGCCGTCTTCCTGCACCCGGAAGCCAAGATCGAGGCCGCTGATCGGCGTCGTCAATTGTTGATTGTGGCGATTATGGCCGCAATTCTGGCCCACTATGTAGAGATCCACTTCGGTATTGCCATTGCGGCTACCCGGACCTATTTTTGGGTGCTGAGTGCTGTGCTGCTTGTGTTGGGTATGCGCTGGCTTACACCGGAAACCTTTGCCGAAGTAGGACAGCCTGCTGTGGCGGATCGCAGCGGACGGACCAGCAGGCGCCCACGCAGCAATCAATCTGCATCCCCACAGAGACGGGATGAGGGCTTTTTCTCTGCACTCCCCAGCACTGTTATGCCCGACCTGATGGTCATGTTGACGCTGGTCTACCTCTATACCACCAACTTCCAGGGATCGCGCAGTCCCTTTGCCATTCTGATCAGCAGCCTGACCAGACGGATGGAAGCGGGTCAATCTGACCGTAGCCCCGGTATCTTCTTTCTTCTTATTTTCACTTGGCTCATAGCAACGGTTATCGGGCTGTCAGTGGCTGCCTTACGCAGCAGCGGGGGACGCAGCGCAGGCTGGTGGCTGCGCGGCTTTGGCCTCTACTCGTTTGTGCTGTGGGGCGGCTGGCTGATCTACGGGCTGATCCAGGCGGCGCGATTGGCCCCCGACGCAGCGGGCAACAAACTCGACGAACAGTTGAACCATATCGCCGGCCACTTTAGCCTCTACACCTGGCTGGTCGTCTTTTGGATGGTGGCCGCGGGAACAGTCTTTGCCTGGACGGTGCTGACGGAAACCCGGCGGCGGGCCATCTCCCGCGCTTTCTTCACTATCATTGGCGGCGCGGCCCTGGCTCTGGCTGTCTTTCTAATTGTGGGCAAAGTCAATGTGGCGCTGGTGCGGGCGGATGTGTTCTACAAACAGGGCCAGCAATTCGATAGCACGGGTGATTGGGTGGGCAGTGTGGTCGTCTATCGTCGCTCCCTGGCCGTTCGTCCGTCGGAAGATCACTACATGCTCTTCCTAGGCCGCAGCCTGCTGGAACGGGCCAAAATCGCACCAGTGGAAAGCCCACTGACAATGCCGGAAACGATGACCGTGCAGACAGTGCTGGGCTTAACCGATCAGGAAGTTCCCCAAATGAAGCAGGTCGATCTGTTGCGCGCGGCCGAGACAATTCTGTTGGAAGCGCAACGGGTCAACCCACTGAATACCGATCACACAGCCAATCTGGCCCGGCTCTACCGCAGTTGGGCAGACCTGGAAATCGACCCGGCGCAGCGCGAAGCCTCCCTGGAAAAGAGTCTCACCTATTATGAGACGGCTGTGATACTCAGCCCCAACGCGGCCCACCTGTGGAACGAAAAGGGCGCTACCGAGACACTGATGGGGCGCAACGATGATGCCGAAGCCACCTATCTGTACAGTCTAACGCTGGACGAGCGTTTCGAGAACACCTATCTGCTTCTGTCCGAGTTCTACGATCGCACAGGCCAGTCAGATAAGCTGGCAGACTTGTTGAAGAGGGGACTGGAGCAGCTTCCCAACAGCACGCAACTGCGCAGCTTCCTGGGAGTTGTGCTTGCCCGCACGGGGGATTTGGAGGGCGCGCTGGAGACAAATCTCTCTATTGTTGAATCCAATCCGAACGATCTGAATGCAACCCGCAACCTGGCCATCATCTATCGGGATATGGACAAACCCGACGACTCGATTCTGTGGGCTGAGAAGGCCGTGGCCCTGGCCGGCAGCGATGCCAATATCGCCGTGCCCATTCTGCGTCTGCTCGTCGAACTTTACACTCGCCAAGGGCAGACCGCACAGGTGACCATTCAGTATGAGCGGATGGCGGCCTTGGCCCCGGCTGATGCGAGTATTCTCAGCACCCTCGTCTCGACCTACCTTCAGGAGCAGCGGACCGACGAGGCTATCAGCACCCTGGAAAAATTGATTGCTCTGGACCAAGCCAACTATCTCTATCCGTTGCAAATGGCCCAGGTCTATGCCCAAACCGGCGATCTGGCGACGGCCAAGACATTCGCTCAGAGCGCGTTTGAACTGGCCCCGGATGCGGAAAAACCAGGGATTGAGCAGTTTATCGGAACTCTGGGGGGATGACAGGTGCAGGGATGACGGGGTGAGTCACACCTGCCACCTGCCACCTGCCACCTGCACTTCCTACCTGCCATGTGCCACCTTTCGGAGTGTTCGTTCTGTGACACCCTTCATTCTTATGGCCGTCAGCGCGCTGATATTCGCCATTGGGGGCACACCCGTGGCGCGCTGGGCTGCGCTGCGTTTGGGGATCATCGATCAACCAGCCGCCCGCAAAATTCATGCCAGCCCTGTTCCCTTGCTGGGGGGCGCGGCCATCTACGGCGCGTTTATCCTGGCCCTGCTCTTCTTCGGCGATCTCCTTTTTGTCTCCGAAGTGGTGTCGATTTTCGTCGGGGCCACGCTGGTCAGTCTGGTGGGCGCGCTGGATGATCGACGGGGATTGGGAAGCTATACAAAACTGGCGATCCAACTCGTGGCCGCGGGGATACTCGTCTACGGCGGCGTACAGATACGGCTTTTCGATAACTGGCTGGACATTGCCATTACGTTGCTCTGGGTGGTAGGCATCACCAACGCCTTCAACCTGCTGGACAATATGGACGGCCTCTCCGGCGGGATTGCGATGATCGCCGCGGTCTTCTTCACCCTGTTGGCCGCGCTCAGCGATCAATATCTGGTGGGGATTCTGGCCGCGGCCCTGGCCGGTGCGTGTGCCGGGTTTCTCATCTATAACTGGAACCCAGCGCATATTTTTATGGGAGATACGGGCAGCCTCTTCATCGGTTTTCTGCTGGCTGCAGTGGCGATTAAGTTGCGTTTTCCATCCAATAGCGTGGCAGTTACCTGGATGATTCCCCTGCTGGTGCTGGGGCTGCCTATCTTTGACACAACCCTCGTCTTTATCAGCCGTCTGCGCAAAGGACTCAACCCCCTGACAACGCCCGGCAAAGATCACATCAGCCACCGGCTGGCCCGGCTCACGAACAGCCGGCGGGAAGCCGTGCTGATCTGCTATCTGATCGCCGGGGCCATCGGGTTGGGTGCGGTGTTCCTGACCCAGGCCACTCTCTCCGAGGCGGCTGTGATCGCTCTGGGAGTTCTGCTGTTGGGGATCGGCGGCATCTGGTGGCTGGAATTTCGGCGGGGTGGGGTGTAAAGATGGCTATTCCCAAATTCAACAATCAGATTGAACTGATCCAGGAGGCATAGCAATGATTAAGAACCAGCAAGAGTTAGCAGTTACGTCTGACCGCATCGTGCGCTTCCAGAAGCAGATCACTATTTTACGTCAGGTAGAAACAAATCCCGCCAACTATCGAGCGTCGGTAGTCGGATTTTTGGCTGAGATCGACCGCATGCAGCTTGAAATTCGTGAGTATCTGAGTATGCATCCTACAGAACTAGACGCAGTTTTTGAACGCGTATAGCCGAATTCAACTTTGAGGAGAAACCATTTTGCGAATTTTTCTTTTCAGTCAATCAAACCGAGCCGCTGTCCGCTCGACTGTAACCGCACTGTTGCTTGTGCTGACTCTGCTGTTGTCGGCCTGTGGCAACAGCGCCGCCGAGACACCCGCCACGGCAGAACCCGCGGCCCCGGCGGCTGTGGAAGCCCCCGCCGCCGCCGACACTCCCGTGCCCGCCGCTACCGACACGCCTGTGCCTGCCCCCGCCGCGGCGGTGCCTGTACAGCCTGCTGGTGCGGGTGCCGCGTCCCAACTGGCCCCCGAAGCCCGCAATGGGATGTACTCTGCGCCGCCGGAGATGAGCATCGATCTGTCGAAGGTCTACTACGCCACGCTCAAAACCGCAAAGGGCGACATCCGCGCCCAACTCTTCGCCGACCGGGCACCGGTGACCGTCAATAACTTTGTCTTTCTGGCTCGCGAAGGCTTCTACGACAACACCACCTTCCACCGGGTCTTGGAGGGCTTTATGGCCCAGGCTGGCGACCCGGCTGGCACGGGTGCGGGCGGCCCCGGCTACCAGTTCCAGGATGAGTTTGCCCCTGGCCTCGGTTTCGACCGCCCCAATCTGCTGGCTATGGCGAACTCTGGCCCCGGCACAAATGGCAGTCAATTCTTCATTACCTTTGCCCCCACCGACTGGCTGAACAACCTGCACACGATCTTCGGTGAAGTGGTCGGTGGTCAGGAAGTCCTGGCCCAGATCACCCTGCGTGACCCCAATCAAAACCCGGGCACACCGGGCGACACCTTGCTGACGGTGGAAATTGAAGAGAGTGATGTGAGCGAACTGCCCACGCCTATGCCACCACCGCCCACGCCCACGCCCTTTGCCCCCAGCAGCATTGCTCCCAGCGATCTGACCGCTGGCGACAAGCCCCTGGCCCAGCTCTCGATGGAAGAACGCAGCAGCTATTTCAACACTGCACCAGAGATGGTCATTGATACTGCCATCAGCTACACGGCTATGATTGTCACCTCCAAAGGCGCAATGACTGTGACCCTCGACAGTGCCGAATCACCCGCTTCGGTCAACAACTTCGTGCTGCTTGCCAGTCTGGGTTTCTACGACGGCACACCGGTCAACGAAGTGACGCCGGAACAGGTGGTGATTATCGGCGCACCGGAGAATGTGCCCACAAGCGACGCCGGGTATATCTTCTCTGGCGAGGTAGGTAGCGCCAAAGCCTGGGGCCTGGGCGCGCTGGCTTTTCTCCCCTCCCAGAATCCGACGACCGGCGAGTTGGGTAGCAATTCCAGCCAGTTGTTGATCGCCCTTGCCCCGCCGCCCATCGAAGCCAACGCCCAACTCAGCTTCTTTGGCGAAGTGACCGGTGGGCTGGATGTGTTGACCAGCCTTGCAAATGGGGATACGATTGTGGAAGTACAGGTATCTGTGCTGCCGTAGCGACCGAAGTAAACAGTAATCAGTTATCAGTGTCGGCTCTACACAACTGATGACTGATTACTGTTTACTCGAATACTCCTTCCCAATCCTCCTTCCCCGCCCGGAACATTTCCGTCCCATCCTTCGTCCTGTAACCACGACAGGTGTGTAACGCGTATGGATCAGTCGCCCGCCTCCTATTCAGCACAAACGCCCTTTCCCCTGGAAGGGACAACGAATAGCGCGGAAGCTGCCAAT
>CAMDQF010000141.1 GCA_945905745.1 Litorilinea aerophila
TGGGGTTGTCGCCCAGGAAGCGAATGGGGAAGTAGCCTTGCAGCAGATCCCCGGCGTTGACGAGCAGATAGAAGATGAAACCCCACGCCACCAGCCCGTGGAAGATGCTGGCGACCGTCCGTGTCTTCCAGATGGGGCGGATGGAGAGCCACGTCACCCCGGCCTCCACCAGCCGCCCGAGGACCTGCTCCCGGCTGGGGAACTCCCCCGTGCCCCGGCGGATGACCCGATAGACTGTGCGGAAGTTGCGCCAGGCCAGGTAGAGGGCGCTGGCGACGACGACGAGAAAGAGCACTTTTTCGATGGTTGTGAGCATCTGTAGGATTTCCTTGGGGGGTTTCCTGTGGGTTCAGTAATCGGTGACCAGTTATCAGTAACCAGTGTCGTGCGTTCCAACTGATAACTGCTCACTGCTAACTGGCAACTGGCGGCTGGTGACTACTCTACCCAGCCGGGGTTTTGACGCCGTTGTCGAGCGGTTGGGTATAGGATACGCGGAAAGGGGGAAAGTGGCAAAGGGGGGCACAATGCCGGGAAGCAGGTGTTAGCTCCGGTTGGTTTCCTTGGTTTAGTAGAAGTCTGGAGAGGTGAAATTCATTTTGCAGGGGACGCTGGAATTGTGGCAGGAAACCGAGGCGCTGGAGTACAGGCAGTATAGAAAAACCAGTGCAATTAACTGATTTGGGCGTTGGGCCGGGCACGCAGCGTCCGGCCCAACGCCCAAGCACACCGGCGGCAATTCCGCTGAGCTACATTGCCGTCAGTGTGCAGCGCCTTGGTAGCTCTTTTTGTATGTGACGCATTGTCCGTAGACGCAATGTCTACAAAGCAATATATTAGTCATCATGAATACTACACCCACTCCAGAATCCCTTGTAGCACTCGGCCGCAATGTAAGACAAAGAAGGGATCAGCAAAAACTTTCTCAAGAGCAATTGGCTGAGCTATGTGGTTTTGACAGAACCTATATTAGTCTAGTTGAACGTGGAAAAAGAAACATTTCCTTTACTAATTTGGTGACCCTAGCGCAAGGGCTAGGACTAACCGTAAGCAAGTTACTTGAGGGAATATAATGGCACTTGATCCTAGAGATGCTCAACACGCACTACAAATTACGGCAGGAACAACTGGCCGAAAACGTGGGCATGAATTTGAAGCTGAATTAGCAAGCATGATTAATGCTGAACCATTTTCTGGGCCGGCACCAAGTGAACACGTATTTAGAGGAGCGCCTCATACAGCACTTGTTAATAAGGCGCTATCACATATTGGCTGGACGGAATGCGACAACATTAATGCGATAGCTTTAGGATCACTTGCTACAGCAGAGGCTGGAAAGAAGTGGATGACTGTGCATGGAATTAAGGTAAAAGCATGCAAAAGCGACATACTCCTTACGTTTCATCAAGGTAATAATTATCAAACAGTTGGAGTATCAGTAAAGCAGTGTGACAACAAGACGCCAACTAATGCCCAGTTGTATTTTACAACAGCTACAGCTTTTTGCAGGCTACTCCAAAATAACAATATTCCAGTATCAGATAACGCTATTAATGCGCTCAGGCAATTTTGCGGTGATGATGGTTTTCGACCACTAGACACCCCATCTGTAGTTGCAGGAAGGCCTACTGATCCAAGAAGATATTTCTGGGAAGAGATAGAACATTTAGGAAGACTTGAACTGGAGAGTATTCTTACAAATCAACAAGATGATGTTACTAGATTGCTGTTACAGAAAGCATATTTGGATGATCCTTTTGCTCCAGAGTTGCTTATTCATAAAACTAAAAAAATAGATCATGGTGACCAAGAATATGCTTTATACGCGATAGATGAGCTTATTTCTCTTTCTAGAAAATATGGTGGTTTTAACAAAAAAACTTACTCAGTTCGCAAGGGGCAGTATAAAGACCCACACGGTGTAGAGCACGAAGCGCCAAGATTTGGCGTCGTTCAAATGCAGCGCGGTGGGCAGAAGCAACACCCTACTCAGTTACAGTTTAATTTACAGGCGGGTTACTTTTACAAAATATAAGTATCTCTTATAAATTGGCCAAGCCTATATGCAAGCAGAGGGGGAACAGCATTGCCTATTGTTGTTCTAATGTCTCCTAACTTTCCACAAAGCTTGAAGCTGTCGGGAAATCCTTGAAGTCTTAATGCTTCTCGTGTAGTTAATGAGCGAGTTGCTACGGGGTGTACATTCCTACAACCGGAAATCATAGCGTACGTTGTAGCAACCGTTCCGCCCGGTTCATTCCACACTTGGCGCTTATAGGTTGTGTTGTAACCAGAAGGGGGTCTTAAACTTTCATCCTCATTATTATGAGCGCTTTTTCCTTCCGGAACATCAATTAACCATCTAACGACATGTTCAGGATGAGAAACAGCTTTGTGGTAAATGTCATGCTTACTCGTTTCACCAGATTCAATATATTCTAAATCGGAAACGGCATCTCCAAATGTGTAATAAGGTATCGTCTCTGAAAAAAGGTCTTGCGCCTGGTTGCATTGCGGCTTTGGAATAGATGGCTGTTTTTTTAGGTCATTCCGAATACCAATGAAGATCACGCGCTCTCTATGTTGAGGTACTGCATAGTCCTTCGCATTGATCTCGAAAAAGTTACTATCATATCCAATTGATCTAAATGTATCCAATATCCTTTCACTAACTAACTTACCATCTGGATCTTTCATGGAAGTTAATAGGCGAACATTTTCAATTAAAATGACTTTGGGTTTTATACAATCAGCGATGTGAAGATAGTTCTGGAATAAGGTGTTACGACTGTCATTAACATCTCTTTTTCCAGCTAAGCTAAACCCTTGACATGGCGGACCACCTATCATTAAGTCTATTGATCCATTTGCTTCAATTATCCTATCAATATCTGCGTCTGAAATAGCCGTAATATCATTAGGTAAAAAATTAGCTGATTCAAAGTTCAAGCTATATATGTCCTTATATGCCTCAACCAGTTCATTGGTGGCAACAAGGCTAAAACCGGCAGCCTTTATTCCATAGCAAAGGCCACCGCAGCCTGCAAAAAAAGATACTGCATTCAATTCTCTTTTGTCATGAGAATTGAACTCTGTTTCAAGCTCATTTAGCAGAGAGAGATATTCTCTATTTTGAGGCGTTTTTTCATAATTTCTTCTTGGACGAGAAGATATGACTGACCCATCTCTGACATGACTCGTGTAACGCTTTTTCTTAAGCTCTGCAATTTTTGCATCATTTAGTGAGTTTAATGCCTTAATTACTGTACTTAGTTCATGGCTGCTCAAATCCTGCTTATGTAACTCAAATGCAGACAGCTTGGCCTGCTGGATGCCTGTGATGTCGGCCAGTTTTGATTGGCTAAGGCCACGCTTTAACCTGCGCTCTCTGAGTTCACGACCTAACACAAAATGCTCCTCTTCTATGCCTTCAACATGTGACTTATTGTCCACATTTGCGTAGTCTTGTCAAGACTGATTTTGTAGAGCTAACTATAATTATACGGAATCAGTCCGCATAACACCCCCATTTGGGGGTTGATTACGGAAATTTTTCCATATATTGTTCTAATCGAAGGTGATATGCGGACAAATTTCCGCATATCACCCGTCTTAGTCCAGAAACAGGATGTCATATATGGAAAGTACCTGAAAGTTGTTCGCTGCCGCTTATCCAGGCAGGATGAACCGCCGTTTCCCGTTTCTTGCACAATGCATTCAGTGTAGGCGAACCAAACAAAGATGTCAAGGGGAATCTGCGTAAAAAAACTGGGGTACATCTGCTTGCCGGTATACCCCAGTTTATGCAATCAATTATGGCGGACGGAATACCCCTTCTACCCCAACATCTCCCGCAGCGCGGCCATCAACTCCGCCTGCTGGGACACGGCTGAACAACCGCCATCCAGACGGCGAATCTCCCTGTGCAGGGCGCTGCCGTAGACATCGAGCATCACCGCAAAGTCTTGCAGGGAGATGCCCAGATGGAGTGAAATTTCTATCGTCCCAAAAAATGCTTTATCATCACCCGTGACACCTCCGACGAACTCGTAGAGATATACTACAGACAAGCCGCCCATCCTGACTATCCTAATGAGTGGGTACGGGTTGTCGTCCGCCAGAGCGCAGTCGTTACCGCCTTCGTCAAAAATCACCCTAAACCCACAGAGGAGGTACTATGGACATCGCCACACTTCTCGGCCCAGCGCCCACCGTCCGGCTGACTAGGCCCAGCGCCGAGACAATCGCCACCGGGGAGACTTGGGTTGATTACGACAAGGAGAGCGACAGTTTCATCATCTATTTTTCCGCCCAGCCTGCCCGCGGCGTCCACTACGACATCGCCCACGATGTGACAGCCATCGCTGACCCTGCCACCGGTCAGGTACTCGGCATCCAGATTGAAGCCTGGGAGCGTCAATTTATCCACCAGTTCGCCGACCTCAACCGGGTCTGGCCTGACTTCAAAAGCACGATTTCGCCCGACAAGAGTTGGAGCCATCCGCTTCGCCACTTGGGTGTCGTCGTCCTTTTCCTGCTCTCCATTCTGCGCAACGACGAGAGCCGACTCATCCCCTTGCCGGCCTAAAAAAAAGGCCCGGAGCATTGCACTCCGGGCCTTTTGCCTTCCCCTTCGCTGTTGCCGTCCGCCGTCTGTGGTCTACAGTCTACGGATAGTGACATTCGTTCACGCACCACGCACCACTACATCACCGTCAACTCCATACTCGGCGTCATATTGCGCATACTGACGCGGCCAGCCACCACCCGGGCCAGGATGCGAAAGGCCTGGGCCGTAGCGCTGTCGGGATGGGAGACGACGACCGGATGGCCGCTGTCGCCGCCCACCCGCACATTCGGGTCCAGTTCGATGCGCCCCAGGAAATCCACGCCCAGCTTCTTGGCCGCGGACGCACCGCCGCCGCTGCCGAAAATCTCACCGGCCATATTCTCCACCACGCCCAGGATGGGCACGTCCAGTTGTACAAAAGCCGCCGCGCCGCGCATGGCATCCGAGACAGAGACCATCTGGGGCATCGTCACAATCAACCCGCCGGTCAGGGGCACAATCTGGGCCAGGGAGAGTTGGGCATCGCCCGTGCCAGGGGGCAGATCGACGATCAGATAGTCCAGTTCACCCCAGCGCACGTCGGTAAAGAGTTGTTGCAACGCCTTGTGCAGCATCGGCCCCCGCCAGATCAGCGCTTTGTCTGCGGGCAGCAGAAAGCCCATCGACATAAAGCGCACCCCGTGGGCCTCGGCAGGGACCAGTTTGCCCTGCAAGACCGGGGGCGCGTCGGCAATCCCCATCATCATCGGGATATTCGGCCCGTAGATGTCGGCGTCCAATAGGCCGACTTTGGCCCCGTCCATCGCCAAACTCACGGCCAGATTGACGCTGACGGTGCTCTTGCCCACGCCGCCCTTACCGCTGGCTACAGCCACGATATTTTTGATGGGAATATTCAGTTTGCTAAAAATACGCCCATCACCGCGTACCCGGTGGGTGAACTGAATGGTTACATTCTCCACGGCAGGAATCGCCTCTTTGACCGCAGCAATGCTCTCGGCTTCGATTCTGGCTTGCAACGGACAGGCAGGCGTAGTCAATTCTATCTTAAAGCTTACGCGCTTGCCCTCTATCCGAATTTCCTGTACCATTCCCAGTGTGACCAGGTCCTGATGAAGCTCCGGTTCCTGAACAGTGCTGAGCGCGGCCAGCACATCTGCATCGGTGAACACACTTTTATTGCGTCCAAACATACGATAGTCATCCTTTTTGGCTATAGTGGCGCGGTGATAAACCGGCTATTTTATGGGTAGAACTGATCCGATTCGTATACCGTACCTGTTGATGGCGTACTCTGTCAAAAAAGGTTCACAGCCGATGTTTTCCTCATCAAAAATCCGCCATCTGCTACAACTGTTTATAGTGCTCTGTCTGACAGGGCTGGTTGTCATCTCTCCCCTTCGCCCCAGCCCCGTCTGGGCAGACGAGCCAACAATCGCGCCCAACCTGGCGACGCTACAGGGTTGCGGCGGTCCGGTCTTGCCTACCAGCAACGCAACATTTGAGCAGGAAGTTGTGCAATTGACCAATCGCATCCGTCTGGATCACGGGCTGCCGCCCTTGAAAGTGGTGGATTCCCTGACCCACGCAGCCCGATTTCACGCAACCGATATGTCGGAGGACAACTACTTTTCCCACACCAGCTACGACTGGGCGAACGGGGAACTGGTGCAATCGTGCAGTTGGAGCGACCGGCTGGTGACCTACTACGCTGACTGGCAATCCCTGTCCGAGAATATCGCAGCCGGATATTCTACACCCGCGGCGGTGGTGGATGGCTGGATGAACAGTGAAGGGCATCGCAAGAACATCCTTTCCCCCAGCAATTGGGAGATCGGCGTGGGCTATTTCGAGGGCAGCGGAACCTATGGACGCTATTGGGTACAGGATTTTGGCCGCCGCTGGGATATCTACCCAGTGATCCTCAACGGCGATGCCGCCACTACCGACGACGGCTTATTGAAGATTCACATCTACGGGGAGTGGGATGAGGCGCGGCTGCGCATCGATCAGGGCGACTGGTCCGCCTGGCAGCCCTTTGCCCTGCCTCTCGAATGGGCGCTAAAGGCCACCGTCGGCGAACACAGCGTTACAGTCGAAATGCGTACCGAATCCGCAACCGCCAGTGCCAGCGACACCATCTATCTGACTCAAAATACAGCCGAACCGCAACTCAATGCCCTTCCCGACAGCCTCTTTTTCGTATACAATTTGGTAGACGACACCATCTCGCCGCAAGGGTATAGCATCCAACCATTGGCTGTGGCGGCTGACTCTGGCTATACCTGGCGGGTGACGACCAATGCACCCTGGCTGAATATCAGCCCCAGCGAAGGCAGCAGCACCGAAGTCGTCAACCTGGCGGCTGTTCTATCGAATGCGTCTGAAGGCAATGAGCAGGCAGTGGTTACCGTTTCCCTGGGCAAGAACGATGGGACAGTCGTTGCAGAGAAACAAATTGCCGTCTCTTTGGCCGTGATCGAGGCAAATTTCTCCGTCTTCATGCCGCTTGTCAGCCAGTGATCAGCAATTCCAAATTTGACAGAAATAGAACGCGGATGACGCTGATTGGACAGATCAAAGCGGATAAAAGCCAAAACCTGCGCCGTAAAATCCGCAAAAATCCGCTCCATCCGCGTGATCCGCGTTCTATATTTGGAACTGCTGGCCAGAGATAGTTCCGTTGACTCTATCGGAAACGGCTGTGGTAAGATGATGGAGAAAGGTCCGAATCCATCCACAAGTGTCGTCTATGTCTCGACTGCTCCCTGCCACCCGTCGCGCCTTCAGCCTGCTGCTCAGCAGTCTGCTGCTGCTCACGCTGGCATCGCTTATCGTCACCCCGGCTGCCTATGCCCAGGCTCCCGTCAACGGATTGACCGTGGACAACGGCAACCCGACCGCGGCCACAGGCGTCGTCACTGTTCTCGGCGTGGCGGATCACCCCACTTTTCGCAAATGGCAGTTGGACCTGCTTGTGAACGGGGCAGAGCCGATCTTTTTAGCTCTGGGTGAGCAGCCCCTGACCAACTCGGCTCTGCTTGCCGAGTTGGATACCCGCCTCTACCCGGACGGGGAGCATCGCCTGCGTCTGCGGGTGGTCTATGCCAACCTGAATTACGACGAATACTTCCTGCCCATCCGCATCGCCAACCAGAGCGGATCGACTGTGTCCCCGGCTGTCCCCTCCCAACCAGCCACACCGAATCCCCAACCGGTTGCCCCGCCACCCTCGCCACCCCCTGCACCGGCGGTAACGGGAAATGGCCTGTCGGTTGCCGCCCAGGGCGGGCTTCTCTCTGTACGCGGAGTGGCGGATCACCCCACTTTTCACAAATGGCAGCTCGATCTTCTGCTCTACGGGGATCCCAATCAGGCCGCCTTTTTGGCGGTGGGGGAAGAACCGGTGGCCGTTCCCGCGGAACTGATCAGCTTTTCTGGTACGGACTATCCGGCGGGCAGCCATCAACTGCGCCTGCGCGTAGTCTATTTGGGTCAGAACTATGACGAATATCTGTTGCCCCTGACGATTGGAGTGGGGAATTTCGCCACCAGCGGTCAGAACCCGCTGCTGGTGCACGGTCCGGCAGCGGGCAAGGCTGTCTATCTCACCTTCGACGACGGCCCCCATTCCGACCACACGCCGAAAATTTTGGAAGTGCTGGCTGAATATAATGCCAAAGCCACTTTTTTTGTGGTAGGCAGCCATGCCCAAAGCCAGGGGGAACTGCTCAAACAGATCTACGACGCTGGCCACGCCATCGGCAACCATTCGTGGAGTCACCGCAAGCTGGGCCATGCGGATTGGGATACGTTCGAGGCGGAAGTGGGAACAACAGAAAAGATGTTGGGCAGCTACGGCCGCCGCTGCCTGCGCCCGCCCTATGGAGATGTGGGGAAACAGTTCTACGCCAACGCCAAAAAGGCTGGCTATACTATCGTCTGGTGGAGTGTGGACCCGCTGGATTGGCTGAACCAGAATCCGGAGACAATCGCCAGCCGGGTCCTGAAGCAGGTGCAGCCGGGGGCCATTGTCCTCCTCCACGACGGCGGCGACAGCCGGGAAGGGACAATCGAAGCGCTCAGGAAGATTCTGGCTGCCCTGAGCGCAGAGGGGTATACCTTTCCAGCACTGTGTCGGTGAAAGATGAAACGTGAAGCGTGAGATCGTTGTCCGATCTCACGCTTCACGTTTCACGCCTTTTAGCCCCATTTGCATTTTCGACTGGCGTCCACTCTACGGCAGAGCCAAACTCTTGTCCAAAAAGGTCCCCATCTTCGTAAAACTGTCGATGCGGTTGTGCAACTTGCTGATATTGTGTCCCTCGTCCGCGTAGTGCAGAAATTCCACCGTCCCCCCATTGGCCCGCACCTTTTCCACAATCAGCTCCGACTCGAAGAGTGGAACCCGCGGGTCGTTGTCCCCAGCGATAACGAGCAGGGGCATTGTGATGCGCTCGGCCCGGTGGATGGGCGAGATGGCTTCCAGCACGTCCCGATGCTGGGCCAGACTGCCGTATTCCTGCTCCCGGTGCGCCCGCCGCCAGGGGCTGGTGCGCTCCAGAAAGCTGACCCAATTGGCGATTCCCACCACATCAATCCCCGCCGCAAAGAGTTCGGGATAGTCGATCAGCGCGGCCAGTACCATATAGCCGCCGTAGCTGCGCCCGTAGATGGCAAGCCGGCTGCTGTCGATCTCCGCCTGTTCGTGCAGCCAGTCTACCGCGTGCTTCAGATCGGCCACGCTGTCGGGGCGCTTCTCAATCTCATCCAACGCCGCATAGGCTCGGCCATAGCCCGTACTGCCCCGCACATTTGTGCCCAGAATCGCATAGCCCCGGCTGAGAAAGTATTGAAAACGCACGTCGAAATCCGGGCGAAGCTGACTGGTCGGCCCACCGTGGACGTAGAGAATGCAGGGGTAGCCGCCCGCGGGTTTGGGTGTCTGGGGCAGATAGTAGAAGGCGGGGATCGGCAGACCGTCGAAGCTGGAAAAGTGGATGAGCGCCGGGGCCACAAATGAGCCAGCGTCCAGCCCAGCCCGGTCGCTTTGGGTCAGGGCACGGGCAGAGTCGTCTGCCCCCACCAGCCAGATGTCCAGGTTGGCTTGGGGCGTCTGCACATCACAGACCAGTGCCCCGTCCATTTTGACAGAAATGTGGCCGATCTGTCCCTCTGGCAGACCGGCGATTCTGGCTCGTTCTCCTGTATGCAAATCCACCCGCCACAGACGGCTGTAACCGCCTTCGTTGTAGCTATAGACCGCTGCACCGCCGGCCGCCACCGCCAGCGCCTCCATCTCGCCCTCGCCGTTGTGCGCGTCGGCGTTGACAATCTCCGTAAGTTCGCCGCTCTCTAAATCCAGACGGCAGAGCGCGCCCCGGTCGTGGGTGCGGTCACTGAGCAGATAGAGACCGCTGCGCCCCCAATACACCTGCTCGAAGCGGGCCGGGGCATTGCTTTGGGTTATCTCGCCCGGCTGGACCTGACCGCTTTTTGCGTGCAGATCGATGAGAAAGAGCCGGTCTTCCAGCGGCCCCACCTGCAGGCGGGCAAGCACGAATTGTTCATCGGGGGACCAGGCCATTACCTCCTGATTGCCCGAAAGCCCACAGAGCAGACGGCTCTCTCCGCTGGCTACATCCATCAGGAAGAGGTCAAAGTCCACGCCGTTGCGTCCGTTGGCCGCGTAGAGAATGCGCTGGCCGTCTTTGCTGAAGCCGCCAAAGCGATGGATGGCGTTGTCATCCCCGGTCAGACGACGCACGTCGTGACCGCCCTCCCCGCCGTAGCCGCTGATCAGATAGAACTGCTGGCGCTCGTTGCCCCCCACATCCCCCACGGCCAGCAGATGTTCCGCACTGCTTGTGCCATACACTTCCCACACTTTGTCGGCGAAAAAGGTAAGCTGCCGGGGCCATTCTGGGCTGTCGGGCGCAGTGGGCGCACTCCGCACTTGCAGGTTGCCGGTAATGTCGCTGAGAAAGGCGACCCGGCTGCCGTCAGGCGAGAGAACAGGCATCTGGGCGCTACGGATGTTGAGGTAGCGGGCGAAGTCGGTCATGGGGATATCCTTTTCGTTGCACTCTACCAGCCGGTGCTGGTCAGAATGAATGGCCCTGTGGGTGGGGCAGGACGCGGCAGCAATTCCAAATTTGACAGAAATAGAACGCGGATGACGCTGATTGGACAGATCAAAGCGGATAAAAGCCAAAACCTGCGCCGTAAAATCCGCAAAAATCCGCTCCATCCGCGTTATCCGCGTTCTATATTTGGAACTGCTGCAGGACGCGGATTTGTGCTGGCTTTCTCACAGGCAACCATTTCATTCAGCGCTGGCAGCTTCTGCTGTCAAACAGCGAGCGAGGGTGCACCGTAGCGCTGCCAGCTTTCCAGCCCGCCCCGGATCAACTCCTTGCCCGCGGCCAGACTGATCTCCCGGCCTGGGCCGCCCGCGGAGACAGCCACCACCGCATAGACCAGCACTTTGCCCGTGGCCATCACCCGATCCACAGCCGCCAGGACTTGGAACACATCCGGGCCATTGGGTTCCGGCGTGCCGTTGTCGGGCAGAAAACGCTCATCCAGAATATCCGCGTCCACGTGCAGATAGAGCGCATCGCATCGTTGGGCCAACGCGTCCACCGCCGGGCCGAGGGGAGCGCCGGGAAAGTCGCCGCCCACAGAGACGACGGGAATGCCCACCGCCCGCACCAGGGTTTCTTCTGCCGGGTCCAGATTGCGCACATCCACCATCACAATCCGATCCGTGGGAAGAGGCGCAACCAGATGGCTGGCTTCCCGCCATTCGGGCAAGGCTAGCCCCGCGCAGACGGCGCGGGCATTCCAAACAATCGGCCTGTGATGCTCGTCTGGGGAGTGTTGAAGTCACCGTGGGCGTCGAACCAGACCAGGCCGATGGCTGTGCCAGCTCCGTGGGCGTCTTGCAGCCCACCGAAGATGCCGGTGATGTGGGAGCAGTTGCCGCCAGTCATCAGCACGACCCGCCCTTCCTGGCGTGCTCCGGCCACAGCGTCGGCAATCGCTCCGTTGAGCAACCCCAGATTGCGAGGCTCCGCCTCTGTGCGCTCTTCTTCCGGGAAACGGGGTTCGCTGATGGCGAAGTCCACACCCGCGGCCGCATAGACGCCCGATTCCTTGTAGACGGCCAACCCTTTGGCGTCGTTGACGACGGGTTGGCTGTCCTGGTAGCCGATGGCGATGACTTGGAGGGGTGGAAGTGGGGCTGGGGGTTGGGTGGGCATTGGTGGCTTCCAGGTTTTTGTGAGAGGTCGGCGTTTACAGTGCGCCGAGAATTGTGTTCAGCGCCCGGCGCACAGGCGGATAGTCTTGACCCGACCAGAGCCAGGCCAGATCGATCCAGAAGCCGGGCACAGTAACGCTGCTCAGAGCGCCTTCGGCATCGGGTGCGTGGGGACGAAAACGGCCATCCTGAAGCTGATAGAATTCCGTGCCCGCGGGTCCGTAGGGGTCGATCAGCCAATACTCAGCCACACCCGCCCGCTCGTAGGCGTGAAATTTGGAGCCCCGATCATTCTGGGCCGTACTCGCCGAGAGGATTTCGATGACAAAATCCGGTGCACCCCGAATGCCCTTTTCGTCGATGATGTGCAGCCGGTCTTTGGAAATGAAAAGGATGTCCGGTTCCAGTGCGAAGAAAAATTCCAATTCAACGGCTGCGCGGGAGCCGAGGACCTGCCCCAAATTTCGTTCCTCTACATATCCCGCCAGCAAACAATAGAGAAAGCCATGCAAACGTCCGTGAATCACCCATGGCGGCGGGAGTACCAAAACGCCGTCGATCAGTTCGGCTTTGCGATCCTCCGGCGCGTCGCGGAAGAAGTCCGCAGCGGTCATCCGTTCCACCACCTCCACACGAGATAGCATTTGCATCGGTCTCTTGTCCTTGACTCTCTACCTTCCATTGCGCTAGTACACGACGGCGTAAATCCCTCAATATTTACGAGCGCTCCCGCCGGGTCCGTGACCCGGCGGCGCACGGTGGGCACCCGCCGCCGGTCACGGACCGGCGGGGAGCAGAAACTGTGGGTCTATTTCCGCCGGGCTGTACCAGGCTGATTATAGCACAATTGGGCGCGTAATTTGTCACCCCCTCACCCTCTCACCCGTTCATCTCTATCCCTGCCAACTGGGCGTAGATTTTTACAATCGCGGCGTCATCTATGCGCCCCATGCCCTGGGCAGAGGCGGCCAGAAATAGCTGGTGGGCCACTGCCGCCAGGGGTAAGGCCAGTTTGTTCTCTTTGCCCGCTTCCAGCACAATACCCAAATCCTTGCCCCAGATGTCCACCGCGCTGCGGGGGGTGTAGTCGTTGTCCAGGATGTGCTGGCCCCGGTTCTGGAACATCCACGAGCCGCCCGCACTGGCACAGATGACGTCGTACATCTGTTGGGCGTCGATGCCCTGTTTGATGCCGTAGACGAATGCCTCGCCCATTGCGGCCAGATGGACACCGGCCAACAGTTGGTTGATGCTCTTCATCACCGACCCCAAACCTGGTGCGTCGCCCATCCGGTAGACGTTGGCCGCCATCGCTTCCAACAACATCGCGCATTTGTCAAAGACTGCCGGGCTGCCCGATGCCATCACGCTCAGCGTGCCCGCGGCGGAGCGCACGGGCCCACCGCTGACTGGCGCGTCCAGCATCTCCAGCCCCATCCCTTGCAGTTTTTTAGCGGTTTGGCGGGCAAAGGTCGGGGCGACTGTGCAGGAGAGTATCACCACACTGCCTGGGGACATAGCAGCGGCGGCACCCCCCGCGCCAAAAAGCACATCCTCGGCCTGGACCGCGTTGACAACCATCACAATCAGCACATCCGCACCGGTCGCCGCCTCGGCCACGGTCGCCGCGGCGTGGCCGCCCGCCCCCACCAGCACCTGCACCGCGGCTGGCGCGATGTCATAACCCTTTACCGAAAAGCCGGCACGCACGAGGGATTGGGCCATGCCCATTCCCATCGCGCCCAATCCGATTACACCGACAGTCTGTGACACAGGTTCGTCTCCTCTACAAATTGACAGATAGCGTGCGCAACTTGGGTAGATTGTAGCTGAAATCTGGCAAAGATGCACTTCTCCCACACATCTGGCAAAAAGTGGTGGGGCCGGGTAGAATAACCAGACACTTTTCTCCCGGTTCTGTGTTGGTCAAGATGGGGATGGAAAAGCTGGACGCAGATAAACGCAGAGGAACGCAGATTTTTGCCTCTGAATCAGCGTCTATCCGCGTGAATCAGCGTCCCATTTTCTGTTTCATCGTCATCCTGATCAGTACAAAATCCGGGCGAATCCGTCCTTTCCGCGTCATCCGTGTTCATTTTTCATCATAGGAGAAATTTCAATGACCGAGCGATATTTGCAGGGCAAAGTGGCGTGGGTGACAGGCTCGTCCCGGGGCATTGGCCGGGTCATCGCTTCCCATCTGGCCGGGCTGGGCGCACAGGTAGTGGTCCACGGTACATCCCCCACCTCCACCCGGGCCTTTGACGAGGCGGATTCCTTGCAGGCGGTGGCCGATGCCATTGCTGCCGAGCAGGGCGTGGATGTGTTGGCCGTCCACGGCGATCTGACCGATCCGGCAGTGGTGACCGGTCTGGCTGAACAGATTCGGGCACGCTTTGGCCGCATAGACATTCTGATCAACAACGCAGGGGGCGACATCGGAGCGCAGGGGGTGCTGGGCGAGGGCGGCGGTAAGCCTGTCCACAACGATGCCATCGAAGTTTCGCTGGAGGACATCCGCACAGTCATCGACCGTAATCTGATGACCTGCATTCTCGTCTGCCGGGAAGTCGCGCCAGAGATGCAGGCGCGCAAGAGCGGGCGGATTATCAACATCGGCAGCGTGGGTGGGCTGGCAGGTCGGGGGCAGGGCGTCATCTACGGCGCGGCCAAAGCCGCGGTTCATCACTATTCTCGCTGTCTGGCCGATCAGCTGCGCCCCCACAATGTGACGGTCAACGTCATCGCGCCCGGCGGGATCGTCACACCCCGTTTCCTGGCCACCCGCCCCATTGACCAGAGCAAATTGCAGGAAGGCGGCACCCTCATTCGTTACGGCTGGCCCGAGGAGATCGCAGCGGCGGTGGCTTTTCTGGCTTCCGACGGCGGGTCGTATATCTCCGGTCAGGTCTTGCGGGTGGATGGCGGGACGCAGTTGTGGCCGGCCTGAGATAGTAGAACGACGCGCAAAAGAATCACTACCCGTAGTGCGTGGTGTGTGAACAAATGATGGTACCAGTTCACGCATTGCGCACTACGTCTGCATCCGCCTCGTTATTTCTGCCCTGCCGTAGTACGACGGCCTTCCAACACCTCCTCGAACATCACCAGAGCATCCCACATCGCCGGATAGCCTGCATAGACCGCCACCTGAAAGAGCGCCTCGAAAATTTCCTCCGGGGTCGCGCCGTTGTTCAGGGCCATCTGGAAATTAAGACGCAGGGCATTGACCCGCCCCAGCCCGGCCAGGGTGCAAATGCTGCACAGGGAGCGGGTCTTAAGGTCCAGCCCTGGTCGTGTCCAGACCCGCCCACCCACGACAGAGACAACTTCCGTCCCAAAATCCGGGCAGATTGCGCCAAAACGGGCAACCAGCGCCTCAATCCGATCTTCGCCCACCATCTGCCGAAACTGGGCATAGCCTCGTTCGTAGTCAGTCATCAGAACCCCTCCGTAGAAATGCAATCTCTTAATCTCCCAATCTCAAGCGTAGACAGGAGATTGGGAGATTAAGAGATTGTCTCAACGCACTCATTTTGCCGGTTTCAGCCGTTTCAACAATTCATCGTTGCTCTTTGTCTGCTCCAGCAATTTGAGCAGCCCGTTCATCGCTGCTTTGCTGTTGCCGCTGGCTAACCAGCGGCGCAGGGTCGCCAGCCGGGCCATTTCGTCCTCGCTGTAGAGCAGATGCTCCTTGCGGGTGCTGCTGGACTGGATGTTGATGGCAGGGTAGATGCGGGCTTCGGCCAGTTCCCGGTCCAGGACAATTTCGCTGTTGCCCGTACTCTTGAACTCCTCGTAGACATAATCGTCCATGCGCGAGCCGGTCTCGATCAGCGCGGTGGCGATAACTGTCACCGATCCGCCTTTTTCGATGTTGCGGGCCAGACCAAAGAAGCGCCGGGGCAGTTCAATTGCGCTGGCGTCGATCCCGCCCGACATCGTGCGCCCGGACATTGCGCGTCCGCCGCTGCCACCGTGGAGATTGAAGGCCCGCACCAGCCGGGTGATGCTGTCCACCAGCACAACCACATCCCGGCCACACTCCAATTCGCAGCGCACGTGGGCCATCGTCAACTCGGCCAATGCCGTGTGGGCGGCGATGTCCTGATCGTTGGAGCTTGCCAGCACCTCGGCGTGTACAGAACGGCGAAAGTGGGTCACTTCCTCCGGGCGTTCGTCGATCAGCAGCATAATAATGCGGGTTTCCGGCTCTTCCGCGTAGATGGCGTTGGCGATCTCTTCCAGAATCTGTGTCTTACCCGCCTGGGGTGGAGCCACAATCAGCCCCCGGGTGCCTTTGCCGATGGGCGCGATCAGTTCCACCACCCGCATTGTCTTGTTGCTGCCTTCGCCCAAGCGAAAGCGCTTGTTGGGATCGATGGCGACCAATCGTTCAAAGGGGGTGCGCTTTTGAAAGGTTGCCGGCGATAGACCGCAGACCGTCTCGACCGTCACCAATTCTGGCCCCTGTTTGCCATCCCGCACAGTGCCTGTGACCGCCGCGCCGTTGACCAGCCCATATTCCTGAATGGTTTTGGCCGAGACCGCGGGGTCATCCGGGCCGGGCTGGAAGGAGAATTCCGGGTTACGCAGAAAGCCGCCCTTGCGGGGCTGACACTGCAATACGCCGCTGACTGTTACTGCCATAGGAGAGTTCATTTCTTTGAAAGGGGTAGAAGCTCAGGGGGTGAATACTTCACGGGTAACGAATCCATTGCCGTCCGCCGTCCTAGTCCGCTGTCCGCCGTCCGCTTCCTTATCAACGCCGGGGACCCGTCCAGGGCAGCAGCGTAAATCCCTGCTCGGCCAGCCAGGCCGGGTCCGGGCCATCCCAGCCGAAGCGGGCAAAATCGACCCGTCCATCCGGGCCAAAAGTCACCCCTTCCGCTTCCAGTAGCTTACGCTGCTGTCCGCTGGAAAGGGGATCGCCCCGGGGGCTGATACCACCCTGGCTGTTGATCACCCGCTGCCAGGGCACGTCTGCGTCGTTGGGCAGGCCGGCCAGGGCATAGCCCACCATCCGGGGTGTGGGCGCGTTGACAATCCACGCGATCTGACCGTAGCTGGCAACCCGGCCTGGGGGAATTTGGCGAATCACAGCCAGAATCTGATCATAGACGGAAGGTTTGGTCGCCTTCATCCCATCCTCCGCGGCGAGACCCGATGTTCCAGGCCGGGGGCGATGCTGCGCTCGCTGGCCTCCCAATCGAGGGGCATAGGCGGGGGCGTATCTTCGTTGCGAAAGACCTGGCTCAGAATTGCCAGACAGATGGAAATGTAGATAGCTGTCCCAAAGACCCAGAGCAGACAGCCGCTGATCGACTGGTCC
>CAMDQF010000142.1 GCA_945905745.1 Litorilinea aerophila
GTAGCCGGTTAGTGCTAAAAATCGTTTCGGTCGCTTACGATACTTGTAGTATTTGATCACTTTCTGCCTCTCCTTCTACCCAGATTTGATGGGTTTCAGGATAGCATCATTTGCAAAATCACTACGAATTTAAATCGGTATATGGTCTAATCTATCTTATCTTGCCATTCTTTACAACTTCGGCATCTTCACAGCGCTGTTGCGTCGCTCGTGCATATTGGCTTCCATCGCCTTGGGATAGCGGGCGGGCAGTTGAGAGATGGCATTGAGTCGAGCCAACGCTTCGGCGGGCAGTTGCCACCCGCCGGCCAGAAAATTATCCCGGGCCTGCTCGACTGTGCGCGCTCCAATGATAGCGCTGGTGATGGCGGGCTGTTCCAGTACCCAGCGCAAGGCCACCTGCGCCGGGCTGCGATCCAACTCTTTCGCTACCTCCAGCAAAGCGGCCAGGGAGTCGTCGGCGTTGGCCGCGAAATAACGCTGGGGATAGGCCCAGCCCTCGTCGGAACGGCTCCCCGCCACACTGCGCTGGCCCGGCTGGTATTTGCCCGTCAGAAAACCGCCTGCCAGGGGTGACCAAATACAGACACCCAGCCCCTTCAACTGGCAGACCGGAATGATCTCCTCTTCGATGTCGCGCACGACGAGGCTGTATTGGGGCTGGTAACACTCGAAGCGCGCCCAGTCATGGCTGTCGCTGATCCATAGGGCTTCCATCAGCCGCCAGGCTTCGAAGTTGCTACAGGCCAGATAGCGCACTTTGCCCATGCGCACCAGATCGTCCAGGGCGCGCAGCATCTCGTCCAGGGGTGTCTGGGTGTCCACGTGGTGGATATAGTAGATGTCCACGTGATCCATATCCAGACGGCGCAGACTGTCGTCGATGGCGTTGAAGATGCGCACTCGGCTCATCCCGGAGTCGTTGATGCCCTTGCCCATTGGGTTAAAGAATTTGGTGGCAACCACCGCATCCCGGCGGCGGCCCTTCAGCGCCTTGCCGAGGAGAAGCTCGGATTGGCCGTCGCCATAACCGTCGGCGGTGTCGAAGAAGTTGACGCCCGCGTCAAAGGCCAGATCGACCATTCGTTTGGATTCAGCTTCGTCGGTGCCGTGTCCGAAGGTCATTGTGCCCAGGCAAATTTCAGAGACTTTCAGGCCCGTGCGGCCCATACGCCGGTAGTTCATTGGGGGAGTCCTTTCTGGTGGAAGGAGGAGGTAACCACAAAGTCACAAAGAAAGGAGGATTGACTTCACCTCAGCCCAGCCAATTCTCCTGTTGCAGACCGGAAATCGCTGTAAAATCTCGGTCAGTCGTCAGCAAGACAACTTTATTGCGCAGAGCCACGATAGCAATCAAGGCGTCAACAGTAGCCAATTGCCAGCCCTGTGTGCGTAAAAGCACTTGCAGGTTGGCAGCCTCTTCCGCGTCCCTCTGCCGAATATCGTGATATCTCCGAAGTTTGCGCGCAGCCGGTTCCATTCAGCCATATTTGCAGACGCACGTGGCACACGCTGAATGCCAAACAGAAACTCACACAATGCTGGGGCTGGAATGGAAAAGCTGTCGCCCTGCAGTACGCGAAGCAATACGCGTTCTCGTAATTGATGGCCTTGTGTGACCAGAGGCGATAGGTGGTTTGTGTCCAACAGATATTGGGCCATCGTTAGTCGCGTCCTTCTGCCCGATCGTCTGCCAAATCGCGCTCTTTCATTTCAGTTTCGATCAACGCCCATTGTCGGTCCCACGCTGCTGAATCAATGGGCGTTTCATAGGGAGCATTGGCGAGCAATTTAGCTAATGAACCAGCGGGTGGTGTATACGCTTCTGGTTCTGCACCCAAAACAGTAAGCCGTGCCACAAACTCCTTGATCGTAGGCAAATCGTCCTGAAATACTTCCGCCAGAGAGCCGTTATCAAGAAAAGTAATCAGAACGTTCTGCCCTTCGCGTTCAGGGAAATCTCTTTCCATCGTCACTATACCATTTTTGTACGATCCTTTGACGCTATGCATTTGATGATCTCCTTTCTGGAAAGATATAGAATCGTATCCGTATTATAGAGTATCATGGGGAGTTGCTCAAAGACGCCCTCTCCGGCACCCTGTCGTGATATAATGGCACGGGAGAAAGCAAATACCCAATAGTGCAGGAGGACACAATGAGAACGACAGCGATCAGACTGGTTGGATGCGTTTGTGTGGCTCTGGTTTTCGGGATAAGCCTATTCACATTTTTGGGTGATGCGCGGGCCGCGCTGGCGGTGGAGGTAGGGCCAGACCTGACGGTGCATAAGTATGCGGCCTGGCCCTACAGACCCCAGGCCGCGCCCGGTGACCTCATCGGCTTTGAGATTCGTGTGGAGAATTTGGGCGCGGGCAACGGCCAGAATGTGCTGGTCACAGACACTCTGCCCGCCTTCCTTACTTATGAAGATTCCCAAAACAATCTGTGCGACGGTGCCTGTCCAGTGACATTCAACGGTCAGCAGGTGGTCTGGCAACTGGGCAACCTGCCAGCCGACACCCGGTACCAATATATCAGCCTCCAGGCCAGAGTCAGCAGCACCGTCTCTGTTGGCACACTCCTCACAAATACTGTGGAGATAGGCGGAGCCAGCGCAGAAATCGACGGCGAACCCAACGACGAAATAACCGATCCATACGCCAACAACCGGAGTAGCCTGGAGGTGACGATCATCCCTCACGCACCGGACCTGGAAATCAGGAACGATCTGCAAACGGGCGTAGTGGCTCCCGGCGAGAGGTTTCGCTATGGAATTTTCCTGGTCAACCAGGGCGCGGCTGTGGCAGAAGATGTCATCCTCACCGACACTTTGCCCCTTTCTGTCACCTACCTGGCGCACAGCAGCTACTTCCCTGTGACCGATCCCCAGATTTACACTCCGACGATTGATGGGCGAAATGTCGTCTGGCATATAGGCGATCTGCCCAAAGAGTGGTGGGGAAATTTCTACATAGACGTTCAAGCAGACAGCCAGGCGGTGGTGGGAGAGACTCTCTACAACCAGAGCAGCGTCTCTACCAGCAGCGCCGAATTTGACAGCTACCCCAACCACTTCACCAGCCAATACGGGCTGGCGCCGAATATCTCGAATCTGTGGGTGAACAAATACTCCGACGGCAGACGCACACCGGGCAGCCGTTTTGCCTACGTCATCAATTATACCAACAACGGTGGCGGCAGCGCGACGGGTGTGCGTATCACCGACACTCTACCCGCCGAATTGCGCTACGTCAGTGCCACCAGCCAAAGCTGTTTAGACCCGCTTGCCCCGCTGGTATGCCAGACCGACACATTTACGCCGACCGTCAACGGTCAGCAGGTGGTGTGGGAGATCGGCACTGTGCCGCCGGGCGTGCAGGAAAATCGTATTCGGGTCACTGTCGATCTTTCCAATACACTTGTGCCTGGTGATCTGATTACAAATGTCGTCTCCTTGCAGGGCAATGAAGTGGATGCCGATCCCGGCGACAACCTTTTCGTCTCTGCTCTGCCCGTCGTAGAGGTCGTGGAGCCGGATGTGGCCCTCTTCAAATCGGTGACGAGCAGCCCGCCCCGGCCCGGCGGCACTGTTCAGTACCGGCTGCGCGTGATCAACCAGGGTGCGTTCCCGCTGACAAATGTGATTCTGACCGACACGCTGCCCGCGGGGGCCGGTCTGCGCCAGAGTTTCCATACCACCTGCTTTGCGCCGCCCGCCTGTCTGGACAATCAGTTTGCGCCGGTTGTCGGGCCAAGCCAACTGCGCTGGCAGGTAGACGAAATCGCCGTCGGTGGCTATGGGGATTTCTATGTGACGCTGGATGTGCCGCTGACGATGACAGAGGGCAGCGTTCTGACCAACACAGCCCAGATCAGCGCGAACAACCCGGAGAACGATCTGAGCGACAATAGCAGCCAGGCGCTGGTGACGGTTGTCGGCTTTCCCGATCTTGCCATCGGCAAAAGTGGGCCGACCATTGCGCTCTGGAAACATCCGATCACCTACACACTGACGGTCAGCAACAGCGGCGATGGACGGGCCAGCGGACTGGTCATCACAGATGCCCTGCCCGCTGGGGCGGTCTATTGGAGCGGGGGATCGTTGGCAGCAGGGGTGGTAAGCTGGACGTTGCCCGTGCTGCCTGTGGGCGCAGACGTGCAAGTTTCGTTTGTCGTCAGCGCCGAGGAGACGATTCGCAACAGCCAGTACGGCGTAGTGGCGGCGGGCGGGGTTTCGGCCCAGGGCAGCGCAGTGGTGACGACGACGGTCGTGCGGCTGACCGCAGCCAACAGTAGCCCTACTCGCATCGGAGGAACTACGCACTTCACCGCCACCCTCAGTGCGGAGACGCCGATGAGCTATCGTTGGAATTTTGGCGATGGAGTTGTCTCCGGGCCACTGCTCACAGCGAGTGGGGTTCACACATACACAAAGTACGGGGCGTTTACGGCTAACATCACCGCTACCAGCAGTCTGGGTATGCTGACCGCAACGACGGCAGCTACAATCGAGCCATACAGCCTCTATCTGCCATTAAGCCAAAAATAGAAGCTGCTAACACACGGAAAAGTGAAGCGTGAAACGTGAGGGTATCGGCCTTTCTCACGTTTCACGCTTCACTTTTTTGTATGGATATCTTCGGCCCCCGGCCAAAGTCTACACTACAATTCTACCCCTTCAACGCGCCGGCCAGCAGACCGCGCATAAAGAGCTTGCCCAGGAGCAGGTAGACCAGAACCGTCGGCGCGGCGGCAATCAGCGCGGCCGACATCTGCACATTCCATTCCACGCTCCAACTGCCTGCGATATTCTGTACAGCCACGTTGACTGGGGCCTGAATGGGATTGCCCAAAACGACCAGCCCGATGAGAAAGTCGTTCCAGATGGAGGTGAACTGCCAGAGCAGCACCACGGCAAAGGCGGGCATGGAGATGGGCAACAGGATCCAACGGTAGATGCCAAAGAAGCCGCAGCCATCGATCTTGGCCGCGTCGATCAGTTCGTTGGGAATGCTGGCATAGTACCCTCGGAAGAGCAGGGCAGTGATGGGAATGCCGAAGATGCAGTGAACCATAATCAGCCCGGCCATTGTGCCGTACAGATGCATCTTTTGCAGTGTCAGCACCAGCGGGATCAGAATACCCTGGTAAGGTAGAAACATGCCGACAAGGAATATAATAAAGAGTGTATCTGCGCCCTTAAAACGCCATTTGGCAAAGACGTAACCGTTGATGGAGCCAATCAGCGAAGAGATGAGCGCAGCGGGTATGGTGATCTGCATACTATTCCAGAAATTGGGCGAAACCAATGTCCAGGCTTCCGCAATGCTGCCCAGATAGATGGATTTGGGCAGTTCCCACATGCGCGTCACATTGACATCTGCATAAGGTTTCAGCCCGGTGATGATCATCACATAAAAGGGCATCAAATAGAAGGCGCAGAAGGCAATCAGTACCAGATAGATCGCGCCTCTTGTCCACAATCGTTGCAAACTCATCGCTCCACCTCCCCACGCATACTGAAAAGATAGGGTACCACTAGAAAGCCTGACAGAAGGATCATAAAGGTACCGATGGTCGCGCCCAGTGAATAGCGATAGGCCCCAAAGGTGGATTGGAACATGAAAAAGGCCAGGGTGTCGGTGGCAAAAGCGGGGCCGCTGCCGCTCATGGCCGAGACCAGATCAAAGACCCGGATGGAATTCATACCTGTAAGCACAAAGGCGGTGAAGGTCACAGGCATGAGCAGTGGGATGATCACGTAGCGATAGGTGGCGTAGGTTCCTGCGCCGTCAATGGCTGCTGCTTCGCGCAGTTCGGCGGGGATACCGCGCAGACCGGCAAGATAGAGGGCCATCACATACCCTGTGAACTGCCAGGAGGCAGCAATCGTAACCGCCCACATCCCGTAGTCAGGCGTCGAATTCCAGGTCGGTTGAAAATTCTCCAGCCCAATTTGGGCGAAGATCAGGTTGATCCCCGTGGACGGTTGCATCAGCCAGCGCCAAGCCACACCTGTCACAATGCCGGAGACAGCAAAGGGAAAGATAACGATGGTGCGAAAGATGGCCTCGCCTTTGATCTTCTGGTCCAGCAGTGCAGCAATGATGAATCCGAATATGATGCACTGGCTCATAAAGCCCGTGGCATAGTAGACCAAATTGCGCAGGTCTATATGGAAACGGTTGTCGCCAAAAAGCCGAATCCAGTTTTTCAGGCCGACAAAGGTGTAATCGGGAATCTGGCTGTTCCACTTGATGGTAGACATGTAGGTCGTCCACCCGATGAAGCCGTAAATGAAGATGGCTACTGCGATGATCGATGGTGTAATAATCAGGAAGGCGATCAGCATGTCGCTGCTCAACCAGGAACGGCGGCGGGGGTGGACAGGGGCAGAAGCATGGCTGCCCGTTGCGCGCACAGGGGATATTTTGGATGTTGCCACGGCGGCTCTCCCCTCGTGGAAAAGAGGAGTGATGGGTAAAAATGTCTCTACCCATCACTCCTCAACATAAAAAAGTGTTGATACGTTACTAAAAGCCAGACAGAAACGGACGCAGACTCTTATGATTTCAATGTGGATCGACGCAGATTTTTGTCCCATCTGCGCTGATCAATTCAGATCATGACAATCTGCGTCCCTCTTTGCCGCTTGGCTGAGTAGTTACGCCTACGCGCTGAACTCGGCATCCGTAGCGGCCTGCACCAGAGCGGCTTGGGTCGCCGCTACATCCCGGTTGGTGGCGAGAATGTTGATGGCGATGGCGTAGTCGAGTACAAAGCTCTGCTTGGCGGCTGCGCCGTGCTGGATGCTGGGCACAAGGGTGTTTGTCTTGAAGGCTTCGATAGCTTCCAACTGGTATTCGTCGTAGACAGCGGGATCTGCGTCCGTGCGGGCCGGGATAGAACCCTTGAGCGGATTGAAGGCATCCTGACCTTCCTTGGAACCACATGCCTTCAGGAAGGCAATCGCATTGTCCCGGTGGGGTGCGCCCTTGGGCAGACCGAAGGAGTCCGAGAGAACGATGAATTTGCCATCTGTGTCGGGGGCCGCTGCCCAATGATAGTTGGTGAAACCCTTGGACTTGAGTACGCCGTGGGTCCAGTCGCCCATAATCATCGTTGCTGGGCCATCGTCCGCCACGTAACGGTCGTTGATGTCGCCCCAGCTTGTACTCAGGTAATCGGGATTGGCGTAATCGAAAGCCTTGTTCAGAATCTCCAGCGCCTGGGTCACTTTCTCGTGATCCCAGCCGACAGTGCCATCAAACAGGCCGCGGTACTCTTCCGGTGTCATCACCCCGTTCAGCACACACTCGAAGACGTGACCACAGAAGTTCGGCTCAATCTCTGCGATGGCCAGAGCCGGGACACCGATCGCTTTCAACTGCTCGGCCACCACAAAGAATTCGTCCCAAGTCTTGGGAACTTCGGCCCCCACCAGTTCCAGCTTGTCCGTGCGATACCAGAAGACATTCGAGCGGTGGATGTTGACCGGAACCGACATGGGGTGTCCATCGTAGGATGTGATGGTCAACAGATCCGCGGGGAAGACATCATTTAGCCCTGCCTCGTCATAGAGGAAGTCCAATTCCTCCATACGTCCGGGGATGACGTGGCTGTCGATCAACTCCCGGCCCAAGTGAACCTGGAAGGAGTCTGGCGGTTGTCCACCCTGCATGCGGGTTTCCAACAGCGCCTTCATGTTGCCACCCTGACCAGCCCCACCGACCAGAGCGGCATTGATGATTTCTGTATCAGGGTTGCTCGCTGTGAAGACTGCATACAGGGCGTTCAGGGCTTCGACTTCACCGCCTGATGTCCACCACGAGAATACCTCTAGCTGATTGTCCCCGGCCGCCGCAGGAGCAGCTTCAGCCGCTGCGGCCACGGTGGGTTCTGCCGCTGCCGGGGCAGCCGCGGGGGCCGCCGCCGGCGCGCACGCGGCCAAGACGCTCATCGTGGCACCAACGCCGACGAGCCGCAAGAACGAACGTCGAGAAATTCCTTCAGAAGCGTACATTTTGGTCATCCTTCCTAAACTGATTGTGTGGAACAAAAACTGCCGGGCGTTACGAATAACGCCGTACTAAAGATGGGGATTTACAGATTGAAAACCGAGGCACAATAGTAACACCAGACGCCAGAAAAGTAGTAGGTACTGGCGGTAGTTCAACAGAAAACGCCGGGGGTAGATGCATTCTACATCCCCATTATAGATCACCCATTCAAAAAATGACAAGATCAGGTCAGCGCGTCCTGCATCCGCCGCAGCTTGTAGACAAAGGATTCCTTTACCATCTCTACCATTGCGTAGGTGATGGCCTGCCCCTTCGCCACATCCTGCTTCAACACCGCGCCGGGGGCCAGACCCAGGGGCAGCAGATTCTCGGCCCGGGCGACGGTGGCCTTTTCGCACAGCCCGCGCACTGTGTAGCCGCCGCCGCCGTCCAGGGATGTGCCTGCTTTCAGGTCCGATTTGGCGACAGTAATGCACTCGGCTGTGAGGGTGGGTGCGCAGGAGCCGGTGGCCTGGCCCAACAGAACCGCGGCCGCAATCGAAATGGGCGCTTCCACGGCGACCAGATGGTAGGGGCGATGGAGCAGGAAATTGTGGCCGTCGCCGCCGACTTTGCCGATATAGCCGGTCAGGTCTTCGGCGGTAAAGGGATGCTCCGTGCGGATGACGGCAAAGACGCCCATCTTCAGCGGGTCGGGCAGCATCGTTTTGCCATCCACGGCGATGCTGTTGGCAAGCTCCACCACCCCGTGCTGGGAGAGCAGACCACCCTCACTGGCTAGGCTGAAGCGCTTGGGGATGTCGGCCAGATTGACCGAAGGCTCGTGCATCCCGCGCACATCCGGCACAAGACCGGCGGCGTTGGCCAGGGCAGTCATCTCCACCTGGGCTTTGGTGCCATCCCGGAAGGAGTTGAACATTTTCAGGTTGATAGTGCGCCGTTCCAACATCTCCGGGCTGAAGTTGAAGCGCTGGGGTACTGTATCCGGTGTGCCGTCCGGGTCGTCAGCGTAAAGGATTGTACCCCGGCCCGCGGCCACAATCTCGAAGCCCAGCGTGCGCGCCCAATCGATCATCTGCATTGTGCAGGCGGGCTGGTCGCCGTCCACCATGGAATAGACCACCCCCGCGGCGTCGGCCTGACGGCGCAGGATGGCCCCGACGGTCACATCCGTCTCCACATTCACCATTACGACGTGCTTGCGGTTAGAGAGCGCGTGCCAGGCCATTTTCGCCCCCACCTCCGGGATGCCGGTGGCTTCCACAATCACATCCACGGACTCGGAGGCAGCCAGGAGCAGACCATCTTCCACAACCGTGGGCTTGCCGGCGCGGATGGCGTCTTCCATCTCGTCTAGGGTCTCGGCGGCGCGGATTTCGTCGGCGGGAACCCGGCTAGAGGTGTAAGCGTGACGGGCGTGGGCCAGGTTGATGTCGGCGATGACAGATACTTCCATTCCGCGCATCTGGGAAATCTGCGCGACCAGCCCCGCGCCAAATTTGCCCGTTCCGATTATACCCACGCGAATGGGCTTATTCTGCGCGGCCCGCTGGGCAAGAAGGGGGTAGATGAACATTGGGGGTTCCTCCGGGAAGTGTGGGTGGGTTGCGTATTTCGTATTGCGTATTTCGTAAGTAGTGATGATCGAGGCGTCTCGCGCGGCGCGCTGGCAGTGATGATTGGAGTGGCAGGCATACCAGCACATTTTTTGCTACACTACACAACAAACGATAGATTTGCGACCATCGCCACTACTTACGCAATACGCACTACGCAATACGCATTACGCTTTCGCCGCCTGATAGTCACTATAATTCCCCGCATAGTCCGTCAGCATTCCCTCGTCCAACTCGACGATGCGGCTGGCTACCCGATCCAGGAAATAGCGGTCGTGGGAGATGACGAAGACGGTCCCTTCAAATTCGCTTAGGGATTCCTCCAACACCTCGGCGGCGGCGATGTCCAGATTGTTGGTCGGCTCGTCCAGCAACAGGAAGTTGGCCCCGGTCAGGGTGAGAAGCACCATTTGCAGACGGCTGCGCTCCCCGCCAGACAGGGTGGAGACTTTGGAACGAATCTGTTCGTAGGTGAAGAGAAATTTGGTCAAAATGCTCACCGCCGTAGATTCGGTGAGAGGCGCGGCCCGGCGTATATTCTCCAACAGAGTAGCGTTGTAGTCCAGGGTTTCGTGCTCCTGGGCGTAGTGACCCGTGCGCACGCTGGGGCCGATGACAATTTCGCCGCCGGTGGGTTCGTCCTGGCCCAAGAGCAGGCGAAAAAGGACGGACTTGCCCGCGCCATTTGGCCCCACCAGCCCTACCCGCTCGCCGTGCCAGATGAGCAGTTCCAGCCCGGCCAGGACGATTTTATCGTCCATTCCAGCGCTGGCCGGAAATACTTTGTCCAAATTTCGAATATCCAATACCTTATTACTCCCCCGCCAGCCTTCCAAGTCCAGCCCCATACGCCGCCGCTCGATCACAGGCTTGTCGATGCGCTCGATGCGGTCGATGCGTTTCTGGATGGCTTTGCCCCGTTTGATCAATTTTTCGTTGTCATAGGTGCGCCCCCAGATCAGCAGCCGCTTGGACGCCTCTTCCAACCGGCTGATCTCCCGCTGCTGAATCTGGAACATCTGCTGCTGGCGCAGCAGACGCATCCGTTTCTCGAAGGCAAACTCCGAGTAGTTGCCAGGGTAGACATTGATGCGCCCGTCCTCCAAATCGGCGATCTCATCGGCCACCACATCCAGCAGATAGCGGTCGTGGGAGACGATGACGACGCCGCCTTTGTAGCCCCGGATCAGCCCTTCCAGAAAGGTCTTGCCTTCCATGTCCAAATGGTTGTCCGGTTCGTCGAGCAGGAGCAGGTCCGGCTCCAAAATCAGCAGCTTTGCCAGACCCAACAATTTCTTCTGGCCGCCGCTGAGTACGTCGGTGGAAAGGGCGAGACTGGCCTCATCGCCAAATCCCAATTTCGCCAGGACCGAGCGCACTTTGCCCTCGTAGGCCGGGCCGCCCAGCTCCGCGTACTGGGCCAGCAACTTCTCCTGCTCGGCCAACACAGCCGCCAGTTTTGTCTCGTCACCGTAGACAGCCGGATCACCCAGCCGCTTCTCGCAGGCATCCAGCTTGGCCTCCACGGCAGCCAGGGGTGCGGAGGCGGTCATCGCCTCTTCCCACAGGGTGCGCTCGCCAGCAAAGTCTGGCTCCTGGCGCAGATAGCCGACGGTCAGCCCGCTCTTGCGCTTGAGATAGCCCGAATCGCTGGCGATCTGTCCGGCCATCAGGCGCAGAAGGGTACTCTTGCCCGCGCCATTCGGCCCCACCAGCCCCACGCAGCGGTCATCGTGGATTTCCCAGGAGAGGCCGGTGAAGATGGGGACGGCAATATAGGTGACGGATACGTTGTCCAGGTGGAGGGCTATCATTGGGATATTGGGTAGTGGGTATTTCGTTGGGTGAGATGGTGGGGTGATGGGATGAGGTGGTTAGAGGCTCTCCCATTCGTCTCGGCTGATTCCTGCTTGTCGCAGGATATTGGCAAGCAAAGCTGACCCAATATCGCCGCGGTGAGGATTGGGAATGACCAATCGACCTTTTTCGGGATGACGCATAAATTCGTGGCGTTTGCCAGCAAACGGTCCTTCATATCCAGCACGGCGCAAGGCACGAATCAACTCGCGGCGGTTTATGGGTCCAAAGTAGGGCATCTTCAGGCCGCCATTGGCTGATGGACGTTGAGGTCGATTCCCCCAAGAACAGGCAATGTGTCGCCGAAGCGGAAGGCCAGAAGCATCCAATCTTCTAACACTTCCTGCAATTCTACTCGGCATTTTTCCAAGCTATCCGCATTGGCCCAAACGCCGGGGCAGGGCGGAATTTCGCCGTAGATTGTGCCGTCATCGGCGAGAATTTCATAGCGGGCTGAACGCATGGCAAACTCAATGTAATCGCTTAGCATTTTGCCTCCTTGTCAAATCAACCATTGCACACGTTGCGCGACAACTTTACGGAGAAGTTCGTCCCGTCTCTCGTCGGTCAGGAAAACTTCGCCGGTAACCCCATCAACTTCCACAACTTGGACAAGTGTGCCATCAAAAAGACGATAAGGAATATGCCACTGAAGGCTGGAGTTGGGAATCCAAACTGGTTCTCCACAGGAGAGGGCGCAACCGACCAAATCACCGAAGACCCGCCGGTTGGCGGCCCGCTGTGCCTGAGACGCAGAAATCGGCGTTTGAGCCGAACGCAATTGTTGATACCGTTCAAATTCCGCTACGCTAATCAGAACAGCGATGGGATTCCCGTTCTGTTCCAAAACAACAGGCTGATCGATCTGGACGGATATTCCGTTGGCCTCTTTAGGCATTGATTTCGTATCCATCGATAGCTCCTGGCAAAGCGCCTTTCTAATTTCGTTTCGCGCAGAACTACAAACCGCCACTACCTACGCAATACGCTATACGAAATACTCTTACGCCCGATTCAACTTGCGGTAGGTCAGCCGATGCGGTCGATCTGCCGCCGGTCCCAGCCGCTTGCGCCGGTCTTCTTCGTATTCGCTGTAGTTGCCTGGGAACCAGCGCACTTCGCTCTCCCCTTCAAAGGCGATGATGTGGGTGGCGATGCGGTCCAGAAACCAGCGGTCGTGGGAGATGACCAGCGCGGTGCCAGCGAAAGTTTCCAGCGCATCTTCCAGGGCGCGCAGGGTATTCACGTCCAGATCGTTGCTTGGCTCGTCCAGCAGAATGACGTTTGCCCCGCTTTTGAGCAATTTCGCCAGATGGACCCGGTTGCGCTCGCCACCGGAAAGGCTGCCCACCTTCTTCTGCTGGTCGGTGCCGCCGAAGGTGAAGCGGGAGACATAGGCCCGGCTGTTGACCATGCGATCCCCCAGCTTCATCTGCTCGTTGCCCTCGGAAATCTCCTGCCAGACCGTTTTGTTGGGGTCCAGGTCGTCCCGGCTCTGATCCACGTGGGCCAGTTGTACAGTGGCGCCGACGGTCATTGTGCCGGCGTCGGGCTGCTCCTGGCCGGTGATCATCCGAAAGAGGGTCGTTTTGCCCGCGCCATTGGGGCCGATAATCCCCACAATCGCGCCAGCAGGCACGTCGAAAGTGACGTTCTCGTAGAGCAGGCGGTCGCCGTAGCCCTTGGCCAACCCATCGGCGTGGATGACCAGATCGCCCAGCCGCTGACCCGGCGGGATGTAAATTTCCCGTTCTTCGCGTGCCCGCTCCACCTCTTGCGAGAGCAGTTCGTTGTAGGCGGTGATGCGCGACTTGCGTTTGGTCTGCTGGGCCTGGGGCGACATCTTCGTCCAGGCCAACTCCCGTTGCAGGGTCTTCTGGCGCGTGCTTTCGCTCTTTTCTTCCTGGGCCAGCCGCTGCTGCTTCTGCTCCAACCAGGAAGAGTAGTTGCCCTTCCAGGGGATGCCGTAGCCCCGGTCCAGCTCCAAAATCCAGCCCGCCACATTATCCAGGAAGTAGCGGTCGTGGGTGATGGCGATGACTGTGCCCTCGTAGTCCTGCAAGTGGCGCTCCAGCCAGGCCACGGACTCGGCGTCCAGGTGGTTGGTCGGCTCGTCCAGAAGCAGAATGTCGGGCTTTTGCAGCAGCAGCCGGGTGAGGGCCACCCGCCGCCGCTCGCCGCCGGAGAGGATCGCCACGGAAGTATCCGGGGGCGGACAGCGCAGGGCGTCCATAGCCAGCTCCAGACGGCTGTCCAGATCCCAGGCGTTGAGCGCGTCCAGCTTGTCCTGCACAACGCCCTGACGCTCGATCAGCTTGTCCATCTCGTCGGGCGAGAGGTCTTCGCCAAAGCGCATATTGATTTCGTCGAACTCACGCAGCGCGTCCACTGTCTCCTGTGCGCCCTCCTCCACAATCTCGCGCACAGTCTTGGAGTCGTCCAGCTTTGGCTCCTGGGGCAGATAGCCGCGGCTGAAGCCTTCGAGCAGAGTCGTCTCGCCCTCGTGCTCCTCGTCCATCAGCCCGGCCATAATTTTGAGCAGAGTAGACTTGCCCGCACCGTTCAGCCCCAACACGCCGATTTTGGCGCCGTAATAAAAGGAGAGGCTGATGTCGCGCAGGACTTTGTTCTGGGGCGGGTAGGTCTTGCCCACTTTGTACATCGAGTAAATGATTCGGGTGTCGCTCATTGGATTCTTTCAGTGTGGCAGGCGGCAGGCGGCAGGTGGCAGGTGGCAGGTGGCAAGTTGCGACCACTTTTGCCTTCGCTTTTTGCCTTTTGCCTTTCGTCGTGATTGCCGGATGGGAAAAATACAACCGCTGAATTGTAGCACGAAGCGGGCGAAAAATCACATCTTTAGACTATTCTGCTGCCGTGTGCGGTGGGTGTGACAGCGAATGGGAGGAGGGGACGAATGGTGAGTTCGGAGGGGAAGTTGGCGTGTCCGAGGGCGGGTCTGGCGCGTGGGGAAGGCGAGACAAATGACAGGTGTTGGTGGGGCACGAGCCAGCTATTCGTTTCCTCCTCTTATTCGTTGTCACACACCATCCGGCAAGCGAATCGTGACAATTTCGAGGTGCAGCGCATGAAAGTTGGCGATGAGGCCGAGACGCAGCCCAAAGAGTTTCAAGTATTGACTCATACGGAGGTGCATTTGGGGGGTGATAACAGTGACAGCGACGCAGGCCAGGAGGAGTTTCCCCTCAACGCAGATGAGACGCGCCTCGCGCGACTCGATGGGACGGCCCCGGTAGGGGATGGCTACTTTGTTGTGAAACCGATAGCCAATGACGCGCGCCGTCAACTCTATCTGTACCGCGCGCCGATAGTGCATGTGCATAAAGCCGGGGCCAAGCGTCGTATGCACTGTGTACAGCGCAGCCCGCAGCGCTTCGGTAAGTTCGGGATACAACAACCTCTCGGACGAAGAAATCGTACCCGCGTCTTTTGGCGAAGCGGGAAGTCGCGCGAGAAATGCGTTGGGGATGCGCTGGTATATGACTCTCGGCGCACCGAAATTGACCAGAATCCCCAGCTTCAATCCCGTCACGCGCAGATAAGTGATAGTCTGGGCGCTGTGGATAGGCAGCAGGTTTTCCACCACTTTGAGTTCGACCAACAGTTTGTCATCTACCTGCACATCCACAAAGAAGCGTCCCACCCGGCGTGGCCCGTATAGCACCCCGTATTCCACCTGATGTTGCGCTGGTATACCCTTCTCCTCCAGCGCAACCAGAAGCGCCCGCTCCCAACCCTCCTCAGACAGATCGAAACCGCGCAGTTGGTTGTGGACATCAAAGAACGCCCCCTGCACGGCATAGCTCAATTCCGGATAGATTAGCTCCGTCATCCAGCACCTCCCTACACGCTCACCATTCGCGTTCTCCTCTTATTCGCTGTCACACTTCTGACAACGAATGGGAGGAGAACGCGAATAACAAACTCCGTCCCCACGCACGCATTATTCGTTTTATCCCCCCATTCGTTGTCACACCTCGCCCTCCACGCGCTCACCATTCGCGCCATCCCCCCATTCGTTGTCACACACGAGAGGCGTGGACACACACCAACCGAAAACCCCTGTGGTTGTTCCTGTTGTTCGGGTTGTTCCTGTTGCGGGACGACGTTTGCCGACCCGGCCCTGCGGGCAGATCAGCCTACAGGAAAGGCCCAAAATCCGCAAAATTGTAGTCAACAAATTATCGCGGAGAGAGCATCCTCAGATGCGGGGTCTGTCCGGTCAAGCCGCATCTGAGGATGTTCCCTCCGCAAAACGCCGCATCTGAGGATGCTCTCTCCGCGGGTGGCTGTTGAAAAAAAATCGATTGGTTGGGCTGCCAAAGGCAGCCCAACCAATGCAGGAAAGCAGAAGAGCAGCAAGCAGCAGTCAGAAAACAGAAAGCAGAACCTAGCCATGAGAGATGGGGACGACCACAACCCGAAACCCCCCGTTGAAGTTCCTGAAGTCCGGGTCGCTCCCGACGCGGGACGACGTTACGGTATTCTTACTATTGTCCCAAAAACCCCCGCCCTTCAGCCAGGGATACTTATCCTCATTCCAATCCGCCGACCACTCCCAGACATTGCCCGCCAGATCCCAGACGCCTGCGGCGCTGGCCCCCTCCGGGTACATCTGCACCGGCGTCGTCTGCTTCAGATCGCTCTCTTCTGTGTTGGCCCGCGCCGGGTCAAAGTCGGCGCTGCCCCAGGGGTACAGATCATCAACCGCCGCACGATCAGCCCTCCCCCCGCTGCGGGGGGAGTTGGAGGGGGGTAGCGCTGCTCGCATCCACTCCGCCTCCCTCGGCAAGCGCACTTCCTCATCCTGCCCGATCTTTCCCTTCTGGCGCAACTCCCCCGTCAGCCATTTGCAATAAGCCAGCGCCTCGTACCAGCTCACCCCCACCACCGGCTGGGTGGCATGGTTGAAACGGTCATTGTCCCAGTAGCGGGGGCCATCCGGCCACGCCCCGTCGGCGAACCGTTTCTGGAAGTCCATGATTTCGTCAATCGCTTTTTGTTTCCACCAGGGCTGTTTCTGGCCATAGCCGCCAGCGGCCACAAAACGGCGGAATTGGATATTGGATACTGGATATTTGCCGATGCGGAAGTCGTAGCCCAGTTGCGCTGCGGCCGCAATCGGCACAAATGCGTCCAAATCCGGCGGCAGATCGCCCAGATCGGCCAGGAGGATGCCAGCAGCCAGACGCAGCCGGGGCGGGATGGCCCGATCCTGCATCTGCGCGCGCAGCGCGGCCAGCACCTGCGCCCGGCGTGCTGCGGGCACGCCCGTCGCCCCCACATCGAGCAGGGCCTCCCCCACCAGCGCCACCGCTTCCCCCGGCGGGCCGGGTCGCCGTTCCAACAGCTTGCCCAGCACATCCCCCGCGGCCCCGTCGCGCCGCTGGACAACGGCGAGATGGCCGATGGCCAGCAGGCTCACCTAGCGCCAGTTGGGGTCGCCCATGTGGGTGGAGAGGGCCTCCACCATCGGTTCGATGGATTGCTGGGCCTGTTGGACGATGGCCACCCCGGCCAGATACTCCTCGAAAGTGAGATGCAGAAAGCCGTATTCCCGGTATCCCCGCTCCACCAGCAGATTGGCGTGGTCACGCACATCCACCACAAAGCGCCGGGTGGCGGCCTCGGCGTCCG
>CAMDQF010000143.1 GCA_945905745.1 Litorilinea aerophila
TCCCAAGGCTACCTCTTCCAAACAGACGCATACTTTTTGTGATACTTCTCGTCATCTTCGGTGGCGATGAGGGCCAGCGCCCGTTCCCGGATGCTCTCGTCGCCTGTGGCATCGTAGAGATGGCGCAGGCTCTGGGCGATGTCGGAACGGATGAGTGTTCCATTCTTTTCGCTGCCGGATTCCACGAAACGGGTGGCCAATCCTTCCACGGCAATTTTGCGTTGCTCTGGGCCGGCCAGCCCGACCCGCCAGATGGATTGCAGCGAGTGGCGCGCGGTGACAAATTTAGCATCCTTTGTCACTTCCAGCACCCTGACAAAATCGGTCAGGATGCGCTTCTCCGGGTCGCTCTGGGCCAAATAGCAGAGAAGCTGAGCCGCCACCGAGCGCTGGTGGTTGTCCTTGTGGGTCAAGCGGGCGAGCATCTCGTCCCAGACCGCGTAGGCCCAATCCACAGGCTGCTGCACCGCGGCAAAAACGGCGTCATAGGCCGCAAATCGGGCGTCCTTGTCCGCCGAGGATAGCAGATTGTCATAGTGGGTGCGGAGCGTCGCGTCCATCATTTCCCTTTATTCCGGTTGCAGCATACACAGGGCTTGGCGAATCTCGCCCAAATGGTAGGCCGTGTGTGCTATGACGCCGATGGCCCCGCCGATCTGCATCTCCGTTGACCATTCAGGTGTATCTACGATCAGCGCTTTGATGCGGTCATAGCTCCCGCGCAAATCTACTTTCAACCCTTCCCACTCCGCCGGGGTAACAGCGTCTGTCTCCCGCCAGATTCTGTCCCAATCGTTGGCCTCGAATTGTCCGCTGCGCACAGCTTTGTCGAGCACGTCCAGATAGAAGGCGATGTGTTTTACCTGGGCGGCCAGGGTTGCGCATTTGCCACCCACGGGAATCGACGCCTCTGCCGCCGAGATCGTCGCCAGTGTCTCAAAAAGGGATGTGCCTTTGTCCAGGTAAATCCCCCGCACATTGTCAAAGGTTTCTTCCAAAAGCAGATAGAGCGCGGCTGTGAAATCGGCTGCCTGAAGCTGTGTAGACATATTGTCTTGCTCCCCTTCAAATTGTAGTTATGGCTACTCAATTGTAGAACATTTGTTCCTAAATGTCAATTCCAAAAAAGGGACATTTTATAAATTTTAGGATTGACAAAACAGAAAATTTGTTCTATTCTGGAGTCACTCCAAAATCCGGCTTTCTGAAAAACCAACCCTTTTTTGAACAAGGAGATTCCCCATGAGCGTACTCGACCAGGCTGTGCAGACACAACTGAACAACATTGAGAAGAAGACCGGGAGGTCTTTGGCCGAGCTTTCGGCCTTGGCCGCGGCCAGTGGGCTAAGCAAACATGGCCAATTGCGGGATTATTTCAAAGCAGAGTTGGCTCTGGGTCACGGGGACGCCAATGCGCTGGTACATTTTGTTCAGCAGTCGGATGGGAGCCGGGCCGCAGAGGGGAAGGGCGAAGAGGATGTAGTAGACGAACTCTATGCGGGGAAGAAAGCCCACCTGCGCCCTATCCACGACGCGCTCTGGCCGGGGATTGTGGCCCTGGGCGATTTTGAAGCCTTGCCCAAAAAGAATTACCTGAGCCTGCGCCGTCAGAAACAATTTGCGATGGTTGGTCCGGCCACCACCAGCCGCGTAGAAGTAGGGCTGAATGTGAAAGAATTGCCCGCCAACGACCGACTCATCGAACAGCCTAAAGGCAGTATGTGCAATTACGTCGTCCGCCTGACCGACCCGTCGGAAGTGGACGGGGAACTGATGGGGTGGATCACGGCGGCCTATCACAGCGCTGGGTAGGGGACTGGGGACTGGGGACTGGGGACTGGGCGGTACGAATCCCCGATCCCCAGTCCCCAGTCCCCTACCCCTCCTCATCCGTCGGATCCGCATCCGTCGCCTCGGCCGCTGCGCTGCTGGCGAGCATATCCGCCCGTTCGTTGTACTTGTCCCCGGCGTGACCTTTGGTCCAGCGCCATTCCACCCCGCCCGTTTCCGTGTGTCGTTCCACTGCGGCCAGCAACGCCCGCCACAGGTCCTGGTTTTTCACCGGCTGCTTGGAAGCTGTGCGCCAGCCGTTGCGCTGCCAGCCCACCACCCATTTGGTGATGCCGTCGCGCAGATAGCTGCTGTCGGTGAAAATCTCCACCGGGCAGGGCCGTTTCAGCCCATTGAGCGCTTCGATGGCGGCGCGCATCTCCATGTGATTGTTGGTGGTCTGGCGAAAACGGCCACTCAGCGCCTTCTCATGCTCGCCGTAGCGCAATATGGCGGCCCAGCCACCTGGCCCGGGGTTGCCCAGACAGGCACCGTCGGTGTAGATGATGACCGGAGTTGAGGTAGTGGAAGTCATTGCCTACCCAAAAAACGTCAGGCAGACCGGCATAGGGACGTTCGCGGAATGGCCCGTGGGCGTCAGGCTGCCGCTCTTTTGATCGATGGCAAAGACGAAGATGTCGTCTGTGTCCTGGTTGGCGGCCAACAGCCAGCGCCCTGTGGGATCGATGCCGAAATTGCGCGGGGTGCGCCCGCCGGTGAGAGTCTGGCCCAGACTGGTCAGCTCGCCCGTCTTTTCGTCGATGGCATAGACGGCGATACTGTCGTGGCCCCGGTTGGAGCCGTAGAGGAAGCGGCCCGACGGGTGGACGTGGACATCGGCGCAGTGGCTGGTGCCACTGAAGTCCGCGGGCAGGGTGGGGAGGCGACAAACGTCTTTCAGGCTGCCATCCGCCGGGTCAAAGGCAAAGCCATTCATCGTCGAGTCCAGTTCATTGACAGCATAGGCGAAGCGCTGGTCCGGTGTAAATGCAAAGTGGCGGGGGCCAGAGCCAGCCGGCACCCGGGCCCAGTTCTGGGCCGGATTGGGGAGCAGCTTGCCCTCCCCCAGGTCCATCTGATAGATCATTACTTTGTCCATGCCCAGATCGCAGACGTAGGCGTAGGTGTTGGTTGGGTCAAGCGTCACCGAATGGGCGTGGGGGCCTTGCTGGCGGTGGGGATTGATGCTGGACCCCTCGTGCTGGACGAGCTGGCTGGAGGGCTTCAATCGGCCATTCGGGTCAATGGGCATCACAGCCACGCTGCCGCTGCTGTAGTTGGTGGAGATGACGAGACTGGCCGTGGCATCCGCGGTCAGGTGACAGGGCGCGCTGCCGTGGGTGGGCTGCTGGTTGATAAATTCCAAAGCGCCGCTGGCGGCATCAATCGCAAAAGCACTGACCTGCCCGTCGCCTTCGCCCATTTCATTGGCGGCGTAGAGAACGGGCTGGCTGGGATGCAGGGCCAGAAATGACGGGTTGGAAGCTTCGGCGGCTAGGCTGACTTCGCCGATTTCGCCAGTTTCCGTATTGAAGCGGGCCACGTAAATGCCTTGGCTTCCACGCCGGGTGTAGGTTCCAATGTAGAGCAGTGGGGTTTTTGTCATGGAATTGGTCTACTTTCTGTGAGAGGGATTGGTATTCGATAGGGATGGATGATTTGCGTCTGTGGTTGCTGGCTATGGGTCGAGAGAAAGAGAGTCTTCGGAACAGTTGTTGGCTTTTGCGTCGGGCGGGATGGCACTGGCGTCCACGTTTTGGATAATATTGTTTCTGTAATAGGCGTGCGCGGCATCTGTGGAGCATTCAAAGTTCTTGTTCAAGACACGGAATGTCTTGGGGTCTGCATTGGGTATGCTCTTTCCCATCCAGAAGACCGATTGGGCGTCCCGCGCGTAGGGAGATTCGACGATGGCAAAGGTGGCGGGATCCACATCAGAAATTGGCTCGTTGAAGTAGAAAACCCCCACAGCGTCCCGCGAGTAAGCGGCTGCAATCACTTGAAAAGAGGTGGGGTCGGCGTTTGGAATAGGGTTGCCATTGACAAAGACGATCTGGGAATCTTTGAGATAGATGTAATTGTCAAATGTGCCGATCGATACAAAATGGGAGGGATCGTCGGAGATGGACCTGCCTGCCCAATAGATATGGCGACTATCCCGCACTGTTGTACCGTCAATAATTTCAAAGTTTGCCAGGTCGTCGCTGAAAATTTCGTCACCCACATAGATGTAGCGCGCATCGCGGGAATAGTATCCTGACAGCAGTACAAAGGTTGACGGGTCTGCCAGTGGGATAGGTACTCCGCGCAGATAGACGCGAGAGGCGTCGAGAGCATACAGCGTATTGAGAATTTTGAAAGAAGGTACGTCGGCAGCAGGGATCGCAAAGATATCTGCTATGCCAAAACCCGGATGATAGTATACCTGCGTCCTGCGGATGTAATATCCGCTACTGCTCCACCCTCCCGGTGGCTGGTCTTGTGCAGAGAGACAGCCGACGCAAATCCCAGCCAGACAGACAACCCACGTATACAAAAGGAGTGAGCGAAGCAAACCCAGCCATGATTTTGGTGCCATAGGACGTCTCCAAAGAGCGCAAGCGTGTATTGATCGAATTTGCCTGCGGGCAAAATACCCAATATCCAATACCTTCTATCGGTCTGGTTGGGGATGAATCGGGTCGATCCAACGAACTTCTTCGGGTTCTTCCACTGCGGGGATGTCCAGATTGACGACGACCGGCTCCTGGTCGCTGCGCACGAGGACACAGGAAAGGCTTTCGCCGGCCAGGGCGTTGATCTCCTGATGGGGCACAAAAGGCGGCACGAAGATAAAATCCCCCGGCCCGGCCTCTGCCACAAATTCCAGCCGCTCGCCCCAGCGCATGCGCGCCCGCCCGCTGACGACGTAAATCACACTTTCCAGGCTGCCGTGATGGTGTGCGCCGGTCTTGGCGTTGGGATGGATGACGACCGTCCCGGCCCAGAGCTTTTGCGCGCCGGCCGTGGCCTGGGTGATGGCCGCTGCTCGGTTCATCCCCGGCGTCTGGGCGGTGTTTGTGTCCAACTGATCCCCCCGCACGACGCGAATACCGTTCGTGCGCCAGTCGGTTGGATTGGTTGATTGGTTCATTGGCTCTCTCCTTTCAGATGATTTTGCTGGTCTCTATTATACCCGCAGGGGGGCGAGTTGCGAATTGCGAGTTGCGAGTTTCTCCTTTTGCCTTCCCCTTTTGCCTTTTGCCTTCCCCCATCTTCCCGAATCGACAGGACGCCTGCCCCATGACAACGGGACACTGCGCGCGGTAGAGTAGCTGCATCGAGCATTCCCCTATACCCTATTTTCCAAACCCGGAGGATCCAATGAAACTGAGTACAGCCCGTTTGTCCATTTCTATCGTCGCTATTCTGATTCTGACATTTCTGCTGGCTGCCTGCACGCCACCCAACCCGCCGGTGAAGGAGACCGGGGCACGGGTCTTCTTCACAAACCTGAATGACGGCGCTACCGTCAGCAGCCCGCTCAAAGTCACAATGAGTTCCGAGAATTTCGCCATCCAGCCCGCGGGCGATATTGTGGACGGCACGGGACACCTGCACATTCTGGTTGATACCGACTGTACGTCTGTGGGTGAGGTTGTCATCAAAGACGACACCCATCTGCACTACGGCAAGGGCCAGTTGGAGGCTGAACTGACGCTGACACCTGGTCAGCACACCCTCTGTCTGCAAGCCGCCAATGGCGCACACATCGCCTTGCCGGGGGAAGGGATGACCCAAAAGGTGACAATTACTGTTCAATAGAATCTGAGAGGGTAGAGGTGAGATAGGGCGTCTGATCTCACCTCTACCTTTCATTCTGACACACCGATTCAATATACCGATTCCATATGAGGAAAAGATGAACGCACAAACCAAATCGGGAAACAGAATTCACCTGTGGGGCGGCGCGGCCTTCGTCCTGGGCAATCTGTTTTTCATTACGAACAAGCTCGATGAAATGAGCCGCCTCTTTCTTGGGCGTCGAATGCAGGACGTGATTTTTGAAGAGAGCTTTGTGCTGATTATCCTGGGACAAGTAGCCCTGATTGTTGGATATGTGGCCTATTATCAGTTTTACTCTGGGCGTGTGGGGCGGTTGGGCAGGTATGCCCTCCGCCTGTTCAGCGGCGGCGGCATTGTGTTGGCGTTGGGCCATATCAGTTTTATGGACATACCCAATGTGGATTTCCTGTTTTTGCTTGTCTTCGTCGGTCTATTGGCCTTACTCATCGGCCTGATTTGGTTTGGCATTCTCAATTTCCGTCAACCCGTGTTGTCCCACTGGCGTTGGCTGCCGCTGTTCACCGGGCTGATGGGCTTCACCGGTTTTGTACTCTTTGGTGGTGAGAACATCACATCTCTCTTTCTTCTCTTCCGAACGCTCTTTGCGTGCGGTCTTATCGGGCTGGGGGTTATTCTGAGTCTGGAAAAATCCGTACAGACCGAAGGAGTCCAACTAGCATGACCACCACATCCACTTCCTTCCTTCCCCGCATCAACCTCAATGCCTTCTTCGCCGCTCTCTTCAGTGGAGCCTTGGCAGGTGTCGTGGTTGGCGGGGTGATCGCCCGGCTTTCTATGCGGGTCGTAGCGCTGCTACTCGGAACATCTGGCTCCTTCTCCCTGGAAGGAACCGTGGGAATTCTGATCATCGGCGGCGTTTTTGGTGTCATCTTTGGGGCGCTCTATCCCCTTCTGCGCCCCATCTTCCCGATGGCCCGGCTCTGGCAGGGTGCGGTCTATGGCGCGCTCTGGAGTCTGCTTGTCGCCATTCCCTTCTTCAACCCGGAGGGTGAACTGGCGCTTATCAGCCCGTGGATCGGCGCAGCTCTTTTCGTCCCCATCCCGATCCTGCAGGGAGTTGGGACAGCCTGGCTCTACGCCCAGGTCGAACAGCGCATGGCTGGCGCACCCGAACGTTCCCTGCCCCTGGGCTGGTTTGCCGGGCTGCTGGTGGCGCTCTTTCTGGCCGTGGTGGGGATGGGCAGTCTGGCCGGGGAGGGAGTGCGTCTGCCTCCTATTGTTTTCAACGGGACGACAGGCCTGGGTATGGGCTTTGCCAGCGTTGCCGGATTTCATCAATTCCTCGGCTTTCTCTTTCTTCTTCTCTGGATTGCTCTTTCGCTTCTGCTCTTTGGCCTGGCCAGCCACTCTGTGCGCGGACGCTTGACAGCACTGGGGCTGCTGCTGATGGCGGCAGGTCTCTTTCATGTGCAGCCGCTCTTCACCGGGTGGATGGCGGGCATCCCCGTCGGGCGCTGGACGAGCGCGGCCCTGACCGCAGCGGGAGCCGCGGCGCTGATCGCATTGCTGATGAGTCTGCCCCGTCGCTCCCTAAGCCGAAGGGAAAGCGGGTTTGTAGCGGCTGTTTTCGTCGCGGTTCTGCTCTGGAATGGGACGAACCTGCGCCTGCTGGCTAGCCAGCAGCTGCTGCCTAGCCAGCAGCCCGTCCATGAATGGGTGGCCTGGGGCGCGGCCCTGTTTGCCGTGAGCGCAGCCGCTGTTCTGGCCCTCACCCGCAGTTGGAGTGACAAAGCGGCCCGCCTGCCTGCTCTGGCCTGGATGCTGGCCGTCGTCTGCTTTCTGGTCATCTGGGCGGTCACGCTTCTGCGCCCCGACTGGAATATCCGGGGCAATGTACATCCCTTTGCGCCGTTGGGGGTGACGTTCTATTTGCTGCCCTGGCTGTTGCCGCTGGTGGGGATGATTCGGCTATACAACCAGCGGTGAAAAGGCTATAATGGCCCAACCGACAGACGTTAGTGAATCACCCACCCAATCACCCAGTGAACCAGTGAACGCAGCCCAAAGCATCTCTCGGCCCACAGACTACATTACCCAGCGCCATTGGAGCGATCTCCTGTACCGGGTCTTCTTCGCCCTCTACACTGCTGCGGCTCTCCTTTGGCTGCTCATCGGGCTGATCCCCGTCCTGGCCCACTACCTGCCGCCTGTCTACGAATGGTTGCGCGCCCTCAACCGGACTTTGCCTTCGCTGGAATCCGACTGGGGGCAGATCATTTGGGGATTGCGCCTGGCCTCCCGCCTCGATGTTCCCCTCCTGGCAGTTCTGCTCCAATATCTTTTCAGCGGGGCAAATCTGGCTTTGGGGCTGACGCTCTATCGGCTGCGCCCAGACGATCTGCTCTCCCGCCTGCTGGCCCTGGGGCTGGTCGGCACAGCCGCGGTCTTCAATCTGCAGGCCCACGTGCTGACAGAAGTTATATGGAACGTCTCGCCCGGCTGGCTTCTTTGGTGGCGCGAAACCCTGCACTTTGTGGGGGGCACCACCTATACAATTGCCATTCTGCTTTTTCCGACAGGTCGTCTGCCTGCCTGGCCCTTTGCCCGGCCCCGCTGGGAGGTGGCGCAACCCCTGCGCCCGTTTTTGGGCATCCTTCTCTTTCTCGTCGTGGGCAGCTTTGGCTGGTTCTACATCTACGTCACCCATTGGGAAGTTGCCGCTGGCTATGTGGCTCTCTACGGCGTACTCGTGCCGCTGGTCGGGTTGAGTACCCAATGGCTGCGTTTTCGCCAGGCCGCCGACGAAGCCGAGCGCCAAATCCTGCGTACCTGGACACTGGCTCTGCTTCTCTCCGTGGGTATTTCCCTGCTCGTCGGTCTTGTCCTGACAATTTCCCAGAATCTCCTCCTGCAAAGTTCTTCTTTCAACCGGGCTGGCCTGGAAACAGTGATCTTTACGGTTGTACCGATTCTCTTTGTGGGCATTCCCGTCTCCATGGCCTTTCTCATCCTGCGCTACCGGCTCTGGGCGTTGGAATTTGCCATCAGCCGCAGTCTCATCTACGGAACGCTCAGCGCGGCGATTGCCGGGCTGTATGTGCTGATTGTGGTGGGAGCGGGCGCGCTGGTGCCCGAAAATTGGCATTGGGCGTTGACCGCGCTGGCCGTGGGCGCGGTGGCTGTTGTGGTACAACCCCTGCGCCAGACCGTGCAGACGGCGGTCAATCGGCTGCTCTACGGCGAACGGGACAACCCGTCCACTGCCCTGGCTCACCTGGGCCAGCGGCTGGAAGCCGCGGCCACTGCCGAGGATGTGCTGCCTGCCATTGCCGAGACCGTTGCCCGCAGCCTGCGCCTGCCCTATGCAGGTGTAGCTGTTCAGCGGGATGACGAACTGGAGATTGTCGCCGCCTTTGGGGTTGAGCCGAAGAGTGTAGAAAAGTTTGCCCTGGTGGACCAGGGCGAAGCGGTGGGGGAATTGCTGGTTGCGCCCCGCGCGCCGGGCGAAGCCTTTGCCAGCGCGGATCTCCGTTTGCTGGCCCAGTTGGCCCGACAAGCAGGCCCGGCTGTCCACGCTGTCCTGCTGGTGGAGGCATTGCAGCGCTCCCGGGAGCGGCTGGTCACTGCCCGGGAGGAGGAGCGCCGCCATCTGCGCCGGGAACTCCACGACGGCCTCGGACCCCAATTGGCCGCGCTCAGCCTGAAGGTGGATGCGGCCCGCAACACAGCCGAGCAGAACCCCCAGCAGCACGCCCGCCTGTTGCAAGAGATAAAGAGCGGCGTCCAGGCGGCCATCGCCGACGTCCGCCGCACAGTCTACAGCCTGCGCCCGCCCGCGTTGGATCAGTTGGGGCTGATTGGGGCTGTGCGCGCCCAGGCCGATGAACTCACCGCTGCTGCGGGTGTGGAGACAACAGTCGTCGGCCCGGAGGTTTTCCCGCCCCTGCCCGCGGCTGCCGAGGTGGCCGCCTATCGCATCGTTGGCGAAGCCCTGACGAATGTCGCCCGTCACGCCCAGGCCCGCACTGTCTATGTGGGCCTCTGGCTCACCGACGCGCTCCATCTGGTGGTGATGGACGACGGCGGCGGACTCCCCGCAGACTACCGGGCTGGGGTCGGCCTGGTCTCCATGCGCGAGCGGGCCGAAGAATTGGGCGGCACTTTTCGCATCCACACTGAAACCGGGCGCGGCGTGCGTATCGAAGCCGCCATTCCCATACCCTCGAACAGTGGCTAATCAACCAATGAACCAATCAACCGTTGACCCAATCCGCATCCTCATAGCCGACGACCATACCCTCTTTCGGGATGGGCTGCGTTCGCTTTTTGCCAGTTTGCCGGAGACCCATTTGGTGGGCGAGGCAGCCAGTGGGGAAGAAGCCATTGCCCTGGCGGAGGCTCTGCAACCGGATGTGGTGCTGATGGATATTCAGATGTCCGGTCTCAACGGCATTGAGGCTACTCGGCGCATCACCCACGCCAGCCCCCACATGGGCGTGGTGATGGTGACAATGTTTGAGGACGACGAATCGGTCTTTGCCGCCATGCGCGCCGGGGCACGTGGCTATGTGCTGAAGGGCGCGGACCAGGAGGAGATGCTGCGGGCTATCCATTCCGCGGCCAGGGGGGAAGCACTTTTTGGCCCGGCCATCGCGGCCCGGCTCACCCGCTTCTTTGCCGCGCCTCGCCCGTCTGCCCAGCCCGATCTTTTCCCCGATCTCACCGACCGGGAGCGGGAGGTGCTGGATTTGATCGCGCAGGGACGCAATAACGAGGCCATCGCCGACGAACTGGTCATCAGCCGCAAGACCGTACGCAATCACGTCTCGAATATCCTCAATAAATTGCAGGTGGCCGACCGGGCCCAGGCGATTGTGACGGCCCGGCGTGCGGGGATGGGGTGAGGGGAGGACGCAGATTGGGCTGAAAGAATTGATCTTTGCTGGTGTTGCTCAGCGTCAATCAGCTTTTTCTGCGTTATCAGCGTCCCGTTTTTTATTTCTGCCATCGGCCTGCCAGAGCGCAAAAGCTCGGCGCACCACGGAACGGGTTTCGGCGGGCATCGGCAGCCCATCCAATTCATCCAGCACCACCCAACGGGCATCGGCGGCGTCGTCGGCGGCGCGCACTTCGCCGGAGAGGTAGCGCGCCCAATAGTCCACCACAACGTAATGATAGCGCACCCGCCCATCCCCGTCCCGGATGATCGGCTCGAAGACGCCCACCAACTCGCGGATTTCCACAACCACGCCGCACTCCTCCCTCACCTCCCGGGCCGCGCCCGCTGCCAGCCGCTCGCCCACATCGAGCAGGCCGCCTGGCAGCCCCCACATGCCCACATTCGGCGGCTTGCCCCGCTGCACCAGCAGAACCTCGCCCGCATCATTGAAGACAGCCGCCGCCGTCCCCACCAGGGGAGCGACCGGATATTCGCGTTGGACACTCATAGGAGATTCTCCGGGAGAGGGGATGACAAGATGACAAGATGAAGGGGTGAAGGGGTGAAAAATCCGTGGGAATCCATCCCATCCGTGCCAATCCGTGTCCTTCTTTTATCGGCGCAAATCCGCCTTTTCCGCTTCATCCGCGTTCTATTCTTCTACTCTATCCGCACGCTCACACCGTTGCGAGCGGATTCGAGGACGGCCAGCGCGGTTTGCAGATTGCGCACGCCGTCGCTGGCTGTGGCAAGAAAACCAGTGCGGAAAGCGCCGTTGGCCGGGTTTTGCTGAGCCGCGTGAAAGGCGCGCACGGTCGCAGTGTAGTGATCCGGCCCCTCCACAGGGATCACCTCCACCTCGTCATTGCGCACGTGGAGCAGTTCACTGGGCCGCCGCCGACTCCACCAGTGATGGACCCGCAGAGAGCCGCGGCTGCCATAGAGTTCCACACTGCTGAAACGGTGGGGGGTCACAAATGAGTCATGGCAGTGGACCAGTTGCCCGCCCCGACGCAGACGCAGATTGACCACCACTTCGTCGTCCACATCCTGCCCCAGGGAGCGACGGGAGGCCAACGCCGCCACCTGATCCACCTCGTCCGCAAAGAGCCAGCGCACCAGATCGATGTCGTGGATCGTCCGATCCAACACCACACCGCCGCCGTCGGGCCGCAGCCGCCAGCTTTGCAGATCCGGGGGCAGGGGGGCGCAGTTGACAATCTGGCCGCCCAGGAGCTCGCCGATGGCGTAGTCCCGCACCATCTCGGCCATACGGGCCAGGGCCGCGTCGCCCCGATAGGCGTAGTTGGGCACAAAGAGCAGGCCGTGCATCCGGGCTGTTCTTTCCAGCGCCGCGGCTTCGCTGTGGGCCAGGGCCATAGGCGTCTCGCAGAGTACGTGCTTGCCGGCTTCCAGCGCGGCCAGGGCCAGGACGTATTGGTGGCGGGGCTGGCTGCTGATATAGGCCGCGTCCACGTCGTTCCGGCCCAGCAATTCATCCAAATTTTCGTAGGCCCGTACCAATCGGTTGTGGGAGGCAAAAGCGGCTCCCCCGCGTGCGCTGTGGCTGTAGACACCGATCATCCGCGCCCCGTTCTGTCCTGGCAGGCCGTTGGGATGGGATTGGGTGCGCAGGGCGGGGATCAGAAATTGCTGAGCCACCCGGCTGGCGCCCAGCAGCGCCCAGCCGACGACGCCCCTGTTTTCTGGATTAGATGAAATGGGATCGATTTTCACGGTTTTTCAAAAGCTCACAGTCGTCGTATACTGAGACAGTTTTTCTTCAGGACCTTCTTGGCCCTTTTGCTTTTCCAGGAGGCATCCGATGAACGCTTCAATTGCCGACGACTCCTCTACTACCGATTTTTCTTCCGCCGATTCTTCTCTCGCCGAACAGGCCCACAAACAGGCATTGCTGGAACGAATGCGCGCCAGCCGCGCCCAGCACCCCATTCCGCCCCGTCCCCGTGGACTCGCCTTTGGCCCACCCCGCAGCCGGGCCGAACAGGTGGCGAATGTGCTGCGCCAGATGGACGAACTACCCCGCAGCCGGGGCGAGGCCCCGATTTCTGCCGCCACCCAGCGGGCATTGCAACAGGCGATGCTGCCCCAATACGACTTCCCCTGGTATAGCAACACCCACGAGACGATGGCCGACACCGCCCTGGCCGCCATGCCCGAATTTGTCCAACAGATGGTAGGCTTGCATAAGGGCTTCTTCGTGCTGGGCGTCGTCGCGCCGGACAAGCTCTACAAAGACAGCGTGAATCACGTCTACCACATGACCGCGGCCCGCACAGGCCAGGGTTTTGTCGGCTATGCCCACAGCAAAGTGGCGAAGAAGCTGAGTCTGTTGCGGGGGATGCTGGCCCATCCCGGTGATCTGCGGCTGGACAAGCAGGCCGCCCGCTTTTTGCAGGGCATCGCCATCCGTCCCTGCCAGCTCATCGCCTACGAAATGGGTATTCTCAGCCATTACATCTGCGACATCACCCAGCCCTTCCACACGGATCAGATCGACCAGTGGAAAGGGCGGCTCTTTGACGAAACTCTCTGTCACAAGAGCTACGAAGCCGATGTGCGGGATAGTGGGTTGGATCGACTGCGGGCGGAGAGCGCAATGGCCTCGGCTGTTGAAATCCGTGACCCGGCTGCCTTTGCCGTCTCTGTGGCCGACGCAAGCCAAAGCCATTACAGCGCGATTGTGCAGGCTTACTATGCGGGGCCGGGCAAGCTCCTGGGCAATCGGGAGGAGCGGTTGGCAAAGACCTGGCCCATCACCCAGGAGTGCTTCGACCGGGCCATCTGGGCCACCCATTCCCTGTGGATGGCCGTGGGCAACTATGAACGGAGCCTCAGCGCCGCCTTCAGCCAGGACATCGCACTCAACGAAGCCGGCCGATTGTTCAGTCCCGACAGCAGCTACCTGGCCGGGATGGTCAATGACGAGGTAGTGCTTAGGAAGGGGACTGGGGAATAGGGGCTGGGGACTGGGACATTCCGATCCCCAGTCCCCAGCCCCCGATCCCCAATCTCAAATCCCCTCTTCCCCCACAATCTGCCGGTAAATGCTGTCCAAATCCCCGTCATTGAAAAAGTGGATGACCAGCCGTCCGCTGCCGTCCTGCTTGCGTTCCAGGCTGACTTTTGTGCCCAGAGTGGAACGGAATCGGCCCTCCAACGCGGCCAAGTGCGCCCGGTTTTCAGCAGATTCGGTGGTAGTGGGCGGTGGCGGTGGCGGCTCCAGCAGACGGCGGACCAGCGCTTCGGTCTGGCGCACGGTCAGCTCCCGGCCCAGCACCTGTTCCAGTGCGCCTTCCATCGCCGGGTGATCGGGCAGGGAGAGCAATGCCCGGGCGTGGCCGGCGCTGATCTGCCCGTCGGTCACAGCGCCCTGCACAGCCGGCGGTAACCCCAACAGCCGCACAGTATTCGCCACCGCAGAGCGGCTCTTGCCCACCCGCTGGGCCACCTGGGCCTGGGTCAGCCCAAAGCCGGTCATCAACGCATCGTAGGCCGTCGCCTCTTCCAACGGGTTCAGGTCGGCCCGCTGCACATTTTCCACCAGCGCCCACTCCAACAACTGCTGGGGCGACGCCTCGCGCACAATCACCGGCACCGTCTCCAGCCCGGCCTGCTGGCTGGCCCGCCAGCGCCGCTCACCGGCAATCAGCCAGTAACGCTGGGGTTCGTCCAGGCTCTCGGTGACAATCAGCGGCTGGATGACCCCGTGTTCGGCGATGGAGGCGGTCAGCTCGGCCAGGCTTTCCGGGTTGAAGACCGTGCGCGGCTGGCGGGGGTTGGGCGAAATGTCCGCCACGCGCAGCAGACGGATGCCGCCAGCTTCGGCCTGCTCGATGAGTGTCTCCCGTTCCTGCTTGCCCGCCACCGATGAATTGGTGATGAGTGCGCCCAATCCCCGGCCCAAACCCCGGTGTGGGCGTGGATTGTGTTCGGTCATGGCTTGGCCTCCATCCGTTGCAAAAATTCTGCCGCCAGGGCCTGATAGGCCAACGCGCCCGCGCTGGCTGGGGCGTAGCTTAGAATCGTCTGGCCGTAGCTGGGCGCTTCGCTCAGGCGCACGTTGCGGGGGACAATCGTCTGGAAAATCTCGTTGGGAAAGTGGGCCTGCACCTCCGCCACCACCTGCTGGCTTAAATTGGTGCGCCCGTCGTACATCGTCAGCACCACCCCGGCCACTTGCAGCCGGGCGTTGAGTACCTCCCGTACCTGGCGCAGGGTGTCCAGCAGCATACTCAGCCCTTCCAACGCCAGATATTCGCACTGGACGGGGATAATCACCCCGTGGCTGGCCGCGGTCAGTCCGTTGATCGTCAGCAGCCCCAGGCTGGGCGGATCGTCGATGAGAATGTAGTCGTATTTGTGGGTGACGGGGGCCAGGGCGCGGGTGAGTAGATTTTCCCGGGCCAGCAGACCGGCCATCTCCACTTCGGCCCCCGCCAAGTCCACACTGGCCGGGGCCAGGTCCAGCCCCACCCGGTCGGTCAGGGTGATGGCTTCCTGAATCGGTGTGCGCTCGATCAGTACGTCGTAGAGGCTGATGGTTACGCCGCGCGGGTCAACGCCCAGACTGGTGGTGGCATTGCCCTGGGGGTCGTTGTCCACCAGCAGCACAGATCGCCCCGCCTGGGCCAGAAACGCGCCCAAATTGACGGCGGTGGTGGTTTTGCCCACACCCCCCTTCTGGTTGGCAAAGGCGAAGATGCGGGCTGCCATCGGTCAGTCACTCCCCTCCGTGGGCCAGGGGTGCTGAGCCATATAGTCCAGCACAGCGGCGTGGGAGGGGATGGCGGAAATGCCCGGCCCTTCCACACCGAAGGAGGCGGTCACATTGGCATAGCGGGCCGCGTCCAGCGGGTCGCCCGTCTCTTGCAGACGGAGCAGAAAGGCGGTGGCGAAGGTGTCGCCGGCACCGGTGGGGTCCACCTCATTGGCCGGGCGGGGTGGCACTTGGGTCACAGCGATTGAGCCGTCGGCCTGCTGCTGATAGACGGTGCTGCCCTCCCGGTATTGGGTCATCACCAGCAGAGGGACGTGCGTGCAGTATTCTTCGATGATCGAAAGATCGCCATCCACATCTTCGATGGAGAGAATCAGCGCGTCCAGATGGGGCAGAAACTCCTCGGCGGTCGTCCACGGCGTAGGATGCACGCGCCCGTCCGCGTCCCAGCGGCGCATCCAGCCCTGGGGCACAGCGGCGACAACCGTCTCCGGCGGGAAGATGTGGATGATGTCCGGGCGGAGTTCCTGCACCAGCGGACCGAGGAGGACGACCTTTGGATGGCGCAGATGGCTGGGCACGTCGGCGGCGGCAATGACGGGCGCTGGGGTGTAGCAATACTGCACCCGGCCCGTGGGCGTGTAGAGATTGGCAAAGGTGGTGGTGTGGTCGCTGGGCAGGACGCACAGCCCACCCACCGCGGCCAGCGCCGAGAGGTCCACATCATCCCCGGCGCGGGTCAGGACAGGTGGGTGGCGGCCCAGCTTGGCCGCGGTGACCGCGGCGAAGCTGACTGTGCCGCCCAGAACGTACTCACTGGTCGCCGGGTCTGCCGTAGGGATGTCCCGCGTTACGTGGCCGATAACCAGAAAATCGAGGGGGATGGGTGCAGATGTTGGCATGGAATCACGGGTTCGTGTGGTGGTGTATAAAAAAGCCCACCCGCTCTGGTCGGGTGGGCTGTATTGTACTGTCTGGCTGGCTATTTCAGCAAGATTTGGATTTTGCGCCGGGTGTCTTCACCGACGCTTTCGGTGTAGACTTGGGGGTGATCACGCAGGGCGATATGTATCAGCCGCCGCTCGTTGGCGGGCATAGGTTCCAGCGCCACCGATTTGCCTGTCTCCACCACTTGAGCTGCCATACGCAGAGCCATCTGGGCCAGCCGCTCGGCCCGGCGATCTTTGTAGCCCTCTACATCCACAACGATATTCGTCCAGCGGTGCAATTTCTGGTTGACCATCAGCCGCACCAGATATTGCATACTGGAAAGGGTTTCGCCGTGACGCCCAATCAGGTCACCCAAATCGTCCCCAATCAGATTGAGGTAGATGGCGGCTTCGTCCTCGTCTTCCTCCTGGCGGTGGCTGCCCTCCACCCGGGCGTCCAGCCCCATCAGCGAGACCATTTCCAGCAGCATCTCACTGGCCAGGGCCACCACTTCGTCCTGGTCTACATCCGAATCGTATGCGGGATATTCATCCCCGTTATCATCCGACCCAGCAGCAAAGGTGTCGGTCAGATCGTCGTCTTCCTCTTGCGCGTCGTCGATTTCCACTGCTTCGATTGCTGAATCGCCGATTGCTTCCATCACGGGCATTGGGGGCAATGCCACAGAGGGTGAGACAGGCCGAGGGGCTGCTGCCGGTTTGGCAGCGACTGGGGTAGGGGCAGCGCGCAGGGCCAAACGCACACGGGCGTTTGTGCTGCCGATCCCCAGCAGACCCCGGCTGCCTTCGTGCAAAACCTCAATGTCCACCCCATCCCGGCCTACACCCAACTGGCGCAGACCGTCTTCAATAGCTGCTTCTACGCTTTTGGCAGAAAATTCGTGGCT
>CAMDQF010000144.1 GCA_945905745.1 Litorilinea aerophila
AGCGGCAGCTTGCCGTCGGCGGTCTGGACTGTCTCGTAGGCCACGGCGGTAGTGCCCGCAGCCAGCAGATGTTCGGTCAGTTCCCGGTCCGCAGCCAGATGCAGATAGGTAAAAAGCAGCAAATCTTCCCGCAGATAGCCGTACTCGGAGGCGATGGGCTCCTTCACCTTCACAACCATCTCCGCGGCCCAGGTAGCAGCCGCATCCGAGACGATCTCCGCGCCAGCTTCCCGGTATTCGTCGTCGCTGATGGAACTGCCCACCCCCGCGCTGCTCTGCACCAGCACCCGGTGGCCCTGGCGCGCCAACACCCGCACAGCCCCAGCGGTCATACCGACCCGGTTTTCGTTGTCTTTGATCTCTTTGGGAAGCCCGATAATCATTGCCCATTCTCCTTTGAAGTGGCCTGTGGAAGCACAAAAAATGCTGCATCAGTGTAGCAGTCGGGCAAGAGTTCGGTCAAAAAGAGCAGCGGAGACAACCGGATTATTTGGCGGGGTAAGTCAGCCGCTCTCCGTTGCCGAGAAGCGTGTAGGGCAGGTTAGCGGCCTGGGCGAGCGCAATAAATTCGTCCGGTGCAACCGTATTGAAAGCGAACAAATCGAAGTGGCAGGGGATGACCAGGGAGGCAGAGAGAGACTGAGCCAAAGAGACAGCTTCGGCAGCGGAGAGATTGCCCGCCACGCCCCTGGCCGGGTCACGTCCATTGATGGGCAGCAGGGCGATGTCCACCGACGGGGGCAGGGCATCCTGCATCCCATCGAAAAGAACCGTATCCCCGCTGTGATAGAGGGTGAAGCCGCCTACTTTCACCACATAACCGACAAAGCGGTGGTCGCCGTTTTCATCGGTTTCCAGCGTTTCGTGGGCCGCGGGGACGGCGCTCAGAGTGAAAGGACCGACCGTCACTTCCTCGCCCACCCGGATCGGTGTCAGACGGGCCGGGGCAACCCGCAAGCGCTCCGCTGCGAAGTTTTGATTGGCCCGCGGCACAATCACCGCCAGCTTCGGGTTGACCGCCAGCAACGGGCCGAGAGTCTCCCCGTCCAGGTGATCCGTGTGATTGTGGGTGGAGGTCACGCCGTCGATGAAGTCGAGACGCTCCGGCGCAATCACCCGGGCGGTGATGCGCTCGTGGGGTTTGTTTGTACCCGCATATTTTGTGGTGAGGGAATCGGAAAGGTAGGGGTCCAGGAGCAGATGGGCGTTGGCGTATTGAAGCAGAAAGCCGCTCTGCCCCAGCCACCAGAGATTGAGGCGTCCGGGCGCGGCACTGCTTTTCACATCCTGCAGAAAGGCATCGTCGGCCAGCACAGGACGCTTCATCCCAACTCCCCGCGCACAATTTCAACCCCAGCCACCATATTTTTCAACTTCTCTTTGGCCGCCCAGCGCGCTGTCTGGCTGAGGCCGCAGTCCGGCGCAAAGGAGAGCCGGTCCGCAAGCGCGTATTGCAGGCAGCGGCGCACCCGACGGGCGATCTCGTCCGGGGTTTCGATGTAATAGCTCTTCACATCCACAATGCCCACGGCCACCCGATGGGTTTTGGCAATCTCCTCGACAATCGCCAGTTCGCTGAACTCTCGCGAGGCCATTTCCAGATGGAACTCGTCCACCGTCATGCCCAGAAAGGCGGGGAACATCGGGTGATATTCCCGTTTGCCCACGGCCCGGCCTTTGAAATTGCCAAAGCAGAGATGGGTGGAAAGAAAACAGTGGCCTAGCGCCGGTTCCACCGTCCGATTGAAGATGTCAACAAAGCGGGCCGTATCCGACTTGTAGGCATAGCAGGACATAGACGGCTCGTCTACGGTAATCTCCTCGCAGCCCGCCGCTACCAGATCGGCCAACTCCTGGCGCACAATCGGCACCAGGGCTTCGGTCAGCGCCCAACGGTCCGGGTATTGGGCGTTGGGCAGCAGCCGACCGCTGAGGGTGTAGGGGCCGGGGACGCTGGCTTTGAGGATATATCCAGGCGGGGCCAGCCGTTGCAGACGCTGGAACTCGTCCACCACACCCAACCCATTGGGCGCGACCAGTTCGCCGATGACCGTATGCTTGCCCCGCTGGTCGTGGGCGGGCGGGCCGTAGACGCGGCGGGACGGCTCGGCTTCGCCCAGCCCCTGCAGAAAGCCGTAGAAGGAGAGATTGAAGTCGAGCCGGGTCTGCTCGCCGTCGGTGATCACATCCAGCCCGGCTGCCGCCTGGTCGTGGATGGCGCAGATCACCGCGTCCTCCTGCATCTCGGCGATCTCGTCCGTGCCGAACTCGTCCAGATGCAGGCTGGCGTATTCCAGCCAGGAGGGGAAGGGATAGCTGCCGATGACAGTCGTGCGCAGGGGTTTATTGTTCATTGAATTCGCAACCGTTCATAGGGCTTGAAAAAAGGAACGCAGATTGCGCAGAGGTCGCAGATTACACAGAAAAATCCGTGTAAATCCGTTCTATCCGTGCAAATCCGTGTCCTTTTTTTACGGCATGAAATTTTTCAGATAACGTCCGCTCTGCACAATCGAGGCAAAGCGGCGCTCGCCCGAATCCTCATAGGCCCGGTCTTCCACTTCGATACAGACCGGCCCCCGGTAGCCCACATCCGTCAGCACAGAGAAGAACTGGCCCCAGTCCACATCGCCCAGGCCGGGTAATTTGGGCACATGAAATTCCAGAGGTGTCGCCATTATGCCCACATCGTCCAGCCGGTGCTTGTCCACTCGCACATCTTTGGCATGGACGTGAAATAGTTTGCTGCGAAACTCCCGCAGGGGCTTCAGATAGTCCATCTGCTGCCAGATCATATGGGAGGGGTCGTAGTTCAGGCCGAAGCTGTCGCTGGGAATCGCCTCGAACATCCGCCGCCAGATGGCCGGGGTGTGGGCCAGATTCTTGCCGCCGGGCCATTCGTCCGCGCTGAAGGCCATCGGGCAGTTTTCGATGCCGATCTTCACCCCGTGATCTTCGGCAAAGCGGATGACGGGCGGCCAGACTTCCAGAAAACGGGGCCAGTTGTCATCGACCGATTTGGTCCAGTCCCGCCCGATGAAAGTATTGACGACACCCACCCCCAGCAATTCTGCGGCCAGAATCACCTGTCGGATGTGTTCGATGTAGACCTCTCCCTCGGCCCGGTCCGGGGTAAGGGGGTTGGGATAATAGCCCAAGCCGCTGATACTGATGTCCGTCTCCGCCATCGTCCGGTTGACCTGGGCCGCTTTCGCCTTATCGAAATTCACCACATCTACGTGGGTGACACCCGCATAGCGCCGCTCGGCCTTGCCTATGGGCCAGCACATCAATTCGACAGTGGCAAAGCCATTCTGCGCCGCAAAACGGGCCACCTCTTCCAGCGAAAAATCAGGCAGAATCGCGCTGACAAATCCGAGTTGCATAAGAAAACCTCCGGTTGGGTAGTTGATTGGTTCATTGGTTGATTGGTTCACTGGTTGACTGACGCATTTCTGGCTCTGCACACGAAGGCCCAGTCAACTACTCAACCAATCAACCAATTCCTTCACCTTCACCCATCGCTGCTCTTCGTGGCTTTTCAGAATTGCCTCGCAGAGGACGATCTCCCGGTGGCCTTCGGCGAAGGTGGGGAAGAAGGGCGGCGCGGCAAAGTCGCCCGCCGCAATGTAATCGTAGAAGGCTTTGAAGCACATTTTGAAGCTGTCTGGGTAGCCCTCGGCGTGACCACCGGGATAGGCGGTGTAACATCGGGCTGTCTCGCCCAGCAGTCCGGGGTCTTTGATGAGGAAGCCATTGGGCTGGCTGCGCTGACCGATCCAGAGTTCGTTGGGAGTTTCCCCGTCGAACCAGAGGGCCTGCTGTGCGCCGCCGATCTCAAAGGAGAGGCGGTTCTTGCGTCCAGCGGTCATCTGGGATACCCAGAGCATCCCCCGCGCACCGTTTGTGAAGCGTAGCAGGACACCGCCCAAATCTTCCGTGTCAATGGAGATCGTCTCGGTGGCGTCAACCGCCTGGACTTTGCCGGAAAAGGTCTCCACCTCGCCTGTGGGCCGCTGACGGCTGGAGTGGACGGTGTGCAGATCGGCGCAGAGGCTCCCCACTTCCAGCCCGGTAATGCTCTGCACCAGATCGAGCCAGTGGGTTCCGATGTCGGCCACTGCGCGCAGTTTGCCCCCTTCGCTGGCCAGCACCCGCCAGTTGTAGTCTGTCGGATAGAGCAGCCAATCCTGCACATAGCCGCCCACAATCGAGTAGATGTCACCCAGATCGCCCCGGCGCACCCGCTCCCGGGCGTCCAGGCAGATGGGGTAGAAGCGGTAGTTGTAATTGACCCCCGCGGCCAGTTTCACCGACGCGGCCAGTTCGGTCAAGGCTGCCGATTCCTGAGAATTCATCGCCAGGGGCTTCTCGCAGAGGACGTGCTTGCCCGCCAGCAGCGCGGCTTTGGCCGTTTCAAAGTGCCAGCGGTTGGGGGTGGTCAGATGGACGGCCTGTACGGCCGGGTCGGCCAATAGTTCGTCAAAATCGGTGTAGGCTCTGGGGATATTCATCCGCTCGGCGAAGGCGGCGGACTTGGCCGGGGATGAACCCATCACCCCGACGACGGGGATGCCCAACCGGCGCAGGGCTTCGATGTGGGTCGGCCCCATAAATCCGGTTCCGGTGACAGCAACTCCGATTTCTCGCATAACTTTTCCTCCTGACGATGTCCCAGTGGTCGGTGAACTGCGTTCTCACTAGGCGGCCTCTAACAATTTCTGGCGAGTCAATTGTGCGATGTCCGTGAGCAAAGAAGTGTTGGGTTCTGCGCAGGCGGCGTTGATTTGTTCAGTCAGATCGTCTTGTTGGGGTGAGAGTATACATTCCCGTATCAGGCCGGGGCTCGCTACAATTCGTACTCCTGCACAAAAGCATCGACAGGAATGGTCAATCCCTCTGCCAGGCTACGAATCATTGGCAATTTAAGCCGCCGACGCTTTTTCGTTTTCTCTAAAGAACCCATCCAAGACAGGCAGAAATCCAAAAATCCCCTCTTATCCCCTGCCAGGATTCGTGCTATAATATCTACTCAGTATAGGCTTGGTTAGTTGACGGAGAAAAAAATTGATGGAGACACTCCTAAAAGAATCGCGAGTTCCTTACAATACAGTATTAGAGCAGACCCCTCAAAGCGGTGAAGTGACTTTTTTGGAGAGAAACGGTCACGCGATTGCGGCTGTTGTGTCAATGGACGAATTTGTTGCCTTTCAACAGTGGCGTGCAGAAGAAACAAATCGCCAGCGCCGTCAAAGCGAAGCCGCTGCCATTGAACGGGAACACGCGGCTTTTCAGAAAATGCTGCCCGAACTTCTACAAAAATATCCGGGGCGAGTCGTGGCAATTCATCAGGGACAGATCATCGCTGTGGGCGATCAGCGCATGGACGTTTGGCAAGAGGCACGCCAGCAGGTCAATGGCGCGCCTGTTTACGTGCAAACGGTTGAATCTAGCCCACGAATCTACAATCTTCCATCCCGCAAGGTGATACGCGATGTGGCAGTATAACCAGACCGAAGAACCGCCCGCGCCATTTATCGACATTTTTCTGCGCCACCCAGAGCAAGCCGACCAACGCATTCCAATCACAGCCAAAATCGATACAGGTGCTGATATTTCAGCGCTCCCAGAGCAGGTCATTGCCCAACTCAATCTCCCAATAACGGGAAAGCTACTGGTGCAGGGCTACGAAGGCAGATCGCAAGAAGTCACAACTTATGCCGTTCATATCGAGATCACCTCTGCCCGCTTCCGAGTGTATGAAGCCGTAGCAACCCACGAGCCTTATGCCCTGTTGGGCCGAGATATTCTCAACTATTTTTATCTCCGACTCAATGGCCCAGAACTCACCTTGGACGCAAGTGTGAAACCACTCTGACTTTCATTCACCCCCGCTTCGTCAACCCCGCATAGCCCCAGGCCAAAGCCAGCACAATCAGCCCATAGACCACCTGCTGAAGCGCCTGCCCCACGTTCAGAAATGTTAAAATTGAGTTGAGCACGCTCAGAATCAGCGCGCCCAGAATCGTGCCGGTATAACCGCCGACGCCGCCAAAGATCGACGTACCGCCGATCACCGCCGCCGCCACCGAGGGCAGGAGAAAGGCACTGGCCAATTGCAGGTCCACAGCGCCTGTGCGCCCGGCCAGCAGAATACCAGCGACAGCCCCCAGCACCCCGGCCAAAATGTAGGCACTGAGGCGCACCTGCCAAACCTGCACACCCGCCAACCGCACAGCCACTTCGTTGTCCCCCGTGGCGTAGATCAGCCGCCCCCAGCCCGTGCGCCGCAGCAGCCAAATGAGCAGCAGCGAAATGGCTGCCCACACCATCACACTGTAGGGGATGCGGTTGTCCCAGAAGGAACCGGCGCTGATGGTTTTGATAATACCGGTCACTTGGGTGGAACCGCGCAGGATTGTCTGGGTCCAGGCGGTAAAGAGACCGAGCAGAATCCCCGACATAGCCAGAGTCATAATCAGCGGGTTGACTCGGAAAAAGGTCACGCCCACACCGTTGACACTGCCCGCCACCAGCCCCACGACGATCCCCAGCAGAATCGCAACCGCCGCGCCATTGGGCGACTGGTTGGCTGCCACATAGGCCGCACCCGTAGCAATCATTGTCACCGAAAGGTCAATGCCACCCATCAACATCAGAATCGTCTGGGCGGCGGCCAGAATGCCCAGGGGCGCAGCCTGCAAAAGGGTGGTACGCAGCCCGGCCACAGTCAGGTAACCGGGTTGGATGCTGCCCGCCATCAGCGCAAGGACGACCAGAACACCGAGCAAAATCAGCGTGGGATTGTCCGCCAGGAAGGCCAGGGCGCGGAAGGTGAGACTGATGGATTTGGCATTGGGCGCTTCAGTTTGCGCCGGTGGAGTTGACTGGCTCATGACCGTCGCTCCCGCAGCAGAATGGCAAGACCGCCAAACATCATCACCCCGGCAATCAGCACCCCCTGAATCACCTGGGCGCTGTTGGAATCGATGCCCATTGCGGTCAAAATCGGGTTGAGCATAATCAGCGTCACCGCCGTCGCCACCACCCCCAGCACCGACCCTTCGCCGCCGGTCAGAGCCACCCCGCCCAGCACAATCGCCGCCACACTGTTGAGGGTGGCGCTGGCCCCCACACTGAAACGGGGATCGCCTGTGCCGGTGATGGCGACGGTCGCCAGCCCGGCCAGGGCAGCCATCGCCCCCCCAATCGCATAGGAGACAATCTTGGCCTGGCGCACATTGAGACCGGCTAACCGGGCCGCCACCGGATGGCTGCCGATGGCGTAGAGGGAGAGCCCCGTGCGGGTACGTCGGGAGACAAAAAAGACCAGCAGCGCTGGGATCACAATCATCGCAATCGGCATTCCGTAGCCGCCACCGATGCCCGAAGGCGAACCGGTAAAGAGCCAGCGCAGCTCTGGCGCAGTGCCACCACCAGGCGAGGGTAGGATCCACAGAGCCAGCCCAGACCAGATGTAGCTGGTCGCCAGCGTCACCACAATATCGGGCACACCGGAAATGCTGATAACGTAGCCAGTCAGCCCGTTGAGCAGGGCCAGACCGACGATCACCCCCACCGCCACCACAAAGACGATGCCCAGGGATTGATCGTCCATAAAACGGGCCGCCAGTACATTGGCGAGCAGCAGCAGGGAGCCCATCGAAAGGTCGATACCCCCGGCGATGACAATAATCGCCTGGCCGATTGCCAGATAGATCAGCGGCAGGCTGTTTTTACTGATAGAGACGATCTGAAACTGCCCGAAGACGGGGATGAGTGTCGAATACCAGACAATCAGGCTGCCCAGCAGCAACCAGACACCCAGCACCCAGCTATTGCGCGCCAACGTCCGCCGCCAGGCTGATGAAGTTGAGATCATTTGTTGGCCACCTGCTTTGCCAGTAGGGAAAGATAAAGATTGAAATGGTTGCCCGTCTGTCCGGCGATCGGCTGTTGTTGGGTCGCGCAGTGAACACTGCCGCCCCCCGCCGCGATCCCGTCCACATTGACCTGCACCACCTCCCGGTCGGGGAAGACCGTTTGCAACGCTTGCAGGGCCGCGGCGTCGGCCTGGGCATCGCCAAATTCCTGGGCCACAATCCCGCCATTGCAGACGTAAAAACCGATATAACCCGCCGCGAAGTCATCGCTGGCGTACTGGTCCCGGATAGTCGTCGGCCCTTCCAGCACAACCACTTCCAGCGCTCGGCCCTGGGCATCCGTGGCGGCCCGCAACATTGCCAGATGCTCTTTCGTCACCTCGTGGTCATAGGACTCCGGGTCCGGGTCATAGCCCGCCAGCACCACACCGGGCCGGGCAAAGCGGGCGTAAAAATCCGTGTGGCCGTCGGTGATGTCCATACCCCGGATACCCGGCAGCCAGATGACTTTTTCCAGGCCGAGCAGAGGGAACAGGGCATCCTCCAGTTGGGCCTTCGACAGACCCGGATTGCGGTTGTCGTTCAGCACACAGCTTTCGGTGATGATGGCCGTGCCCGCGCCATCCACTTCGATGCAGCCGCCCTCCAATACCAATGAGGTGTTGATCAGTTCCACCCCGGCCTGCTGGGCCACAAACCCAGCCACGGCCGCGTCCAGGGCGTGTGCCTGCTTCTCACCCCAGCCGTTGAAATTGAAGTCCACTGCGCCCAGCCTACCGTCTGCGCCAGCCACAAAGATCGAGCTGGTGTCCCGCATCCACAGGTCGTCCAGAGGCGAGACGACCAGCTCCACCTCCTGGCCGACCAGCGACCGGGCCAAATCCTGCTCGGCCTCCCGCACCAGCATTGTAACCGGCTCGAAGCGGGCAATCGTCCTGGCGATAGTCGCCAGATTGCGCTGCACCTCCGGGAGCAATGTGCGCCCCCAAATTGCTTGGCTGGCCCCAAAGGCCATCCACGTGCGTTCGTGCTGGTGGCTCTCGTCCGGCATACGCCACCGCTGTCGGTCCGAGGCAACGGGCGCAGGTGAGTTCATTGCGCATCCTGTCAGTAGACCTCCACCCCAGAGAGTCGCCATCTGGAGAAAGGATCGGCGTGTCCACATTTCTAACTCTCCAGCCCGTGGGCAGCGGTTAAAAGCGAAGATTCAGTGGCGGTGGCCGCGGGCTGCTCGTCCACAATCCGGCCGGCGTGGATGACGATCACCCGGTCGCAGACCAGGGGAATCTCGGCCAGTTCGCTGGTGTAGAGGAGGATGGCCGCGCCGTTGGCTGCCAGCTCCCGCAGCAGCATGTAGATTTCCCGTTTGGTCTGGATGTCGATGCCTCTGGTCGGGTCAAAGCAGAGCAGCGTGCGGAAACCCGCCACCAGCCAACGGCCAATCACCACCTTCTGCTGGTTGCCGCCAGAGAGACGGCGCACCTGAGAGGCCGCCCGGGTGTCAATCGACAGCCGATCAATCGCCTTGGCCACCCGCTGGGGTTCGTCGCCGGGGATACCCAGCCAGCGCCGGATGTGGTTAAAAATTGGAGCGGCCAGATTCTCCCGCACAGGCAGGCTGGGCAGCAGGGCCAGCAGTCGGTCGCCAGGGACCAGCACCACCCCTTCCCGCACGGCATCGTAGGGAGAGCGGAAATGGCGGGGTTTGCCACCCACCAGAATTTCGCCAGCGCTGGGCTGACGGTCGCCGGAGAGAAGCTCGAAAAGGCGTTCCTGGCCCTGGCCTTCCAGCGCCACAACACCGAGAATCTCCCCGCTCTTTACAGAAAAAGTGACATCCTGCACCAGATGGCGGGAGGTCAACCCCCTGGCTTCCAGCGCTGTCTGGCCCTGGTTGACCCTCTCCTGTGCCCGCTCACCCTGGGCCACTGGCTTGACAGGCGCGCCCAGCATCGCCTCGACCAACTGGCGTTCGTTGACGCTGGCCGTTTCGATCAGCGCCACATTGCGCCCGTCGCGCAGGATTGTGGCCCGGTCACAGACCCGCATGACTTCGGCCAGCCGGTGGGTGATCAGCACCGCGGCCCGGCCCTTTTCCTTCCAGTGGGCCAGCAGAGCAAAGACCCGCTCGGCCTGGTCCGCGGTGAGCGCGGCCGTGATCTCATCCAGCAGCAGCACTTGCGGGTCCCGAGCCACAGCCCGGGCCAGATCAACCATCCGCAGGGTGTCCAGGGGTAGCTCTTTCGCAAGCGCGGCCAGGTCCAAATCGGCCAGGTCAAACCAGCCCAGCCACTCGACAAATTGGGCGGGCCCGATGTTGCTCAGGCGCAGATTTTCGGCGACAGTCAGATGGGGGATGAGGGCAGGGTCCTGAAAAACCGTGGCGATCCCAGCGGACATCGCATCCACCGGCGCGGGGAAACGGACGGAGCGACCGCTCACAAATATCTCGCCGCTGTCGGCGGACTGGACACCAGCCAGGATTTTGACGAGGGTACTTTTGCCTGCGCCATTCGCCCCCAACAGCGCGTGGATTTCGCCGGGGTGCACAGAAAAATCCACCGAGCGCAGGGCCACGACAGGTCCGTAGGATTTGGCGATGGCGGTGGTGGAGAGCAGGGGGTGGGGAGCGTCAGGCATGAACAGAGTGGCTTTCGCGTGTGGTTCGTGAGAGATGAAAGGTGAAACGTGAGATCGTCTGGCGATCTCACGTTGCACCTTCCACGCATCAGGTGGCAGATGCGTCACTGCATACGAACGGAGTTATTCCCCCGGTCCCTTACAGGCCGACACATCTGCGCTGCCGCCGTAGTGGGTGTAGGGCGGAATGTTCACGTAGGTGCTCCAGCCGGGCTGCTGGTCCGGGGCGTAAAGCGCCTGGAGACCTTCGGTGTCGCCGGTAGCGTAGACTTCCGGGTTGAGGGTTGTGATCTGGGCCGGGTTCTGGCCGGTCAGGGCGGCGATAGCGATGGACATACCCACTGCGCCGATGGCAGGCGGATTGGTCACAGCCGCGCCGATGACACCGGCGTCAGCCATCTCCAACAGTTGCTTGACAAAGCCGTTGTTGTCCGCACCCACCAAAGGAACAAAGGGCAGATTGGCGGCGATGAACTGCTCGATAACCGGGTAATCGATACCTGAGGTCCAGATGCCGTCGATCTCCTGGGTGGTGATCAGGTCCAGGGCCTGTTGCGCGCCCACGGACGGGTCCCAGCCAGTGAAGGTCTCGGCTACCACTTCGATGTCCGGGTATTTGGCCAGGGCTGCCAGAAAGCCGTTGTGTCGGTCGGTGTCGGCGGGCACGCCGTCGATACCGCGCATTTCGGCCACTTTGCCCTTGCCACCCAACTGCTCAAAGAGCCATTCCGCGCCATTCTGGGCATAGGCCACCTGATCATTGGTAGCCACATAGGCGCCCTCGGCGGAAACGGCCTGGTCAACCGCCACGACGACAATGCCCTGGGCAATCGCCGCTTCGATGACCGCATTCAGCCCATCCCGGTCGGTGGGGTTGAGGATAATCGCATCCACGCCCTGGGAGATCAGACCTTCCAGATCGGCGATCTGTTCGGTGGGGCCGCCGTTGCGATTGACGACGATCACTTTGTCCACCACACCGCTGGCCGTAGCCTCGGCTTTGATGGCGCAGATCATCTGCTCCCGCCAGCCATTGCCCACGAGGGTATTGCTGACGCCGATGGTAAAGCCGCTGGTCTTGGCCGGAGCTTCCGCTGGGGCGGCTGCCGGGGCCTCTCCGCCGGCCACGGGGGCTGGCGGCGCGGCACAGCCGGTCACTGTCAGGGCGAGGACCAACAGCAGAGCGAACAACTTCGATAGAACCTTCATCTTTCTCTCCTTCTCACAATGCTTTTTGAAGTTGAACCACAAAGAAAAAATGGGTTGGGTCTGGGGTATGGGTAAAGCCAATTGGCCGCGGACTCTTGGCTGCAAATCGGCGTTCCAATGTGGCAAATTGTGGGTTGTGGCTTGTCGTTCTATGATACGATTTGGGGCGAATGTTCGTACTGTTGGACGATAACACAGAACGGGTAGTGTGTCAATTCCCACCACTCCGTAATCTTCTTGACAGCTACGCGACTATCCGTTACACTCCCCACAGACCAGCGAACCGCACTTTCTACAGAGAGGATTCCCCCTATGCAGGCTGCAACCGCCTATCTGAACGCTGTTGAGCAGATCATTCAACGCATTCGTAACACGCAAATTCAGGCTATCGATCAGGCTGCGCAGATTTGCGCTGAATCGATTGGCGGCGGCGGGCTGGTGCATCTCTTTGGCACAGGCCATTCCCGCATTCTGGTCGAAGAGATTTTCCCCCGCCACGGCAGTTTCCCCGGTTTTCATTCGATTGTGGAGCTTTCCCTGACCAATCACAATCAGGTGGTGGGAGCCAACGGCCAGCGCCAGGCCATGTTCATTGAACACATCGAAGGGCTGGCTGGGGTGATTCTACGCAATTTTGTGTTGACCCCGCCGGACAGTTTCATCGTTTTCTCTAATAGCGGCGTCAACGAAGTGGTAGTGGATATGGCCCTGGAAGTGAAGAAATTGGGCCTGCCCCTGATTGTACTGGTCTCGGTGGACCACTGCACCACCTCTGGGGCCAAGCACTCATCGGGCAAAAAGCTGATCGACATCGCTGATGTGGTGCTGGACAACTGCGTGCCAGCGGGGGATGCGCTGGTCACAGTCCCTGGCTTGGCTGATCCGGTAGGGCCTGGCTCCACAGTGGCCGCGGCGACGATTGTCAACCTGCTCAAATGCGCGTTGGCCGAGAAGTTGACCGCCGCAGGCAAACCGCCCAAAGTGCTGACCAGCAGCTATTTCATCGGCGCGACCGAGTCGGCCCGGCGCTTTGATGATGCCTACGACGAATACCGCCGGGGACTGGTCCAGGCGCTGGGCGGAGGCCGCCATGGCTGAACCTTTGCTGGCCCCACCGACGGTACCCACCTTCTATTTCATCGGCGTCACCACCGGTTACTCCTCCTCGAAGCGCATGTTCCCGGCCTGGATGGAAGCCCTGCGCCGGCCCGAAGTCGTCTGGCAGGGGATCGATCTGGCAATCCACGACGATCCGGCCCGCTACCGGGTGGTGGTGGAACATATCCGCAAGGAACCGTTGGCTTTGGGTGCGCTGGTAACCACCCACAAAATCGACCTGCTGGCCGCCTGCCGGGACCTCTTCGACGAACTTGGCCCCTATGCCCGCATCACCGATGAGGTCTCCAGCATAGCCAAAGACGACGGCAAACTGGTGGGTCGGGCCACAGACCCGGTGGCAGGCGGGCTGAGTCTGGACGCTATTCTGGGAGCGGATTACTTTGCCCGCACAGGTGGAGAGGTGCTATTACTCGGCGCGGGGGGATCCGCGGTGGCGTTGTCCCTGCATCTGCTCCAAAAGCAGCGGCCCGGCGACCGTCCCCGTCGGCTGGTGGTGATCAATCGCTCAGCGGGACGGTTGGAGCGACTGGCCCAGATGGTGGCTGGTTTTCCATCCGATATTGAATTTGAGTTCGTCCAAAACGCGGACCCAGCCCGTAACGACGCTCTGTTGGCGGCGATGCCGCCGGGTACGCTGGTGGTCAACGCCACAGGGATGGGCAAAGATACCCCTGGCTCCCCGCTGACCGACACGGCCATTTTCCCCGAACGGGCAACAGCCTGGGAGTTGAACTATCGGGGCGAGTTGGGTTTTCTGCGCCAGGCCCAGGCCCAACAGACAGCCCGCAACCTGACCGTTGCCGACGGCTGGGACTATTTCATCCACGGCTGGTCCCAGGTCATCAGCCACGTATTGCACGTGGCAATCGACCCGCCACTGCTGGCCCGGCTGTCAGAATTGGCTGCGGCGGTTCGCTAGTACACTGCGGCGTAAACCGGCCAATAGTTGTTCTGGTGCGTGGTACGTGAACCGGTACACGAACTACGCACTACGCAGAACCAAACAAGAATCTCCTGAATCCGCTGAAGGGATCGCCTATGTTTCTCGTCATTGGAAGTGTGACCGCCGACCTGTTGGTGCAGAGCGACGCACCCCTGCCCCAACTGGGCGACGACGGCTTTCGCAGCAGCAATCTGGTCTTTACCCAAGCGCCGCTCAGAATAGTGATGGGGGGCAATGGAGGCAATACGGCCTATGTGTTGGCTGGACTGGGCGCGCCGGTGGCCCTGGGCGGCGCAGTGGGCCAGGACCTGCTGGGAGATGCGCTGATAGGCTGGCTGACAGAGCGGGGAGTCAATCTGGACGGACTGACCCGTAGTCCTACCCACGCCACCTCCACCTCTACGATTCTGATGGCTGACGCGGGCAGCCAGGTGGTCTTTCACCATCTGGGGTCCACAGATCAGGCCAGATACGAGGAGATTCCGCCTGCCCTGCTGGCAGCTACAGATGTCTTTCTGGCGACCAGTTTCCCCCTTCTCACCCGGATGCGGGCGGGCGGGTTTGGCCGGATTCTGGAGGCGATTCACAGCCGGGGTGGGATCACAGCGCTGGACGTGGGGCCAGCCATTGGCGAGCCAGTGACTCTGGCCGAGTTGGCTCCTCTGCTACCCACCGTCGCTTATCTACTGGGCAACACCCACGAAATCGCAGCGCTGACAGGAACGGACGATTGGGGAGCATCCGTGGCCCAGTTATTGGCCGCGGGCGCACGCCGGGTAGTGGTCAAACAGGGCGAGGCGGGGTCATCTGTCTGGTCGGCCACAGAGCGTATTCACGTCCCCGCGTTCCCGGTGACAGTCAATATCTCGGTTGGAGCGGGGGATTCGTTCAACGCGGGATTTCTGTATGGTGTGCAGCAGGGCTGGCCGTTGGCCGAGGCACTGCGCTTTGGCAACGGAGTGGCCGGTCTGGTAGTGGCGAGTGACCGGGGCATCTTTGACGCACCGTCACTGGCTGCCGTGAATGCGTTGCTGGAGGCATCCGCAGGAAGTTTAATCTGAATCCGCTTTGTGCCGCATTCAGGTGTAGTTCAGATTCAACAATAAAAGAGAGACACTCGGGGCTACCGGGTGTCTCTCTTTTATTGCAATCTTTGCTTCAACCTTTTCGCAAAGGTGAATATATTACTTGGTGGCCACGCCACTGCCGGGCAGGTGAACGGTCAGGTCGAAATCAGCAACCTGGATGACGGGCAGAAGACCCTCAACCGTTGCCAAAACTTCGCCGATGTTCATGCCGGGGGCCAACATTTCCCACAGGCCCAACTGGTCGGCAATGTTGAGCAGGTGGGTGGCCTTGCCGCCGGACCAATCCAGGGTGGGCAGGGCGCTGTCGTTGATCATAATGTGGATGCCGGCAGCGTCTGTGCCGATACCCAGCTTGCTGATGCCGGAAGCAGCCAGACCTTCCAGAACACTGGTGTTCAGGCGCAGGGCAGCCAAGGAAGCGCCGGTCAGGGCAGACCATTCTTCGTCGCTCAGGTCGCCGATGGAGAAGCTGCCGTCAGCTTCGTAGAAGATGGGCAGGTTCACACGAGGGGGAGCGCCCACCGCGGCCAGAAATTCGTCCTGGGCCATCTTGGCTTCGGCGGCAGAACCACCATCACCTTCAACATACAGGGGAATCTCAGAGGCACCAGCGGCAACCGGGAAGCGCATGATAATGCCCAGGCCGATCTGATCAACCAAGCTCAATGCGGTGTCCAACATCGGGACCGCCATGCCAAAAGCGTTCAAAGCATCGGCTGTGGCTTGCAGGGATTCGCCATCGTAGCTGATGGAGGGGATGGCTTCACCGTTGACCAGCAAGAGCAAGCCGGAGGAGCTGTTGTTAACCTGGACGTGCTGGATGTTCCCGGCAGACATAAATTCTACCATCGCGGGATCAATCGCAACGGTAGAGAGGTCGGCACCGGCCATAGCACCCAATTGGGCGATGGGAACGTTGCCAACGGAGACGGAACCATCGCTCTGAACATCCAGAACGATAGCGGGTAGATCGACCACCAATTCCATGGGGTCAGTGGTCATGGCGGCTGCGTCGCCCGCACCAGCGCGGGGAGCACAACCTGCCAGGACAACCATTGCTACGAGCAGCATTGTTGTCCAAATCATCATACGTCGGTTCTGCATTTGATTACCTCCTGAGGCGAGAAATAGGAAAGATACTACTGAGGACAAGAAAACAAATTCGACTACTTGAATTCTATAGGCAAATAGCGGAGACGGCAAATTGCAAAATTGACCGCGGCTAAATGTACCAACAACAACTGGAGGAGCGGCCCCTGGCTTTCGACATGAGGGCTACTCGTCGGGTGCAAATGCATTAATCTGAAGCGGGGAGTTGCGCACGGGACAAATCATACCGCGAAAGCGCAAACTATGCAAATACGCTTTTTCTCGCACAGATTGGAACTTGCTACAAAAGCACTGGACTAGTTCAGTTGTACCCTACTTGGAAAGAATTGTCAAAACAGGAACAAAAGCCCCAAGAGAGAAGGCTATGTTACACTGGCGGTAGTACTTTGGTACGGTCAAGAACTCAAACTTTATTGTAGACAGAATGTTACCAGCCGATCAACAAACCTGTGCCGATTCCGCTGTAGACTTTAGGCACAGAAGAAAATAGAGGTCACACCGAACCGAATTTTTCAAAAAGAGCCATCCGATGAACGGCCAAGCCAATCAGACCAGCAAACACGAAGTCCATTTGCAGTGGGTGGATGGGGACGCCAATGGCGCAGCGGCTCTTTATTTATTCCCATGTTCAATCAGACCGGGAGCGCAAGTAGAAAATGCTCCCCAGAAGAGTAAGGACACCCAAGACGCCCAGACCAATGGCACCCACGCAAAGGAGCAGCACCAGCATATCGCTCAGGGAGGAGAGCCCAAAGGGTGGCTGCCCGTTGAAGCCGAGCAGCCCAAAGGCGCTGACAGGGGTTACGGTGGGCAATGGGGTGGCGGTTGGTGGAATCAATTCCAGCGTAGGGGTGGGCGTAGCGGCCACAAGTGCAAAGGTTGGCTCGGCTGTGGCCGTTGAGAGTTGAATCGTCAACCCGCCGATCTGGGTTCCCTCGGGCGTGGGGGTGGACGTTTCGGTGGGTGGCAAAGGGGTGGGTGTTTCAGTAGGGGTCGGCGTTTCAGTCAGGGTGACAGTCGGCGTTGGCGTCTCTGTATCCGTGGCTGTAGGAGTCATTGTGGGCGTGGGGGTGACGCGGATGCCATAGCCACAAACTTCAAAAACCTCACCC
>CAMDQF010000145.1 GCA_945905745.1 Litorilinea aerophila
TGATCGAGCATCCCGACGTGCAGATCGGCGTCATCGCCGCGCCCAACTTCCTGCATCTGGAGCTGGTGCGGGCGGCCGCGGCCGCGGGCAAACACATCTTCTGCGAAAAGCCCGGGGGCCGCTCCCCCCAGGAGACGGCGGAGATCGAGCGGCTGGCCCGGGAGGCCGGGGTGATGAGTTTCGTCGGCTTCAACTACCGCTGGGCACCGCTTGTGCAGCACTGCAAAAGTCTGATCGAAAACGGCAAATTGGGGACACTGACCCACTACCGGGGGCGCTTCTTCTCGATGTATGGCAGCAACCCCAACGGGCTGCTCACCTGGCGTTTCAAGCAGGGACTGGCCGGTTCCGGAGCGCTGGGGGATATCCGTTCCCACGTCGTCGATATGGCCCATATGCTCATCGGCCCAATCCAACGGGTGACCAGCCATCGCCACACCTTCATCCGCGAGCGCCCGCTGCCCATCCCCGGCCAGGGCACCCACTTTTCTCTGGGCAAACCGGGCGATCCCACCGGCCCAGTGGAGAACGAGGATTACGTCAGCGCGCTGGTAGAGTTTAAAAATGGCGTGCAGGGCAGCTTCGAGGCGTGCCGGGCCATCTTCGGGCCAAAGTGTGAGATGAGCTTCGAGGTCAATGGCACGGCTGGCGCGGCCAAATGGAACTTCGAGCGGATGAACGAATTGGAGCTCTACTTGCCCGATCCCGAAGGGCTGCACGACGGCTACACGACCCTGCTGGGCGGGCCGAAATATCCGGCTCACGCTCGCTTCAACCCTGGCGACGGCATCGGCATCGGCTACGAGGATTTGAAAGTGATCGAAGCCCACAACTTTCTGGTCTCTATCGCCGAAGGGGTGCAGCGCGGCCCCAGCTTTGCCGATGCCTTGCGCCTGGCTCAAGTCCAGGCGGCGATGATGCGCTCGTGGGAGAGTGGGACGTGGGAAGAGATTCGCGGGATTGAATAAATCAATTTTGGTTACCAGACTACTGACCATTTCCTGCCTTTGGACTATGATTTAAGTGAGGCCAACCATTTGTGATAATTTTGACAATCGATTGGCCCTATGCTACAATCGCCCTACTTATTCTCCTGTAGAATCAGAATGAAGTAGATCGCGATACGACCAATTCTTAGCGCGGGCACGGATTGAAAGGAGGCCAGCGACGAATGGCGAATGAACTTTGGAATGAACGTGTACAGCGGGCACAACAGATCACAGCTGAGCGCAAGGGCATTGACATCAGCGTCATGCTTCCGCCGCGTAATCCTTCGGCAGACGGCAGCACACACAGAGCCGCAGCGTTAGTGGCAGAAGTTGTCTCCGCTCCAGTGGTGGCAGATGTGATAGCCCAGGCCGAAGCGGTAGTGGAAGCAGCCACCCCTGTAGCTGTGGCTGAAGCATCTGCGCCAGCCTCGGAAGCGGCAGCTGATCGGGTGGCGGCAGCCAAAGCCAAGGCCGCAGCCAGAGCCGCCAGCAATGGTGCGCCAGCGGCCCCGGCCCCGGCCGCCAAACCGGCAGCAGCCCCCCGTCTGGCCCCAGCCAAAACGGCCGCACCAGCCGAAGCTGCACCGGCCGAAGTCGGGCAATCAGGCATGAACCGTCGGGAGTTTGTCACCTACGCCTGGGCCGCAGCCCTGGGGCTGGTGACGTTGGAAGGTGGATTGGCAACTTTCCAATTTATGTACCCTCGCTTCAAAGAGGGCCAGTTTGGTGGCAAGTTCTCGCTTGGCGCTGCGTCTGGCTTGCCGCCTGCCGGAGACCCGCCCAGGGCTGATCCCGACGGCAAGTTCTGGATGGTCACCACGGAAACGGGTCCCAAAGCTATTTATATGGTCTGCACCCACTTGGGCTGTCTCTACAAATGGGAGCAATCCAACAATCGTTTTGAATGCCCCTGCCACGGCTCAAAATTTTCTCGAGAGGGTTTCTACATCGAGGGGCCAGCTGCCCGTTCACTGGACCAATTCATTGTAGAAGTGGAAGCCGCCGGTGTCGTTGCCCTTACAACAGACTCGGAAGAAGGCGCGATTCCGCCAACCGTGCCGTCGCCAGATGCGGAGATTCGCGTCAATACTGGCAAGCGCATCCAGGGCAAGCCAGCGGCGGATTCACCCGCCAAGGGTACTGGCTAAATTCACATTGCTGGTGATTCCTTCAGCCCGATCGTAGTTCGAAACCGTTTGACGAACCAGGAGAAAGACACAATGGGTGTCCAACAAGATATTCGAGAAAAGGGGCTTTTGGCGACTGTGGCCGGTATCGGTGACGACGTATTTACCCGGGTCACCGCCGGTATCAGTGTGGGCGAGTTCCGACGTATGTTGCAGGGCGAGGCTCCAGGCCGTCCCAACCCGCGACTGAAACCCCACAGCGAAGCCTTCTTGCTGCATATCAAGCCAACCTATTACCACGAAAGCGTTACCCGCTGGAATCACACCTTCCGGCTTGGCTTGCTCTCCACCTGGCTTTTCCTGATCGAGACCATCACCGGTCTGCTGCTGATGGTCTGGTATGCGCCCTCACCGGAACGGGCCTATACGGATATGATCCTGCTGCTGACCAATGTGCCTTTTGGTCAGTTCCTGCGGGACCTGCACCGGCTGGGCGCAGAGATGATGGTAGCCATTGTTACGCTGCACATGGTAAGAACCTATCTCACAGGCAGTTATAAAGCGCCGCGCCAGTTTACCTGGTTTACGGGTGTCATTCTGTTCGTGGTGACACTCTTCCTCAGCTTCTCCGGCTATCTGCTTCCCTGGGATCAGTTGGCCTTGTGGGCTGTGACCATCGGCACCTCTATGGCCGAAGCCATGCCGCCCGCCATTGTGGGCGAGACAGTCAACCTGTTGGCCCGGGGCGCGCCGGATATTGGGGCCAATGGTCTGCTGCGCTTCTATCTGCTCCATGTGATTTTCCTGCCGCTCATTCTGATTCTCTTCTTCTTTGTGCATTATTACAAAGTCGTCCATTTTGGCATCAGCTTGCCCGCGGACGAAGAAGAAGTTGGCGAAGATACGGCCAGCCGCATCCCGGCGGAAAAGCGCACCTACTATCTGCCCGACGTTGCGATTGACGAGTTGAGTTTCCTCACCGTCTTTACGATGGTTACAATCTTCCTGACAATGTTCTACTTCCAGGCCCCTCTGGAACACATCGCCAATCCCCAGTCCACGCCGTTACATACGGTAGCGCCCTGGTACTTCTACTGGTTGCAGGGCCTGCTGAAGGTAGCGGATAAGTTCATCGCGGGCGTGCTGCTGCCTGGTGTATTGCTTGTGCTGCTGATTGCCATCCCCTATCTGGACATGAACCCCAGCCGTCGGGGCAAGGATCGTCGGGTGGCTATTGTCTCCGGTATCGTCGCTGGCGTGGTGATGATTATCCTGAGTTGGATGGGTACCCCCTACTACGCGGTGCAGGGCGCTCCCGCTATCGAGATCATCCAGGAGTTGATGCCCGAAGAAGGCTCCGGTCTGTTGCGTGAAGAGGTTGGCTACAAACACCTGCCTCTGGGCGTCTTCAGTACGGATGATCACGACGCAGTGTATGAAGACGAAGAGTTTGCACATGTGATGCACGAGTATACGGCTGCTGTAGAGATGTTTGACGAGGAGAAGGATGACTTCAACGGTGCCCGCGGACAGTTGACCATCACCCAGGAACAGCCTGGCCTCAAGAGGATATTCTGGGAAATCTTCTGGTTCGATGCTAAATCCAACGAAGCGGAGTACAAGCGTGCCTTCTGGCTCCACGAAGATTCGATCTACTGGGAACAGTATGGCTTCAAGCCTGTATTCGTCGGCTATCTGACCAGCATGTTTTCTGCCAAGGAGTAATGTGACACCATGCAGGGATTATTCGTAAAGTCTCCGATTCTGAAAATCGCTCTGGGTATCCTGGGCGCGCTGGGGTGCATTATTCTGCTTGGCTTGGTATTAGCGACAGAAAATGTGCGCATGGCCGACCAGACCGATAACTGGGCAGCCCGGGAAATCGAAAATGGCGCTATACTCTTCGCCAACAACTGCGCGAATTGTCATGGGCCGGACGGCAAAGGCTTATTAGGTGTAGCACCGGCGCTCAATAGCCACTATTTCTTCACCGATACGGGGCGGTTGGCGGATGTAGGCTATCTTGGCTCGTTGGAGAGCTATGTACGCTTGACAGTAGCTGCTGGTCGCCCCAGCAAGGCTAATAGCCAATGGGCGAAGAAGATGACCACCTGGGGCAGCCAGTTTGGTGGCCCCTTGCGCGGTGATCAGGTGGTAGAAGTCACAAAGTATGTGATGAATTTCCGCGGAGCCGCATTGGCCCAGACACCGGAAGAAGACCCCTTCCAGCCCTTTCTGGATGTGAAGAAACCGGTGGGTGAGCAGTCGCTTGCCGTATTGATGGGAGCTGAACCGGCTGCCCCGGCAGAGGCAGCCCCGGCAGCCGAAGGTGGCGTGCGCGCTCCCGCCGACCTTTTCACCGCAATGGCCTGTGTCGCTTGCCACAATTTGGACCTGCCCCAGGACGCATCCAACCGCGGTCCGGTTGGCCCGAATATGGGCAACCTGGCCGAGAGTGCGGCAAATCGGGTTTCCGGGATGACCGCGGAAGAGTATGTCTATCAGAGCATTACCGAACCTGGCGCTTATGTGGTGGAAGGATATGTCACTGGTATTATGCTTCAGGACTTCACCACGAAAATGAGCGAAGAAGAGATTCGCGGACTGGTGGCGTGGCTGCTGGACCCGAATCGGTAAGAAGTTGTATTTTCGATGCCAAGTGCCGGGGACTTAAGAAAGTCCCCGGCACTTTTTTGTCCCAAAAGTCATTTGACAAGCCTCCTCTATCTGATTATACTGTGTAGGCAGGCGGGCGTAGTTCAGTGGTAGAACGTCAGCTTCCCAAGCTGAATGTCGTGGGTTCGAGTCCCATCGCCCGCTCCAAAAAGAGACCCCAACCGTACGGTTGGGGTCTCTCATTTTGCATTAAGTACGAATGAAGCATCAGCGACTGCGGGTGACCAAAATCGGTATAGATGTCTCGCGGACAGCAGACTGGCTGATTCCCCCAACAAGTTGGGCAAAATGACTCGCCGAATAATGTGATCCCAGGATCAACAGATCATACTTGGTAGAGTCAATCTCAGCGAGAATTTCTTGGAGAGGATGACCGACCCGTATACGCGGGGTTACGTCTACATTCTGCTCTTGCAACCGAGCCAAAGCACTTTGAAAATTACGAGCGAAAATCGTTTCGGATTCTAGAAAATCGGCCAAGTTGGTTGGAGCCTGCATAGTAGATGGGTCGTTCGTATGTGGATGCACCACATGTAGTAAGGTTACGCTGGCGTTGATCGACCTGGCCAACAACAAACCCCATTCAACCGCAATCGAGCTATAATTAAGTGCCCCGATAGCCAGCAAAATGTGCCGGATAGCAGGCGGAGCCTCGCCCGGCACAAACAGGAGAGAAGAGCGCAGGTCTCGCAAGAGGTCGCCTGCCACTGGACCCCACAGACGCAAAAACAGCGACGAGCGTCCCACGGGGCCTGTAACGACAAGCCCGGTTGACTCCCCCACACAAGATAGAATTGCTTTGCCAGGGTCACCGTTCATCGTCCGCACAGAAAATCTTTCCCGATTGCCAGGTAGGTGGCTACGCACATCTTCGAGATGTGTATGTAATGTATCCGTATTTTTCTGTTCATCCGACAAACCCAACAGAAGGGTGTCCCACTCCAATGCCTGGGCAAGATAGAGCCCCATTTGCAATGCGCCGGGCGTATTCTGCCACGGACCCCGAACACAGATGAAAAGCTTTGTATCCATCCCCCACCCCTCTTATCGCAATAAAATAGCGCCCGCAATCCCGGCCACAACCAAAACCAAAACCGGTGAAACCTTCAATAGCATGGCAACAAGACTGATGCCCGCAATGATCAACACCAGCCAGTTACCCGCGAAGTCATCCTTCAAGAGGTTGATGGCGATCACAGCCATCATTGCGGCCAGCGCGGGCGTCACCCCTTGCACAAAACCGCTGAGCCACTGTTCACCTCGGAAACGGGAGATGAGCGCGGCCACACCAAACATAATAATCGTGGGCGGCAGGATGGCCGCCAAAGCGGCCACCAGACTGCCCCGCCAGCCGGCGGCGTTGTAGCCGACGAATACGGCCAGTTGCAGCGCATCCGAACCAGGCAGGATGCGGGAGAAGCTGGCAACCTCGACAAACTGGTCTTCGGTGATCAGACGGGGAACGGTCTCGCTGTACAAAATCCCCAGCGAAGCCGGACCAGACGGGGTCAACAGATTGATCTTCAAAAAAATAAGAAACAGGTCCCACAATCGTGTAATACCCATAAAGGCAACCTCCCGGAGAAAGGAATCTTATTGACCTGTTTGAGAACAGGACAATGCAAAGGAAACGGAGCTATGCAGAATCGAGGGAGCGCAGGGCCTCCTCTGGGCGCAGAGAGCGGGTAGGGATCATCAATAATGCCCCAGCCATAGCCAGCACAGCAAGCGGCATCTTCGTCAGCGTCGCCAGCAAAATCGCACCGAGCACAGTAGATCAACCCCAGAGGCGCAAAATCAAAGAGGGAAAAGCCCGGCCCGCCGGACTGACGGTAGATGTCGTCCACCAGGATATTGGTGCTTGTGCCCAGCAGGGTGATTGTGCCGCCCAGAATCGCAAAATAGCTTACGGGCAGAAGAAGTTTGGAAGGATTCAGTTTGAAACGACGGCTGAGGGAGACAACCACCGGCAGCATCATCACCACAATCGGCGTGTTGTTCATCACTGCCGAGACAGGCGGCAGGGTTCCCGCCAAGAGAAGAAGTAGGCGGCGGGGGCTGCCCTGGGAATAGCGCGCCAGTTGAAAGGTCACCGATTCCAACGCTCCCGTGCGCACCAGACCGCTGCTGAGGACAAACATCGCGGCCACAGTCACCATCCCCGCATTGGAGAAACCGGCAAACGCCTGGTCTGGCTTCAAAATTCCCGTGAACACCAGGGCCACTATCGTCAGGATGGCCGTACTCTCAATAGCTATCCAGCGGGTGACATAAAGCAGTGTTGTGATAATAAGTATGATGACGAGAATGGAAATCTGCACTGTGGTTTCCTTCGGATTGCGGGAATCGACCAAAATTTGTCTGGAATTCCCCTATCGGTCCGGTCGATTCCTAGAATCAGTCCCCCGGCCTGAATAGTTACGAAATTCCATAGCCAAATTATAGAGCGGAGCGCAGCATTTGACCATTTGGGTAAGCTGTGCTACATTTCCGCGTCGCTGTTGATCCTGGCTCGACATCACCTCCACCACAACACCGCATGGGCAGACAGCCGCCTATTTCCCGCCGCACCATACACCTGTGGAGGTCCGTCTATGTCCAACACCTACGACCGTTTTTCCGCTGAAGCCATGCACGTCATGCGCCGCAGCCGCCAGATGATGGAGGAGGCAGGTGAGCGCCAGGTATTGCCCGAACATTACCTGGCTGCAATGGCCGATCTGGTGCATTGCGACGCGACCAATGCCCTGGAACATCACGGGGTGAATTTCCGCGTCCTGATGCAGAAGCTCTTGGCAGGCCGCAGCCAGTGGCCGTCGGGCCAATTGACAGATCAGCCAGCGTTCTCCTATATGTCCGAGGCCGCACGGGCTGTCATCGATGAGACGTTGATGGAAGCGACCCGCGGGGCCAGCCTCACCATCACCACCCGCCATCTGCTGCTCGGTCTCTATGCTGTGGCGGGTCGGCCTGCTGTCGCGCTGCTGGAAAAGATGAAGGCCAACCCGGATGCCCTGCGCGCCTATCCTGCACCCAGCGTGGAGCGTTCCGGCGATCACCAGGAACAGGTAGTAACGGGTAATCCCTTCGCACTCAGCCCCATCTTCCTGGGGATTCTGGCCGCCGCATTGGGTACGGGTTGGGCTGCCTATGCCGAAATTATCGATTCCGGCTTCTTTGTCTTTCTCTTTGTCCTGTGTGGCTGGCTGATCTCCCTGGCGGTCCACGAATTCGGCCACGCCATTGTCGCCTACTACGCCGGGGACCGCAGCGTGGCCAAGAAGGGCTACCTGACGCTGAATCCGCTGAAATACACCCATCCGGTTCTCAGCATAGCCCTGCCTATGCTCTGGATCATCATCGGTGGTATCGGGCTGCCCGGCGGCGCAGTCTATATCGACACCCAGTCGATCAAAAAGGAGCGTTCGTTCACTTATATTTCGGCGGCTGGCCCCCTGGGTACACTGGCCTTTACATTTCTGTTGGCAGCAATCTTTCTTTTTGTCGAAATTTTTGCGCCCTGGGTCCCCTATGAACACCAGCAATTGTGGGGCGGGTTGGGGCTGCTCTTTTTCTTCCAGATCACCTCACTGGTGATCAATCTGCTGCCCCTGCCTGGCCTGGATGGCTTCGGGATCATCGAGCCCTTTCTCGCCCCGCAAACCAAGGCCACAATGCGCTCACTGAGCAATCTATCGTTTCTGCTGATCTTCTTTCTGTTTATGCAGGACACGCCTATCCGGGACTTTTTCTGGCGCTCCATCTTTCGTATTATCGCCTTTTTCCCCATCGATCCCGGCTTTGTCGGTGTGGGCTACCAGCTTTTTCGCTTCTGGGAAACCTTCTAACAATGGCAACTCGACTGCCCGACCTCCAACCCCACGCTCAATCCCTGGCCCTGGCCTCTCTGCGCTGGTCTGAGCAGTGGTGGGACCCCGCCTCCTCTTTGCTCGATGTGGGCTTCGTCGGCCAGCCGATTGTGCGGGATTCCTGCTGGTTTGCCCTGGGGCTGTTCCTGCGGGACGGGGAGGGCGACACCCAGCGCGCCCGGGACATCATCGACGCAGTGCTGGCGACCCAATTCGACGAACCGGGCGCAGTCTATCACGGCACATTTCCCCGCTGGATCGGCGAACCCCGCCCGCCCAGCGAAAACCCGCAGATGTGGCGGGACTACGACCCCAACTGGCGGCAGTTCATCGGCACGACGCTGGCGCTGATTTTGGATGAGTACAGCGGACGGCTGGAAGCGGCGCAAATTGAACGCATTGACCGCGCCATCCGCTTGGCCGTAGAGGGCGAACCGGCGGAGCGCTGTCCGGCTTCCTACACGAATATCGCGCTGATGAAGGCGGCTCTGCTCACCTGGGCGGGGAAACGCTACGGCGAAGCCGCGTGGGTGGCCTACGGCGAGGCGTTTGCAGAGGCGGTCTACGATCTCTTCCAGCAAACCGGCGCGTATGACGAGTACAATTCGCCCACCTACTACGGGGTGAATCTCTACGCGCTGGCCCTCTGGCGGCGCTATGCCCGTTCGGCAAAACTGGCGCAGATGGGTGGGGCGATGGAAGCTGCGCTCTGGCGGGATGTGGCCCGCTACTATCACGCGGGGCTGGGCAACATCTGCGGCCCCTACACCCGCAGCTACGGGATGGATATGCCCCATTACGGCGCACTGCTCGGCCTCTCGATCTGGCTGGGGGTGGGGCAGGAGCACGCCCCCTTTCCCACGGACGCAGCTCTCTTCGATCACTGCGACGACTTTATCTTCGGCTCGCCCTTTGCCCTCGTCGGCACAGAGATTCCCGCGGATGTGCTGCCTGATTTCATCCGCTTCTCCGGGGAGCGCACCATCCGCCAGCCCATCACCGCCAAACCGATCCGCATCGCCACCGCCTGGCTGGGCGAAGACTTGATGATCGGCGCGGAGTCTACACCCCTGGACGACTTCGCCTTCTTCAAACCCAGCGATCAGTTCCACCCGGCCACCCTCCACTGGCGCACCCCCGGCGGCGGGAGCGGCTGGCTGCGGCTGCGCCACATCGGCCCGGTGGACGCCACCGCCGCAGCCTATCACCTGACGATAGCGGGCACGGTCGAGCCGTCCCTGGCCCAGCGCTTTGGCAGCCAACACACCGAATGGGTCTTCGAGATATTCCTGCCGGAAGGGAGCGCAGGTGTGGTAGTCACAGGAGAGCGGTGGCAGTTGCCGGGGCTGACAATCAATGTCAGCAGCAACCTGGCGCAGATGCGGGCCGAGTGGGATGGAAACCGGCTGCGGCTGGTTTACCCGGTGGATGGGGAGAGAACGACGGTCAGCTTTGCGCTTTTACTCTCTTGAAAGTTGGCCTTCTGGTATAATTCAAATTCGGGTCAAAAGGTGATTGCGACGACCGCACCGGGCTAAAGCTTAGTAGCCCGGTGTCTTTAGTGCCGGGCGGCCCAGACCCTTGCCTTTCGCCTCCAATCTGATGACCTTTCGACTGCACGACCAGCAACCCACCCATGCCAACCTTCTCCCAGCTTCTTAAACAATATGCCGAACGCAGCGGAATCAGCGACGCCGAGCTGGCCCGGGCCGTGGGTGTGCGCCGCCAGACGATCTTTCGTTGGAAAGAGGGCAGTGTGGCCCGTCCCCGCAGCCGGGACGATGTGCTGGCCGTCAGCCAGAAATTGCGGCTCTCCACCAGCGAGACAGACGAGCTTCTCATCGCCGCGGGTTTCCACCCGGAGGGAGAGCGGACAGATGTGGCGGAATCTGCGCTGGTTGCCGAAGAAACAATGCCGGCCGGGTCGCTGCGCGCCCGCTTGCCCGCAGCTTTCCCCAACGCGGACACGCCTTTGTCGCATGGATCTGTGGTCGAGGAAAGGTTGACCCGGTTTCGCTGGATCGGGCTTGGCGCGAGCATCCTTCTGCTGCTGGCGTTGCTGGCAGGCGTCTGGCTGGCCCGGCGCACGCCCCTGCCTGTGGCCGCGCCAGGGGAGACGCTGGTGATCGTCGGCCAGTTTGTCAATTTCAGCGCGGGGGAAATCGGCTTCAATGTGGCCGGACGCATCGCCGAACCCCTGCGGCAGGAGGTCGAGAGTGCCGGGCTGCCCGCGGTGCGGGTGGTACTCTGGCCCGATCCGATCCGCTCGGAAGCCGAAGCCCAGGCCACACTGGCTCGCACAGCCGCCTGGCTGGTGATCTGGGGCGAATATGACAGCGGGCGGGTGCTGGTCCGCTTTGCCCAGGCGGGCAGCGCGGCGCCGCCTCCCATCGAATCCCTTTTGGCCTCCCCCAGTGAACTCTTCGCTACCATCAACAGCGCACTGCCCCAGGAGGTTCGCTACCTGGCCCTGCTCACCCTCGGCGCGTTTTATGCGGAGAAGAACGATTACGCCCAGGCCAGGGCCGTGCTGGCCCGGGCCTACACCACCCCACCCCAGGAGACAGATGCCCGGGCGACCCTGCTCTTTCGCCTGGGGTTGGCACACCAATTGGGCGAAGATCCCCAGCAGGACGAGGCCATCCGCGTCTACTCCGAATTGCTCGATCTGACACCGGACAATCTGCTGGCCCGCTACAACCGGGGGCTGGCCTTTCTGGAGCGGCAGAGAAGCGGGGATTGGGAAAAAGCGCTGGCCGACTTCGACGGGGTAATCCAGCGCAGCCCCAACTTTTTGGCGGCCTATGTGGGGCGGGGAGTGGTCTACCTCTATCGTCGGGCCGAGGGCGACGGGAGCGCAGCCCTGCAGGATTTTGCCTACGCCATCGAACGGGACGACCAGCGGGTGATGGCCTATTACAACCGGGGACTGCTCGCCATCCGCACAGACCAGCGAGAATTGTGGGAAGACGATCTCCTGCGCGTAATCGAACTGGCCCCGGATTTTGCCGGGGGCGCCAGCGCGCTCTGCTGGGGGTATGTGCTGGATGCAGAGGCGGCGAGTGCGCTGCCCGTCTGTGATCGGGCGGTGGCGTTCGGCGCTAACGAGGCCCTGCACAGCCGGGGGATGGCCTATGCCCAATTGGGCGATCTGACCCAGGCCAGCGCTGATTTGAGCGCCTTTCTGGGCTGGCTGGAGCAGCAGCCGGCCAACAGCCCCTACCGGGTTTACAGAGCACAAGTGGAGGGGTGGCTGGTGAAACTGGCGGCGGGCACGAACCCGATCACAGAAGCAATACTCTCCGTCCTGCGGGATTGAGCAGCCGCATAAACGCGGATAAAATCGAACCGAAAAGCCAGCGGGGAGACTGATCGCCTTAGGTGATCGGTCTCCCCGCTGGCCGCGCAGCGAGCTAACGGCTGGTTCTGGGCATATCAGTTGACTTTGGCGTCAAAGTCACGGTCATGGTCGGAGCAGCAGTTGGTGTCACCGTAGCTGTCGGTGGCGTGGGCGTGGTGGTGACTGTCGTTGTCGTTGTCGGAACAACGGTCGTTGTCGGAACAACGGTCGTCGTGGCTGTCGGTGGCGTGGGCGTGCTTGTCACCGTTGCAGTCGTAGTAGCTGTCGGTGGCGTCGGCGTGCTTGTCACTGTTGCAGTCGTTGTAGCCGTCGGTGGCGTCGGTGTGGAACTGGCGGTTGCAGTCGACGACGGCGAGCCTGTGCCGGTCGCGGTCGCGGTCGCGGTCGCGGTCGCGGTCGCCGTTGTGGTCACTGTTGTGGTCGGTGTCAGCGTGGCGGTAGGTGTGGAAGTGGGCGTCGGCGTGCGTGTGCAGACCGGCGCGCTGGCCGCGCCAAAGAGCAGGGGTGGATTGAGCGCGCCATCCGCACCTTTGTTTCCATTGGGCACATTTGTGCCCGGACCGCCTGGACCACCACTGCCGGGTGGGTCGCCGTCGCCGCCCGTGCCCCCATCACCGCCTATCCCGCCGGGGTTGCCGGGCAGCCCACCCGCACCACCCGCGCCGCCCACATTGGCCGCAGCCGCACCCCCCGCGCCACCGTTGCCCCCGGCCATTCCACAGCAGCCCGCGCCCGCGCCGCCCACACCACCGGTGCCGTTGGCGTCGCCGCCGTCGCCGTGGGTCAGGCTGTCGTTGCCCGTGGCAGTGCCGCCGTCGCCGCCAGTGGCGGTAGCTGCGCCGCCAGCACCCCCCGCGCCGCCGGGACAGGTGGGACAATCTGCGCCCGCGCCGCCGGTAGCCGTGGCATTGCCGCCGTCGCCCGCGGTGGCCTGGGTTGCGCCAGCCACACCCAAGCGACCAAAGCGGGCTTCGGCTGGGCCGCCTGCACCGCCGGTAGCCGTGGCGGCGCCCCCCGCGGCGCAGGGCACATCACAGGCGATGGCTGTGGCTGTACCGACACCGCCCATACCGCCGGTGGCCGTGCCGTTGCCGCCCACACCGTTGGCCCGGCCCAGGCCGCCGTCGCCGCCCTTGCCCGTAGCCGTGCCGCCCACGCCTGCCGTGGCGTCGGCAGCCCCGCAGGCCAGGCCCGTGGCCGTCGCATCACCCCCGGCCCCGGATGTGGCAACCCCATTGCCCGCATTGCCTGCCCGGAAAGAGCCACCAGCAAGCACAAAGCCAGCGGCCAGGTTGCCCGTGAGCCGGGCGTTGCCGCCCCGTCCGCCCACAGCTTCGGCGTCGCCGCCTTTGCCGCCGGTCGCGGTTGTGTCACAGACAGCCGCGCCGCCCGCGCCGCCAGTAGCCGTGCCGTTGCCGCCGTTGCCCGCGATTCCGCCAGCGATAGTCACATTGCCGATATTCTGGATATTGCCCCGGAAGACGGCCTGCTTGGAGATGTCGCCGCCCTGACCACCCTGCGCCTTGGCTTTGGCTCCATCCTCGGCCACAGGGCAGCCAGCCGCGCCCGCTCCGCCGGTGGCGGTTGCGTTGCCGCCCTTGCCGCCGTTGCCGGGGTCAAAGGTCACACCGCCATCGAAGGCCACGCCCTGGGAGCCAGAGACGAAGACCCGATCCCCCGCGTTGCCACCCCGACCCGCCACGGCCCAGGCCATAGGCACGCCGCCGACTGTGCCGCTATTGGCTGTGGCGTTGCCGCCGTCACCCCCATCACCGGCGCGCAGAGTTCCACCACAGAGGGAGAGGGTGCCGTTGACGGCCAGGGAGACCCGCCCGCCGCGCCCGCCGTTGCCTGCGCGCACGTAGCCGTTGCCCGCCCGGTTACGGCCATCCTCACCGTCTCCGCCCCGGATGTTGCCGCTAAAAATCAGGTGGCCCCGCACCCGAAAGATGCGGTCCGTGCCGGCGCGTCCGTTGTTGCCCGCGGGTGGGGGCGGGTTGGGCAAACCGTTGACAATCACCGCGCCGGGCGGTGGAGCTGCGGGCGGACAAAAACCGGCGGGCGCAGCAAATGCAGCGGCCTGTGCCGGGGGAGCGAAGACGTAGACTGCGGCAGTGGCGCTGGATTGGTTGCCCTGGTCATCCCCGACGGTCAGGCTGACCGCATAGCGGCCTGGGGTAGCGTAGGAATGGGTGGGGGTGATGAGGGAAGAGAGCGCGCCGTCGCCAAAGCTCCAGGTGTGGGTGATGGGCGTGAACTGGTCGTCGCTCAACTCCGCGGTGAAGTCCAAAGGTGTGCCCGCGGCCACAGCCAGCAGATCCGGCGTCATCCAGAGGGCCGGGGATTGGGGAAGCAGATCGCCGCTACTGATGACAATTTGGGCAGTGGCGGTGCAGGTGGTGGTCTCGTCGTCGCTGGCGGTGAGGGTGACGGTATAGCTGCCGAGGGTAGTGAAGCCGTGGGTCACTTCACTGCCACTCTGGACGGGCGTGCCGTCACCGAAATTCCAGGCAAAGCTGACGGGGCCGCCGTCCGGGTCGATGGCCTGGGCAGAAAAGGCGATAATCCCGGCTTCGTCTGGGCTGGCGCTGGTCTGGGCTGTGTCGGCTTGGATAGCACAGACCGGGGGCAGGGGTGTATCCGAGCGCTGCTCCGGCAGCAGATCGTACTCCCAGGCAGGGGTGTCCGGGTCGTTGGTCACCAGCAGGCTGCCGGAAGTCTGAATGTCGGGTGGATTGCCGGGCGTACCCAGAGTCAACTGGCCCCGGGTGGCGATGGTCAGATCGGCCCTGGCGCTGTCATCGCCGGCGCAGCGGTTGTCCACTTTGCCGGTGATGGTCAGGTTGCCGTCCACCACCAGGGAGAGATTCGCGCAAGCGGCCAGCACTGCCCCATCCACCAGAGCATCACCGGTGACGTGGAGGGTGAGCGGGCCGGTGGTGTTGACCGTCACACCGGTCTTGATGTGCAGACTCTCGACTTCGTGGCTGCCGCCACCGATGGTTGTGTCGGCTGCGGGGGCAAAGTGGGCAGGCAGGGGGTGGATGTTGCTGACTACTGGCAAGTAAAGGGTGGGTAGATCGGCGGCGGGGATTGGCCCTTCCTGGGCAGCTTGCCGGGCCAGGGCCAAAGCGGGCAGGAGCAGTCCGATCAGTAGGCACACGAACAGACCATTTCGACGGAGGGCATTTTTCTGCTTTTGGTTGCGCATGGCTGATCCCCCATTTGGTGATAGAAACTTCCAATTGTAGGTCGGACTGGCAGTCCGACCTACAGTGACCGTACACAACTCTGGTGGAGCGAGAAGCGGCCTGCTGCGATCCAGATCACAGGGCCAAAGTGATCTCGACAATCGCACCTGGGCTGTTGATCCTGGGCCAGGGAAAGCAGCCCTATTGTACACGGATTTGGTGTGTGGGAAAAGGGGGAAGGCATAATTTAACCTTTACATTCTACCCATTTCCTGCTATAGTCTGTTTTCAGCAACACCTGTTCAAATCACCTTCTCTGTTCCGGAATCTCTCCCTGAATTAGGAGTATCTAATGGCCCGCCAACACGCCGCTCCCGCCCCAGACCGTGCCAAAGCGCCGTCGTCCGCAGCCCGCAAGGCACCCAACCAGGGCAGCACCGCGCTGATCCTGCAACGTATGGACGCGGCGCCGCAGACGATCCGCCCTGCCGATATTCTGCACTTGCAGCGCGCCATTGGCAACCGGGCCACCGAGCGCATTGTCCAGGCCAAACTCAAACTCGGCCCTGCCGGTGACCAGTACGAGCAGGAGGCGGACCGGGTGGCCCAGCAGGTGGTACACGCCAGCCGCCAGCCCGATGTGCAGCGAGCGGGTGTGGACGAGGACGAATTGCAGGCCAAACCCCTGGAGGGTCGCATCAGCCAGCTTCGTCGCGCCTATCTGGCCAGCGCGGGCGTACAGCGCGCAGGGATGGAGGAGGAGGAGCTCCAAGCCGCGCCCAATCACGGACTGGAAGGCGGCGATGTGGACACGGACGTAGCCCGTTCCATCCAGAGCGCCAAAGGCGGCGGCGCTCCCCTGCACGACGGGGTGCGCTCGTCCATGGAAAAAGGTTTTGGCGCGGACTTCGGCGGGGTGCGGGTACATACGGGCGGCCAGGCGGATGCGCTCAACCGTTCGCTCAACGCGCGGGCCTTTACTACTGGCAATGACATTTTCTTTGGGCAAGGGCAGTACAACCCGGGCAGCAGCGGCGGGCAGGAGTTGATCGCCCACGAGTTGACACATACGGTGCAGCAGGGCGCGGCACAACACAACCGGGTTCAACCCAGTCCGCGCTCCACAGCGGCCTCTTCAGCGCCGGTTGTCCAGCGTTTCATCACACGCGAGGCGATGATTAAGCTGGGGGGGAAGCCTTCTGGTAGAGCGGAATTGGACAATAGCGCATACGTACAGATTTTGAACCTGCTTGACACCTATGACCAGGCAGACGACAAGGACAAGAAAGATATCCTAAACCAACTGACCACACTATGCGACGGCTGGTTACAAAGCCATGACAATCAAAGCATACGCGGTCGTGTGATTCAGGGTCTTAAGGATGAAGCCCAGGCGCGCAAGATATTGAAGGGTGATCGTCTGGAGGAGAACATCCGGGGCATCAGCAACGCACCTTCGACCAGTGCGGCCAAACAAGCAGCCAGGGAGTCAACCGCTGCCGACCCGGATTGGGCCAATCCCAATCTGGGGGAGAGTCCAGCCGACAAGTATATCTTCACGATTGCCGTAGCCACGAAATTTGATGAACTGCTTGATTTTGCCAAAGCGCGCGCCCACAGTATGAAGCGCAACAAAATTCGTGGCGCGTTGACCATTGGACTTTTGACAATTAGGCTAACATAAGCCAGACCTATAATTGACAAATTAGAGGAACTGAGCCAGAAGTAGTGTATGGACATCACTCTACACACTACCAAGCTGACGCAGTTCCGGGACACAGTGTATCAGAACTTTACCAATC
>CAMDQF010000146.1 GCA_945905745.1 Litorilinea aerophila
CCAATTCCGGCACGATTCGCTCACGTAGGTCTTTGCCTGTCAGTTCCATTTTCGGTGCTGTTTCGATGATCTGGTACATTCTTCCCTTCCTTTCTACAGGAAGTTTTACCAGATACAACACACCTTTTCAAAGTCTCGTTGTAGTACTAGGAACGGCGATCAAATAAGTTGGTAAGCTGTGTGAACGTTTTGAGTGAATTTATTCTGAAGTTCATCAAGTTATTTAGTCGCCAATCCCTACCTATCACCGGTCACTGATCACCGATTACTAAACGGCGGGCAGCCACACCACAAAACGGCTGCCCGTCCCCTTCCCCCCGCTCGTCACAGTCACCTGCCCGTTGTGGGCCTGCACCAGCGCTTGCACAATCGCCAACCCCAGCCCCGTGCCGCCGCTGTCGCGGTCACGCGCCTTGCCGGAACGGTAGAAACGCTCGAAGATGTGGGGCAGATCCTCGGCCAGAATGCCCTCGCCCGTGTCCCGCACAACGATCTCCACCCCGCCCGCCCGGGCCGCCACCGCCACCTCAATTGCCCCGCCCTCCAGCGTGTGACGCAGCGCGTTGTTGAGCAAATTTTGCAACACCTGCATCAGCCTGGCCCGGTCGCCCTGGATGGGGGTAGCGTTTGCTCGTGCGCCCATGCGCAGCGTCACGCCCTTTTCCTCGGCCACCGGCGCAAAGAAATCTACTGCTTCCTGGGCCAGCCTTTTCAGATCCAATTCCTGTTTATGCAGGAGAAGCTGGTGGGCTTCGGCCTGGGCCAGCTCGTGCAGATCGTTGACCAGCCGGTGCAGATGGCGGGTCTGGTCGTGCAGCCGCATCACTTCGCTCTTGTCCAGCGCGTATATGTCGTCCAGAATCGCCTGCAGATTGCCCTGCAAGACCGTCAGCGGTGTACGCAGTTCGTGGGCCACGTCGGCCAGCAGGTTGCGGCGCAGACTCTCGGCGCTTTGCAGGTCCGCGGCCATTTTATTGAAAGACTCGGCCACTGCGCGTATTTCGGTGCTGCCCTGTACAGGCACCCGGTAGTCCAGGTTGCGCGCGCCGATGGCCCGCGCCGCCACGGCCAGTCGGTTGAGGGGTGCGGAGAGATTGCGGCTGGCCAGCACACCAAAAATCAGCCCCAACACGCCGACAGATAGCGCGATCTGGAGCAGGAAGAAGGAGACTTCCTGGATAAAGTCGGAAGGGGATGAGCGGCCCCAGGCCCAGAACGAAGTGCGCTCGTCGCTGGGTAAGGCGATAAAGTTGATATGGCCGACCAGTTTACCGTCAACCAGAACCGGACGCCCCAGCCGCGACGGAAGCGGGGGCATCCTATCGGGCGGGAGCGATGAGTAGACGACGACGCTCTCGGCATCCAATAGGAGCAGCACACCGCGTCCGACGGGGCCGGGAAAGAGCGTGGAACGCGCCCCGTCCATCAGCGTATCCACCCCGTCCCAACTGCCCTGTTTTTTGTAGTATTGCGCCGCAGAATCAACCAACCCGTGCGGACGCTCGAATTGGTTGAGCAGCAGGGATTGCATGCGCTGGTCGCTGGTCAGGCTAAAAGTGCCAAAGACGACCGCGCCAAAACCCAGCAGCACCACTGCCGAAAAGGCCAGACTCAGCCGCACCCAGAGCCGGTTCATTGCCCATTCTCCGTCAGTCGATAGCCGATGCCATAGACGGTCTGGATGTAGCGGGGGGTGCGGGGATCGTCCTCGACTTTGCGGCGCAGGTTTTTGATGTGGCTGTCCAAAGCGCGGTCCATACTGTCGTAGCTGTAGCCCAGGGCACGCTCCATCAGTTCACCGCGCGTAAAGACATAGCCGGGGCTGTCCATCAGCGTTTGCAGCAGGCTGAATTCGGTGGGGGTCAACTCCACCGGCACGTCCCGGATCGTCACCAGGCGGCGGTCGGCGTCCAGGCGCAGATCGCCCACGCTGAGGGTACGGGCCGGGGCCGCGTTCTTGCGCATGCGGCGCAGCAGGGCGCGCACGCGGGCGATCACTTCTCTGGGGTTGAAGGGTTTGGTGATGTAATCGTCCGCGCCCAACTCCAGCCCCAAAATTTTGTCGGTGTCTTCGATGCGCGCCGTAATCATAATAATGAGGGTGTCGGCCAACTGCTGGTCGGCCCGGATGGTGCGGGTGACGGTCCAGCCGTCTTTGTCGGGGAGCATCAGATCGAGCAGGAGCAGATCGGGGCGTTCCCGGCGCAGGGTGTGCAGAGCCGTACCGCCGTCGTTTGCCACAAGAACAGTATAACCTGCCTGCTCCAAATAGCTGCGCAGCAGTCGGGCAATCTCTCTGTCGTCGTCTACCACCAGAATACGTTCTGTCATTTCACTGGCCTGAAGATTGCGAATTGCGAATTGCGGTCCGCCGTCCTATTTTTGTTGTTGGTTGTGGCCCAGAAGGCATAACACTGCTTACTCAGACGCTTCACTCAGCGTCACGTAGCGGGCCGACACCCAGCCCATCCCATCGGGTGCGTCGGCAATTTCGATCTGCACCCACGCCTTGCCCGCATCCGTCGCCAGCGCGGGATAGCTGCTGGCGTTGTCGGCTTTGGCGACCACTGGAAAGTCAGCGCCGGGGCCGGAACGCACGTTCAGACGGCTGTCGTCTGTGCGCACAGTTGCCAGCTCGGGCGCGTTGTCGGCAACCGGCGTGGCCGCTGTCGAGACTGTTTCGTTGACAGGCGCAGCAGTTGCAGCAGCAGATAGAGCCGTCACATCACCCAGGCGGGGCACTTTGCTGATCCCAGCGGTGAGGAGTTCGGCCCGCTCTACCCAACCCGTCGCGCCATCGCTCCGTTCCACTTGCAGCCAGCCGTCGTCCTGGCTGCGCTGCAAAAGGGTGACGATCTCGCCTGCCGGCAGAACCGTTGCGCTTGTACCGGATGGCGCATCGGCCAGGACTGAGCCGCCGGAACGGACCACACCCACCACACGCAGCAACGGATTGGTCGCGCGGGTCTGGGCTGGTTGGCTGTTCGGCCTCGGCTGAATTGCTTCACTTTGGGAAGCGGCGACCGATGCCGGGGCCACTACAACAGGCGTGGCCGTAGGCTGGGGTGTCGCCGTGGGCGGGATGGCCGTTGGGGTGGGCGTCGCTGTGGGCGCAACTGTGGGAGCCGTCGTCGGCGTATTGGTTGCCGTAGCCGTGGCGGTCGGCTCTGGGGTGGGTGAGGCTATGGGCGAGGCTTCTTCTGTCGGCGCGGCTGTGGGCTGGGTGGGCTGGGTGGACTGTTGTGCCTGGGGTTGACCATAGACGGGCAGGGAGGCCGGGTTGACGCTTACCAGTGTTTTGCTGGCCAGCCAGCCCTGCACACCCGCTTCCACCTCCACAAAAATCCAGTCACCCGTGGGCGTGCGGCTGAGAGCTTGCACGATTGTGCCTGTCTCCAACTGGCGCACAAGCGCGCCATTGGGGCTGTCGAGCAGAGGCGCACCGCCGCTCTTCACTACCACCGGCAGGCCAGCCGCCGCGGGCGTCGCCAACACCGGTGCTTGTAGGCCGACGGCTTCTGCTACACTTTTTGTCGCCCCTGGCCGCAGCAGCAGGCCAAAAAGGGTCACCAAGACAATCACACCAAAAATTTTATGCCAGGACATACGCGGTCAACTTTCTTCCAAATATATGCTATATGAAATATCTAATACCCACTACCCGCTATCCTCGACGGCTACGATTATCCACCGTTGCCGCCGCCCGGCCTGCCACCCGGCCCGCCGTCCTGTCCGCTGCCGGGAGGTCCGAACTGGAAGGGATTTTCATCATTGATGAAAGAAGTCGTCGTGGCTATCACCCGGTCATTGGCTTGCAACTCCGGGGACTCGACCACCACCCATTCGCCCTGGGGTGCGCCGACTGTCACTGCGACCGGCGTGGGCACGCCGTTGCGCAGCACCATCACCTGTGCGCTGTCACCCTCCGAACGCAGCGCCGTGGCCGGCACCAGCCAGCCCGACACCGCGTTTTCGTTGACAAGGGTTGCCACTGCGGTCATCCCGGCCCGCACCCGGCTGTCCGGGTTGAGCAGTCGGATGGTGACGGGGTAGTTGACCACACCGCTCTGAGAGTCGGCAGAGGGGGCGATGGAGAGCACTTCGCCCTCAAACTCTTCGCCGGGCAGCGCGTCCAGTGTAATTTGCGCGGGCTGGCCTAGGCTGAGTTTGCTCACATCCACCTCGGCCACATTGACCTGCAACTCTAGATTGTCGCGCCGGGCGAGGGTCACTGCGTTGGTTCCATTGTTCACCTGCTGGCCCACTGTCAGGTTGACGGCCAGGACAGTGCCATCCACTGGCGCAAGCAGGCGGGTAGCGGCCAGATCGTCGGCCGCATCTTGCAGATCGAGGAAGCTTTTGTCCACGGCGATCTGGGCAGATTCCAGCGCGTTGGCGTCTGGCCCGGCCTGCAGATCGGTCAGTTTGGCGGCTTTGGAGGCGACCTGGGCTTCGGCAGCGGCGACCTCGGCGGGGGTGGCGCTTTCCAGCAGATCGTCCAACTGCTTTTGCGCGTTCTGGGCCTGGCTCAGCGCAGATTGGAGTTCGCTGGCAGAGGCGGGCGCTGTGGCCTCCTGGTAGGCGGCCAGAGCATTTTCGTAGTCGATGGTCGCTTTTTCATAGGCCGCGGCCTGGGGTGTGCGTCCCACATCGGGCCGCCAGGAGACCGGCTCCCAGGCCCGGCGGGCTTCGGCCAGGGCCACCTCAAATTTGCGCATATTGGTGGAAAGTTGGGTCTTTTTCGCGTCGCTTGGCCCGGCCAGCAGATCGTTGTATTTGGCCCAGGCCGCGGCCAGATTGCTGCGGGCGGCGGCCACGGCCAGGCTGTTGGGGCCGGTGTAGAGATCGGCCAGATTTTCCTGGGCCGATTCCAGATCGGCCGCGCCGGAGGCAATGTCCGCCGGGTCGGTCTCGTCGTAGAGTTTTTCCAGGCTCAGTTGGGCCGAAGCCAGATTGAGCAGGGCGCGTTCCACGGCTTTCTCGGCGTCCGCCGGGTCCAGAGCAGCCAGCAGATCGCCGGCCGCCACATCGTCACCCACGCGCACGGCCATCTCCTGGACGACGCCATTGGTCTTCAGCACGACAAACTGTTGGGTCGAGAGTTGGATATTGCCCGCCGCACTGACCTGGCTGGTCACATCGGCGGCTGTACGGATTTGGGTGGTCGCCGCGTCCAGTTCCGCCGGTGTCATAGCGGCGAAGTCAACCACCGCGCCGCTCTCCTGCGTCTCACCGGTCTGGCTGCTACCAACTGCGGTTGTGTTGGCGGTCTGGCTGTTGCCGGGCAGCAGAGCCTGCACCCGGTTCCACGCCTCCTGGGGCGAGCCGACCGCGGCCACAAATCCAGCACCGACGAGGACGAGGGCGAGGAGGATGTAAAAGAGTGCCCAGAGAATTTTCTTCATTACGTAAGCTCCAAAAGTCGAATGATTGCGTACTGCGTATTGCATAAGGTGGCGAAGCCACAAGCCAAAGTTGGCAGTCGAGGCGTGAAACGTGAGATCAGTGACGTACCCTCACGTTTCAAGTTTCACGGCTCTGGCCGAACAACTAACCCAAACGACGTCGATCTTGCGCTGGTACGGAGTATTTCGTAGGTAGTGACGATTTTTCCCTTCACAGAAATTAATCGTATGGGGAAGGGAGCGAACGGTCATTATCCCACCATCTCAGCATCCCCTACTCAAAATTTCACCGCTGTCACCATCTCCACTACTTACGCAGTACGAAATACGCAATACGTTTACTCGTAACGCAACGCCTCGATCGGATCCAGCCGGGTGGCGCGCAGGGCCGGATAGAGACCAAAGACAAAGCCGCTGGCCGCGCTGACCCCGATGGCCATGACAATAATATCCACGCCGATGACCAACTGGAAAGTAAAGCCGGGGATACGTCCGATCAGCCAGGCGATGCTATAACTCAACCCCACACCGATCAGCCCGCCCAGGACAGTCAAAACCAGCGCCTCCACCAGAAATTGGAGCAGAATATCGCTGTCATAGGCACCCAGCGCCTTACGTAGACCGATCTCCTTTGTCCGTTCGGTGACGGAGACGAGCATAATGTTCATAATACCGATGCCGCCCACCAGCAGACTGATGGCCCCGATGCTGCCCAGAAAAATTGTCAGCGTGCCGGTGATGCTGCCGATGATGTCGAGGAGACTGGCCTGGTCGACGACGTTGAAATCGTTGCTGTCGTCCACATCCAACTGGTGGCGCATACGCAAAGTGCGTTCAATCTCCGCTTTGGCCGTAGGCACCAGTTCCTCGCTGGTCGCGTTGGCATAGATGCTTGTCACCGTATAGTCACCCCGGTAGCGGGCGGCATTGAAGAGCCGTCCCTGGGCCACGCCCAGGGGCACAACCGCCTGGTCATCCGCGCCGCCAAAGCCGCCCTCTTCCGAAAGAACACCGATGACCGTAAAGGGTTCGTTCTTCACCCGCACGGTCTGGCCGATGGGATTGACAGCAACAAAGAGGTCTTTGGCCGCGCTGGCACCCAGGACAAGCAGATGGGCCTGCTCGGCGATCTCCTCTTCGGTGAAAAAGCGGCCAAACTCCATCTCCCAATTGCGCACAACGAACATCGCCATTGTGACACCGACCACCTGATTTTGGTTGTTGGTGTCGCCCACCACCAGTTGGCTGTTGCCCGTATAGGCCGGGGCCACCAACACCACATTGGGGTGCAGAGTGCGGTCGCTGATGGCCTCTACATCCCCCATTGTCAGGGTGCTGGACGAGCCGCTGGCCTGGCGCACGCCGCCGTTATTGGCCGCGCCGGGCATGACTGTCAACTGTGTGGTGCCCTGGCTGGCGATCTCGCCGGTGATGCTGGCGGCCGCACCGCGGCCAATGCCCATTGTTACCAGCACAGCGGTCACGCCGATAATAATGCCCAGCATCGTCAGGATGGCGCGCATTTTGTGGGCGAAGATACTTTCCAGGGCGACGTTGAAATAACGGAGAATTCTCATTGGTTTTGCTCACAAACGAACAAGCGAACGGACACGGATTTGCACGGATTTTAAGAATAGAACGCGGATCGGGCGGATTGAGCGGATCAAAGCGGATTCGGATGGTTAAGAAAATCTGTGAAAATCCTCCCCATCTGTGAAAATCCGTGTCCTTTTTTTATGCAGTAGCCCCGTCCAGGGTTTCCAGGACGATGTGGGGCTGGGTGCTGGTTCTTGCCACGGGTGGGGGCACAGGCGGGGCGGGAACGGCAACGGCCGCGGGCACGGCGGGCTTGTGCGGAACTTGCCGCGCATCCTCCACAACCAGCCCGTCGCGCATTGTGATCACCCGGTGGGCGCGGCCGGCCACGTCCGGATCGTGGGTGACGACGATGAGGGTCAATCCCTGGCTGTGCAGCTCCTCGAAGAGAGTCAAAATCTCCTCGCCCGTGCGGGTGTCCAACGCGCCCGTCGGCTCGTCGGCCAGAAGCAGGCTGGGCTGGTTGACAATCGCCCGGGCAATCGCCACCCGCTGCTGCTGACCGCCGGAGAGTTCTTCCGGGCGGTGGTGGGTGCGTTCACCCAAGCCGACGAGGGTCAGCGCCTCGGTTGCCATCTGTTTTGACTTGCGCGCACCGATCCCGGCGTAGAAGAGAGGCAACTCCACCTGGCGCAGGGCAGGGGCGCGGGCCAGCAGGTTGAAACGTTGGAAGACAAAGCCGATCTCCCGGTTGCGCAGATCGGACAACGCCTTCTTGCCCAACTTCTGGGATTCGGTGCCACGCACCCGGTAGACACCGCTGGTGGGCTGGTCGAGCAGACCGATCATATTCATCAGCGTACTCTTGCCCGAACCGCTGGCCCCCACAATCGCCACATATTCGCCGGGCTGGATAGAGAGCGAGACCCCGCGCAGGGCGTGTACCTCCATCGTGCCCATTTTGTAGACTTTGGTCAGGTCAATGATTTCGATGAGGGACGTGGCGGTGGATTGGGCCATAACTTTTCCTCTGGCAACGATTTCTGGCTGGGTAGTGAGCTACTGGTTTGTTGACGTCACACCTCAACATCCATTATCCCATCATCTTCTTCCTCTGCCTACTATGGGTCCATTATGGGAGAGAATTCTGGAGAAATTGTGGAGAGGGTGTGGAGGGTTGGTGTAATGGAGGCCAGAGAGCCATTGGTCATCGGACGATTCGTCCCCCCCAAAAAAAGTTACTGAGGACCTTTCGTCATAGACTGACCAACTACGCCTGTGGTACAATTTCTACAATTCCGACTGCCCACTCTCACTTCCACGCAAAAGGAAATCCTATGACCCAGCCCATTCCTTTCCACGACATCGCCCGCCTCCCCCTGCCCGGCGATAACGTCGCCATCGTCACCCGCAAAGTGGTGGCAGGGACGATTATTGAATACAACAACCAGCTCTTGACTCTCGACTACACTCTGCTGGAAGGCCACCGCTTTGCCATCGCGCCCATCGGCGTGGGTAAGCATCTCCTCTCCTGGGAATTGCCCTTCGGCATTGCCACCCGAGAGATTGCGCCGGGGCAATACGTCCACAACCAAGGGATGCTGGAAGCCCTGGGCGGTCGTTCCATCGACTTCGCCCTGCCCGCTGCGCCCAACTTCGAGGATTTCGTGCCACCCTACATTTTGGACGAAGCCAACTTCCAGCCCGCCCAGGCTACGCCAGCCTATGCCCACCAGCGGGCCTTCTGGGGCTATCCTCGGCCCGCCGGACGGGGCACCGGAACCCGCAACACAATCATTCTGCTGGGGACCTCCTCCCGCACGGGGGGCTTTGTCAAACAGTTGGAGAGCCGCCTGGCTGGGGTGGCCGACGCCTGGCCGAATGTGGACGGCATTGTGGCGGTGGCCCACACCGAAGGCGGCCACGACGACCCCAACAACACCGAATTTGTCCTGCGCACCCTGGCCGGTTTTGTGGTTCACGCCAATGTGGGCGCGGTCCTCTGCGTGGATTACGGCGTCGAGCCAATCAACAATCGGCTGCTGCAAAGCTATTTGGCCGATCACAACTACCCCCTGGAAGCCGTACCCCACGCCTTCCTCACGCTCAGCGACGGCTTCCAGGCCAGTCTGGATCAGGCCGAGGCAATCGTGCGCGGCTGGCTGGCGGAGGTCAACACCACAAGCCGGGAGCTGACGCCCCTCTCCGAACTGAAGCTCTCCTTGCAGTGCGGCGGTTCTGATGCCTTTTCGGGGATTTCGGGCAATCCCCTGGCCGGCTGGGTGGCCGAGGAGTTGGTGCGCTACGGCGGCGCGGCCAATCTGGCCGAGACCGATGAACTGATCGGCGCGGAGTCGTATGTGCTGCATAAGGTGAAGAATATGGAGACCGCCCGCCGCTTTCTGCAACTCCTGGCCCGCTTTCAGGAGCGGGTAGGCTGGCACGGCCACTCCGCCGAAGGCAACCCCTCCGGCGGCAACAAATTCCGCGGGCTATACAATATCGTTCTCAAATCCATCGGCGCAGCCCGCAAAATGGCCCCAGAGACCCGACTGGACGGGGTGCTGGAATACGGCGAGCCTATGCGGGAGGGGGGCTACTACTTTATGGACAGCCCCGGCAACGATCTGGAGAGCATCGCCGGGCAAGTAGCCAGCGGCTGCAATGTGATTTATTTCGTCACCGGCAACGGCTCGATCACCAACTTCCCCTTTGTGCCGACGGTCAAAATCGTCACCACCACCCGGCGCTACGAACTGCTCAGCCGGGATATGGACGTAAACGCGGGCCGCTATCTGGACGGCACACCTATGGACGAACTGGGTGCAGCTACCCTGGACCTGACCGTGCGGGTGGCTTCCGGAGAGCGCACGGTGGGCGAAAAGGCAGGCCACTCCCAGGTTCAACTCTGGCGGGACTGGCGACAGACCGAGCCGGGCCACGTGGAAGAGATCCGCCGAATGCCCCAACCGAAGGGACGGGCACTGCCCCTTTTGCCCAATCGCCAATCGCCAATACCCAATCTCCAATATCTCGCCTTCCCATCTGCTTCCGGCCCCGCCGCCGACCGCATCGGCCTGATCCTGCCCACCAGCCTCTGCGCTGGACAGATCGGCAAAATGGCGGCCCACCGGCTCAATCAACTGGGGCTGGGCAAGGGCGCGGGCATCTCCCGCTTTGTGGCCCTGGCCCATACCGAGGGCTGTGGCTTCTCCGGCGGGGACGAGGGGGATCCCTATGTGCGCTCCCTGCTGGGCTATCTGCGCCACCCGGCCGCGGCCAGTGTCCTGCTGTTGGAGCACGGCTGCGAGAAGACCCACAACGACTACTTCCGCCAGGAGTTGAAGGAGCGGGGCATCGACCTCAACCGCTACGGCTGGGCCAGCATTCAATCGGACGGGGGCATCGACGCAGTGCTGGCAAAGGTTGAGGCGTGGTTTGTCGGGCAATTGGGCGGCGCGCAGGCCCCCGCGCCTGTAGCCGCCGGGGTGAAAAATGTGCGGGTGGCCCTGCTCAACAGCGGCGAACTGTCGGATGTGGCCGCGGCTCAACTGGCCCGGCTGGCCGGGGGAATCGTCGCAGGGGGCGGCGCGGTCGTCGTCCCGGAGAACGCCGGGCTGCTCTCCTCCTCCGCTTTCCTGGCTGGGACTGTCGGCACTGGCCCCCATCTGCCCACCCTCGCCTACGGCCAGGCATTGAGCGACGCCGTGGACACGACCGGCTTTCACGTGATGGAGACGCCCACCTCCCATTGGGCCGAGACCCTCACCGGCCTGGGCGGGACGGGCGTGGAGGTGGTGCTGGCCTATGTGGGAGGTCACCCGGTGGAGGGCCATCCGCTGGTTCCAGTGGTGCAGGTGAGCGGAGAAGAAGCTGTCGAACAGCGCTACGCCGCGGATATGGACCTGCTGCTGGGGGCCGATCCGGATGACTGGGCCGACGAGATGGCTGGCCTGCTGGCGGCAACCCTGGGGCGGAGTCACAAGCCAAAAGCCAGTCAGGTGGGAAATGTCGACTTTCAGTTTACGCGAGGGCTGCTTGGGGTGTCCATGTGAGCCAGCCGGATTTGCGTCCGTTGCATCCGGACGACACACTTTTGTGGTTGAAACTCGAACAGTTCAGACGATTATCGACGGAGATTCTACTGGCGTCTCTATTGCCAGGAAAAACGGGTGCGCTAAAGACGCGACCGGATGGTACAATGGTAGACGGACATCACCGGATTGCGATTCTGCGCGAACGCGGCGTCGATGTGAATTCTCTGCCACGAGAAATCGTGCGGAGAGTGGGATAAGAGAGTGGGATAAGAGAGCAAAATGAAAGCACAACTGTACAGAATCCCCGGCCCGTGGCAAGGAAGCCTCGCAATTGTGCCCCGTCCTAGAGGTGGCGACTGGTTGGAAGCAGAAGTGCAAAGTTGGAAAGCGGCGGGGATCGACGCTGTAGCATCATTGCTGGTGTCGGCAGAGGTAAGGGAATTGAGTTTGCAGGAGGAGGCAGAGGCCAGCCAGGCGGCAGGGATTCGCTTCTTCTCTTTCCCCATTCCCGACCGCCAGACACCTGCTTCCGCCGAGAAGTTACGCCGCCTGAGCGAGCAGCTATTGGCCTTGCTGGATGCCGGGAAATCGGTCGCCATTCACTGTCGCCAAAGTGTGGGGCGTTCTGCGCTGTTGGCCGCGACTCTGCTTGTGGAAGCAGCCATCCGCCCAGACGAAGCCTTCCGCCGGATCGCAGAAGCCCGGGGCTGTCCTGTGCCGGATACGCTGGAGCAGCGGGTGTGGGTGGAACGATTGGCCCATCGCGCAAGAGTTGAACAGTTGGCCTAAATGCCTATTCCACGCGAAAGTAGAATCAAACAGGCCGAGAAAGAATATCAGGCGCGCTGGGAGTACGTCGCACAACGCTCACAAATTAGCTGGTTGACACGTCACGCATTTTGGCAAGAGTTCGATCAGACATATTTTCCCCGGGCTCGTTATTTGGATTTGGAGGTTGAGTGTTCAGCCAGCCTTGAAGAACTTAGGGCACGGATTCGTATGAGTCCAGTATTCTGTCCGCCAGAAGGTGATCTTCCCGGTCCGTTTGAGCGCTGGTACGGAAAGACCAACGGACATCTGTTTTTATTGACCCATTTCTACCACCCAACATATCCCAAACTCACCAGTATTGCCGTTGAGCCAAAAGACGACATCGCCACCATTGTGTTGGCTGCAATGAAGCATTTGCTTGCGCTAGATCCGTACTCTGAATCCTGAGTGTCACACTACAGCCATCTGAAACGGCTCAATAGCCGCATAGACCGACTCATCCAGTTGGCTGAGTTCCCAGTTTTTTTGCAGAGTGAGCCAAAACAACGGGCTTTGCCCAAACAATTTACCAAAGCGCATGGCCATATCCGGCGTCACACCCCGTTTGCCACGGCAGATTTCGTTGATTTTGGATTGGGCCATACTCAGCCGCCGGGCCACTTCTGATTGGGTAATCTGATTTTGTTCAAGGATTTCTTCCAAAATCTCGCCTGGATGCACAGCAATGGCGCGTTGCGATTGTATTGTCATCTTTCCACCTCATCAGTGATAGTCAGTAATCTCAACGTTTTCCACATGAATCCCATCCCATTCAAAGCAGACCCGATACTGATCATTGATACGAATGCTGTACTGTCCGGCTCTGTCACCCCTGAGTTGTTCCAGCCGCCAGCCAGGGAAGATCGAGAGATCAGCCAGAGATATCATAGCATCCAGTGCAGCTAGGCGTCTACGTGCAGGGCGAAACAATTCAATCGGAAGCGTGCGCCGCGCTTCCCGCGAATTGACACTTTCTGCGATATCCCGGGTTCCCTCATTGCGGTACGATTGAATCGCCATTGCATTATTATATCGCTATCCGATATAGGGATGCAATTTCACTATTTCCCATCATCCCGTTACTTTAGAATTCCATGCCCCTACTCACCCACACACCCAACTTTTCTCCCGCGGACGCCGCAGCCCTGGCCGCGCATTTCTACGGCATTAGCGCCACCGCCACGCTCCTGCCCGGCGAACGGGACCAGAACTTCCGTCTGGGCACGCCAACCGGTGATGCGTATGTGCTGAAAATTGCCAACGGGCTGGAAGACGGAGCCTTTCTGGACGCCCAGAGCGCAGCCCTGCGCCGCACAGAAGCGACGGGGATAACTCCACGCGTCCTGCCAGCGATAGACGGCGCATGGATGACGCAGATCGACGGCTCCAATGGCAGCCGCCATTGGCTGCGTCTGCTCACCTTCCTGCCTGGCACACCCCTGGCCCAGCAATCCCGTCAGACGGCGGAACTGCTGCAGGACGTGGGACGCTGGGTGGCCCAGGTAGACGCGGCCCTGGCTGACTTCGATCACCCGGCCATCCACCGAGACTTTCACTGGGATTTGGCCCAGGGATTGGCGGTGGTGGAAAAGTTGACCGACGACTACAGACAGGAGACCGCGCCGTTTCTGTCTGAGTTGCCCCGACAGGTGATCCACAACGACGCCAACGACTACAATCTCCTAGTGGGCGGTGGGGATGACCTCTACAGCCGCAATCAGCAGGTGACCGGGCTGATCGACTTCGGCGATCTGGTGCATAGCTACCGGGTGGGCGGATTGGCTGTGGCCGTGGCCTACGCCGTGCTGGACAAAGCTGACCCGCTGACCACTGCCGCCGAGATTGTGGCAGGCTACTGCGCAGTCACCGCTTTGACGGAAGACGAACTGGCTGCACTCTGGGGGCTGATGCGCCTGCGCCTCTGTGTCAGCGTTTGTATGGCCGCCTATCAACGGAGCCAGCGGCCCGACGATGCCTATCTCGCCATCAGCCAGCAGCCCATCCGTCATACACTGCCCCGGTTAGCCCGTATCCACCCCCGCTTCGCCACGGCAGCTTTCCGCCACGCCTGCGGGTTGACGCCTTTGCCTGCCGGGGAAAAACTGGGTCGTTGGCTGGCCGGGCAGCGCTTTGCCCCAGTAATGGACGCAGAACGCTATACGGTTTTCGATTTGAGCGTGGGCAGTCCGCTGCTCAGCGGGGATGAGGCCGAGAATAGCGCCGAAAAACTGGGCGCACGTCTGGACGCGCAAATGACCGCGGCCGGCGCATCCGTCGGCGTAGGCCGCTACGACGAAGCCCGCCTCATCTACACCGCTGAGATGTTTGGCGCAGAACCCCCACCCAACCTCCCCCATACTGGGGGAGGAGCAGATTCATCTCTCGTCTCGATGGAGGGACGAGCCGATCCAACTCCCTCCCCGCTGCGGGGAGGGCCGGGGTGGGGTGAACGACGAACCATCCACCTGGGCATCGACCTCTTCGCACCGGCGGGGACACCGGTCTGCGCGCCCCTGGCCGGGACGGTCCACGCCTTTGCCGACAACGCCGCGCTCCAGGACTACGGACCTGTGATTGTTCTGGCCCACACAAGCGACGACGGCGACGAGTTTTTCACCCTCTACGGCCACCTGAGCCGGGAATCCCTGACCGGGCTGGAGGTCGGCCAACCCGTCGCTGCGGGTGCGCCCTTTGCCACGCTGGGCAGCGCGGCGGTCAACGGCGGTTGGCCGCCCCACCTGCACTTTCAGATTGTGACCGATTTGCTGGAACTGGGCGCAGACTTCCCCGGCGTGGGCACGGCCAGTCAGCGGACAATCTGGAAAGCCTTATGCCCGGACCCCAATCTGATGCTGGCCATTCCCGCCGAAATCTTTCCGCCAGTGGAGCCGACAAAAGCGGAGACACTGGCCGCGCGTCGGGCGCGTATCGGCGGTAATCTGAGCATCGGCTACCGGGAGCCGGTGAAGGCCGTGCGGGGCTGGCGGCAATTCCTCTATGACGAGACGGGCCGCCGCTATCTCGACGCCTATAACAACGTGCCCCACGTAGGCCACTGTCACCCCCGGGTCGTGCAGGCTGCCCAGGCGCAGATGGCCGTCCTCAACACCAACACCCGCTACCTCCACGACAACCTGACCCGTTGCGCCGAGCGGCTGGCGGCCACTTTGCCCGACCCACTGAACGTCTGCTTCTTCCTCAACTCGGCCAGCGAGGCCAACGAACTGGCCCTGCGTCTGGTGCGCGCCCACACAGGCCGCCGGGAGATGATTGTGCTGGAAGGGGCCTATCATGGCAACAGCAGCGGGTTGATCGACATCAGCCCCTACAAGCACGACGGGCCAGGGGGGATGGGCGCACCCGATTGGGTCTACACCGCGCCGGTGGCGGATGTCTACCGGGGCGCTTACAAAGCCGACGATCTCCAGGCGGGGGCCAAGTACGCGGCGGATGTGCAAGCGGTCATCCAGCGGATGCAGGCAGTGGGGCGGGGGCTTGGCGGCTATATCGCAGAAAGTTGCCCCAGCGTGGGGGGACAGATTTTCTTCCCACCCGGCTACCTGGCCGATGTCTATAAATATGTGCGGGCGGCGGGGGGCATCTGCATCGCCGACGAAGTGCAGACCGGCTATGGGCGCATCGGCAGCCATTTCTACGCTTTCGAGGCGCAGGGGGTGACGCCGGATATTGTCGTCCTGGGCAAGCCCATCGGCAACGGTCACCCCCTGGCCGCGCTGGTAACCACACGGGCGATTGCCGATTCCTTTGACAACGGGATGGAATTCTTCAGCACTTTTGGCGGCAACCCAGTCTCTTGTGCCGTCGGCTTGGCCGTGCTGGATGTGGTGCAAGAAGAAGGCTTGCAGGAACACGCCCGCCGGGTAGGTGAACATCTGTTGGCCGGGCTGCGGCCTTTTGCCGAACGCTTCCCTCTGGTGGGCGATGTGCGCGGGTCCGGGCTTTTTCTGGGCGTGGAACTGGTGCGGGACCGGGAGACTCTGGAACCGGCCGCGGCGGAAGCCTCTTACGTCTCCAACCGGATGCGGGAGGCGGGGATTCTGCTGGGCACGGACGGTCCCCTGCACAATGTGGTCAAAATCCGCCCGCCCATGCCCTTTGGCTATGGCGACGCGGATCGGCTGGTGGCGACCTTTGAAGGGATTTTGCAGGAGATTTGAGAATGGCTCCCCTGCAAAAAGCCATTTGAACCGCAAAGAACACAAGGATTTACAGAAGAAACATCCGCGTTTATCCGTGTTCATCCGTGGCTGGCAGACCTTTTTGCAGGGGAGTCATTCACCCCAATTGACCCAAATGGGCATTGTCCAGCACACCCGCGAGTCACTATGTTTTTGATGTGACCAGTCGCCTAACGGTCCTATCACCAGTAGGGGATGTGCCGACGACCGTCTCCGCCTTGCCCTTTCTGATCTGAAACGCGCCCAGAGACACGAAAATTTGACCTCCTCCCTGAATGTGCTATAATCTTTGGGATGTCAGGCGCAATCCATGCCGGCGTAGCTCAGTTGGTAGAGCAGCTGTCTTGTAAACAGCAGGTCATCGGTTCGAGTCCGATCGTCGGCTTCCAGACCTATGACGCATTGAGCAAAATCGGCTGGAAAGTGACAACAGTTGTACTGTTGGTTTGCGTATGTAGTGATTAGGGCGGGTGCCCGAGTGGACAATGGGATCTGACTGTAAATCAGACGGCTTTCGCCTACGGTGGTTCGAATCCGCCCCCGCCCACTCAAGCCCACATAGCTCAGTCGGTAGAGCACATTCTTGGTAAGAATGAGGTCATCGGTTCAAGTCCGATTGTGGGCTCCTGTTAGTTGATGTTGCAGTAAGAGTCTGTTCGTTAGACTATCCAGAAAGTGTTTTGTTGCGTTCAAGGCCGTCGGCCAGATTTGGTAGGCGGCTACTGATGATCGGGCTTTTTGTGGCCTGACAGGCAACCATTTCAGTTTGGATCAGGAGGCACTTAGCCAATGGCAAAGGCAGTATTTCAGAGAGACAAACCCCATATCAACGTGGGGACAATCGGCCACGTAGACCACGGGAAGACGACACTGACCGCGTCGATCACGAAGGTATTGAGTCTGAGGGGTTGGGCGGACTTTTCCCGGTTTGACCAA
>CAMDQF010000147.1 GCA_945905745.1 Litorilinea aerophila
AGTACGACCTGCTCTACTATCTGGCCCAGCGGGCAGGGGAAGCAGTACGGTTGGAGGAGATTATCGTCAATGTTTGGGGGGAGGAATGGGCGGGCGAAACCCAGACCGTCTATGTCCATGTGCGCTGGCTGCGCACGAAAATTGAGAAAGACCCAGCCAAACCCCGTCGTCTGTTGACTGTACGCAGCGTAGGCTATCGGCTGGTGGCGGTAGACGGCCGACCGCAGACCGCAGACAGCGTTTGATGCTTCTGACCCAGCGGTCAGTCTGACCCTGCGGTCCGTCGTCCGCCGTCCGCCGTCCCGTTATCCAAAGGAAGTTCCCACCCAATGCTCTCTAGTCTGCGTTTTCGCCTGGCCCTCAGCCACTTCATACCCATCCTCGTGCTTGTCCCTCTTTTCAGCCTGGCACTGATTTACCTGTTGGAGACCCGGGTGGCCCTGGTCAACGTAGCCAACGAAATGGCCGTACAGGCTCAACTGGTGGCTCGGCTGACCCAGAGCAACTGGCAGGCATGGAAAGACCCCAGCCAGTCCCAGCCACTGATGACCCGGCTACAGGTGCTTGTGCCCGCCCAGATTTATGTGGTGGACAGCCAGGGCCGCTTGCTGGTCGCTTCCGGCGTGGCCGCCACCACCCAGGATGTCCCCGTCCTTTCCCTCAATGAAGAGTTACTCCGCAAAGCGTTGGCAGGCCACGCCAGCCAACAGGTGCGCTCTGGCGCGAGCTTCCAGGCAAACGGGGTGGACGTAGTAGTGCCCGTTCTCAACGACAGACAGGAAGTTGTGGGCGCGATTCAGCTCTCCCAAGGGTTGGGGCAGACGGGCAGCCGTTTGACACTGGTACGCTGGCTGGTTTGGGCCACAGCGGGTATAGGAATGCTGCTGGCTGGCCTGCTTGGTTTTCTCCTCTCCCGTTCTCTCAACCGCCCCCTGGAACAACTCACTACAGCAGCCCGATCTATTCGATTTGATCAAAAACCCGCGCCTGTCGCGGAAAGTGGGCCTGGCGAAGTACGTTTGCTGGCCCATACGTTCAATGGGATGGCGGAACGTCTCTATGAATTGGAGCAGGGGAGACGGCGGCTTCTGCGCAGTATTGTGCATGAATTGGGCCGTCCCTTGGGCGCTATCAAAGCAGCGGCTCATGTGTTGGGGCAAAACAACAGCAGTAGCGGCGAGGTGGTGGCCGAGCTGGCGGAAGGCATTGACGAGCAGGTGGACCAATTGCGTCTGCTGCTGGATGATCTGACATTGTTGGCCCAGAGCGAAATGCAGGAATTGGCCCTGGATATGAAGCAGACGGATGTGGGGTCGCTGGTGCAGAGTGAATGTCACCGCAATGAAGGCAAATTGAGAGCGAAAGAGATCACCCTCTCCTGCCAGATAGCGGCTGGTTTGCCACATCTGCTGGTCGATCCTGTGCGTATCAGCCAGATTTTGGGCAATCTGCTGGACAATGCCTATAAATATACACCGACAGGTGGTCGGGTAGTGGTTTCGGCCGCGCAAGAGGGGGGAGGGGACGACGCACCGGTGGTAGTGCGGGTACGCGATACGGGGCCGGGTATCGATCCCGCCGACAGAAAAAACATCTTCCAGTTCTTTTACCGTGCTCCCAATCAGACACGCATTCAGGAAGGAATGGGCATTGGTCTGGCCCTGGCCCGACGTCTGGCCGAGGCCCACGGAGGCACACTGACTGTGGCTGAGGGGGACGGAAGCGGGGCAGAGGGAGCGGAATTTGTCTTGCGGCTGCCAGTAGGGGGAGTCAAACGCGAAAGGTGAGATCGAATGGCGATCTCACCTTTCACCTTTCGCTTCTCACGGCGTCAGTCCGTCGCCAAGCCCATCAGGAAACTCTGCATCGATCGCAGCCTGAATGTTCTCAATCCGGTTATCCGGGTTTGGGTGGCTGCTGAGGAATTCGGGCTGGCGGCTGCCCCCGCTGGCCTGAGCCAGGGCTTCCATCACCCGGATCATTGCCCGTGGATCGTAGCCAGCGGCCGCAATAAAGCGCACGCCCAGCTGATCCGACTCCAACTCGTCATCCCGACCGAATTTCATATTGACCATCTGGCCCACCATCGCCGCCATCTGGGCCGCGCCCACGCTCTTGGGATCGTTGGGATCATAGGCAGCCATCACCGCCGCGCCGCTCAGCCCTTCGGTCAGCTTGGCCTTTGCCATATGTTCGGCGGAGTGGCGCGCCACCACATGGCCGATCTCGTGGCCCAATACCCCCGCCAATTCCCCTTCGGTTTGTAACAATTTGAGCAACCCCATCGTTACAAAAATCTGGCCGCCGGGCAAAGCAAATGCGTTTACCGTTTTATCATCGGCCAAGAGGTGAAAGTCAAACTGATAGCCTGTCTTCTGCAGTTCCGACGCCTGCACGATGCGATTGCCGATGGTATCCACCACAGCCTGCATCTGCTTGTCCGGGTGTTCCCCCCCAAATTGAAGCGACATCTGTGGGGCGGCCTGCAAACCCAACGCGATCTCCTGGGCTACGGTGACATCGATGTACTGCACCTCATCGGTCACTTCGTTGTATTGACGGCTGCCAAAATAGGTGATCAGCGAAATCACAGCAATGATAATGGCGATAAGCAGGCGGCTGGAGCCGCCCCGTTTCCCGCTGGATTGCCTGCGGACTGTCATATACCCCCCTGGCTATTTTTCCTGTAAACCAAAATGACCTCTGGGTAGAATACACCAGAAGTATTTTCAACCAAATTACATCCGGAGTCTATTTCAGGATGATTAGGAATTGAGACTGGTGGAGAGAGGAACGGGGATTGGGCAGGACATTTTACCCAATCCCCGTTCCTCTCTCCACTTCCGTTTGACGTCTCTCCAACTGCCCAAGTACAATGCGATGGATGAATCGAACCAAACGTTTCTCCTCGCGATCTATTTCGGCAAAATCCCGACGGAACCGCCTGCTTACCCTCGGCATGGGTATGGCCTGCGTTTTCGCCTGTCTGCTCTTTCTCTGGGGCCGGAACGACACAGCATCGGCCCAGGAGCTTCAGCCTACTCCAACTGGCACGCCAACCCTGTTTGTGGAAGAGCCAACCAATTCTGATGCGATACCCACCCTGCGCAGCAGCACATCCATCACAGAAACCCTGCGCGCAATTGCTACGGCCACTGCCCAGGCTGTGCAAACCCAGACAGCCCAGGCCCTTCCAGCTACGCCCCAGACACCCAGCCCGACCCCAACCCTCACGCCGACACCCGGCCCAGACGATCTGCTCACGTTGGAAATCAATCAGATCATTGCGGGCATGAGTGTTGCCGACCGAATCGGCCAACTCTTTGTCATCGACTTTCAGGGCAACGAAGTGGGCACAAGCAGCGATATTGCCGAACTGCTCCAGGAATACCGGGTGGGTGGTGTGGTCATCAGCCCGGAGAATCAGAACTTCAGCAATGCAGGCGAAGACAATACACCGGTACAGGTGGCAATCCTGACCAATCAATTGCAGGCCCTGGCCTATGGAGTCTTTCTGCGCTCAGATCAGGCGCTCAATCCACCTTCGGCGCTCCTGACCGCGCCCGACACCCTCAATCTTGGCATCTTTCAGCGCTCATCCCTGCGAATTCCTCTTTTTGTGGGCGTAGAGCAGATGGGAGACGATCTGACGAATACCAGCCTGCGTCAGGGATTTACCTCCCTGCCGTCTCCCATGGCTATGGGTGCCACCTGGAATCCGGATTTGGTGGAAGGCATCGGCTCGATTGTCGGGCGGGAACTGTCGGCCGTAGGGGTGAATATGCTTTTGGGGCCAGGTCTGGATGTACTGGAACAGCCCCGGACGGATGTGGGCGCGGGGATGGGTGTGCAGAGCTTTGGCGGCGATCCCTACTGGGTGGGCAAATTGGGACGAGCCTTCATCAATGGTGTCCATCAGGGCAGTAAACAGCGGGTGGCAACAATGGCTTCCCACTTCCCCGGTCAGGGCGGGACAGACCGGCGCCCGGATGAAGAAGTGGCAACTATCCAGAAGAGCCTGCAAGAGTTGCGCCGTACAGATATTCTGCCCTTTGCCGGTGTAACCAATGCACCCTCTGCCTTGCTGCGTAGCAACGGGGACCCCGGCATTACCGAAGGATTGATCTCCGGTCATATCCGCTACAGCAGCTTTCAGGGCAGCCGGGAACGCACGCCGCCCATCAGCCTGGCCACCGAACTGAGCACCATTCTCGCTTTGGAAGAATTTGCGGCCTGGCGCAACCAAGGCGGGTTGGTGATGAGCGATGCCCTGGGCCTGCCAGCGGTACGCCGTTATTATGACCCCAAACTGGAAAGATTTCAACGCAAGCAGATCGCACTCGATGCTTTTCTCGCAGGCAACGATCTCCTCTATCTATCCCGTTTCTCCCTGACCGACCAATGGGAAGATGCCCGCAACAACATCAAAGAGACACTTCTCTTCTTCCGGGACCTCTATACCCGTGACCCCGGCTTTGCCGCACGGGTAGACATCTCGTTGCACCGGATTCTACGTTTGAAATTTCGGCTTTATGGAGCCGTGGATAGCCAAACCTCTCTCTCCAGCGCCGCCAACACAGAGATCGCCCTGTCCGCTGTGTTGGTGCGACCGGAACGCTTGCGTGTTCTTTCGGGCAACAGTCGGGACGAGGCCCAGGCATTGGTAGGACAGGTCGCACAGGAGGGGTTGACGATCCTTTACCCGGACCCCCAAGGGTTGAGCGATACCCTACCTCAAGCCCCCCAACCCAACGACAATATCCTGATTTTCTCTGACAGCCGGGCTTTGGCCGAGTGTCCCGGCTGCGCAGCCATACAGGCAACCCCACCTGATGCATTGGAAAAAATCATCCTGCAGTTGTACGGTCCAGAGGCCACAAGCCAGCTATCCGCTGATTCCATCACCAGTTACACCTTTGAAGAATTGAGCGCCTATCTGCGCGACACCGCGCCGACAAGCCAGGCCACCACAATGGACGGGGCAATCGAAGCAGCGGATTGGCTGATATTTGCCATGGAAGATGTCGATGTGGCCCGCTTCGAGTACAGCGATGCGGTGAAGCAGTTTTTGCGGCTGCGCAGCGATCAGGTGGGGGGGCGCATTGTGGTGCTTGCCCTCAATGCACCCTACTACCTGGACTCCACAGAGATCAGCAAGCTTTCTGCCTATCTGGGGGTCTACAGCGCCAGCGAACCCTTTCTGGATGCTGCCGTGCGGGCCTTCTTTCGGGCCGTGCCGGCCACCGGCGCGCCGCCGGTCAGCGCGCCGGGTACACGCTATGGCAATCTGCTCGAACGGCTGGAACCAGACCCGGAGCAGCAGATAGAGTTGAACATTCTGAACAAAGAAGTGGTCGCCAACCGCGCAAGCGCCAATGTCAGCGTCCAGGCAGATGTGACAATCGGGGATATTTTGGAGATCGAGGCGGGGCCGATTATTGACCACAACGGCAATCCTGTGCCGGATGGCACAAACGTCAGCTTCCGTCTGATCTACAACGATGCGGACCTGGCCCTGCCCGCTGAACCGGTCGCCACCATCGACGGTATGGCCCGCATTGCGGTCCCCCTGGAACGGGCCGGAACCCTCAATATCACAGCCACCAGTGTAGATGCGCTGCGTAGCACCCGCATCTCCGTCAGCATTCAGACTGGCCAAAACCTGGCCCAGATTAACATCTCCAACCCACCCACAGAAATCCCGCCCACAGATACGCCGGTCGCCACCCCAATTCCGGAATCGACGCCGACGGTTGACCCAGAGTTTACCACACCGGCCCAGCGTACGGCCCGGCTCACCCTCCTGACACTGGGGGTAGCTGCGATTACCCAACTGGTCTTCCTGGCGCTCTTTCTAATCGTTCTCGTGCGGGTTATGCCCCGGCAGATGCTCGTCTATCGCCTGCTCTGGGCCACACTCGCAGGCTGGGCTGTTTATATTCTCTATGGGGTAGGGTTGATCCCCGGCAGTACTTGGCTGCAACTCAACCTTTACCCTTGGGGTGCAGCAGCGGTAGTGATGATCGGAATGCTGATCCCGATGGTCTGGTTGCAACTCAAGACGGAATGAGTTTCGACAGCTCTTGTGCAGCCCGAATCCTATATACAAGCGCGCCTACAGGCGATTTGTCCCAGGCTCTCCCAGCCGCTATAATGAAGTTTCAGCGTTCCACGGCTCCGGCGGTGGAACGTCGTGTGTTTAGTAGTTTTGTCAGGAATCAGCATTTCATGTTCGAAAAGCAAATCGGCATTGATTTGGGAACAGTCAACGTCCTCGTCTATGTGCGGGGGCGTGGTATCGTTCTCCATGAACCTTCGGTGGTGGCTATCCGAACGCGGGATAGCAAAATGGTGGCGGTCGGCCACGAAGCCTATGATATGTTGGGCCGCACACCGGAGAGCATTGAAGTCGCCCGTCCTATGCGGGATGGGGTCATCGCCGATTTTGTCGTCACCGAGGCCATGCTGCGCTATTTTATCCAAGCGATTGTGGGCCGCTTCAATCTCCTCTTCAAACCAAAAGTCATGATCAGCACCCCTCGGGGGGTGACCAGCGTGGAAGAGCGTGCAGTCCACGACGCCGCCATGCAGGCGGGCGCGGGCGCGGCCTATCTCATCCCCGAGCCTCTGGCCGCGGCCTATGGCGCGGGGCTGCCCATCGGTACGCCAACCGGCAATATGGTGGTGGACATGGGCGGCGGAACCACCGAAGCCGCGATTGTCTCGATGTATGACATTGTGGTGTGGAGCAGTGTGCGGGTGGGCGGCAACCGGCTGGATGAATCGATCACCAGCTATATCCGCAAAAAGTACAATCTGCTCATCGGCGACCAGACCGCCGAGGAGATCAAAATCGCCATCGGCTCAGCCCTGCCCCTGGAAGAGGAGCGGCGCATGGAAGTGCGCGGGCGGGATCAGGTGAACGGTCTGCCCAAGACGATTGAGATCACCAGCGCCGAAGTGACGGAAGCGATGGCCGAACCGCTACAGGCGATTGTCAGCACCGTGCGCGCCACCCTGGAAAAAGCGCCGCCCGAACTGGCCGCGGATATTATTGACCGGGGGATGGTCATCACCGGCGGCGGCGCGCAACTGCGCAACATATCCCGTCTCTTCACCGCCGAGACTGGTGTGCCCGCCTATGTGGCCGAAAATCCTATGGCTTGTGTAGCGTTGGGGGCTGGACAAGCCCTGGAAAATTATGAGATTATGCGGCGCAGCTTGCCAACCGTCTATTCATAATGTTCGGTGGGTGGTTGAATAGCGGAAGTAGGTCATTCGTTGTTTTCTTCTCTCTGCGTTTGACATTCGTTGTAGTGTGAATTACAATTAAAGGAGTGTCTTTTGCAGCGCCCCACAACTGCTGCTAAGCCATTCTTCCCTTTGCAATGCGTTGGAAAAGCAGTCCGAACAGCGCACTTAGTTCTTTGTGAGATTGTTTGTGAATCGAACAGTTATCAGCACCGAAAAAGCTCCCGCCGCAGTCGGCCCCTATTCCCAAGCAGTTAAAACCGAACAGTTTATCTTCACATCTGGGCAGATCGGAATCAATCCATTGACCGGTCAGCTTCGCATGGGCATTGAAGAGCAGACCCGCCAAGTTCTGGCCAATTTGGCCGCGGTCTTGACAGCTGGCGGGTCGAGCATGGCACAGGTCATCAAGACGACGATTTTCTTGACGGATATTGCCGAGTTTGCCACAGTCAACGGTATCTACGCCCAGGCATTCAGCGGTGAACCGCCAGCCCGCAGCACTGTGCAGGTGGCAGCGCTGCCTTTGGGCGCGCTGGTCGAGATCGAGGCGGTTGCCCTGGCAAGCTAACCCACCGGAGTAGGTCAGCGTCAACTGTAGCGGTTCAGCACGTGGGGATGTATCGGTCAGTTCGGGGTTTGGGCCGATCTCCCCAGGCATACTTAATCAGATTGACAAAGGGACCGGAGACTCTGCGCAATGCAAGGATTCCGGACCGAAAGTATAAATACGTTTTCCGTGATGCAATTTATTTTTTTGGAGGAAGCTTCGAGCTTATGAAGACACAGCGGTCAGTTTTGGACACTTCACATTTCATGTTTGATTTTGGTCAGCCCGAAATCGACGTGGAAAACCACCCCATGACATTGTTACTGGAGGAGTTCGAAGACTCCTACATGAAGACACCTGTCATGGGAGACATTCGGCAGGGCGTAATTGTGGACAAGCGGTCGGGCGAGTGGCTTGTCGATATCGGATTCAAATCCGAGGGTATTGTCTCGGGCCGGGACCTGGATCGGTTGGGCGATGAGTTCAACGGTCTGCGTGTGGGCGACGAAGTACCCGTCTACGTGATGCGCGAAGACAAAGATGGCAACCTGATGCTGAGCATCTCCAAGGCCAAAGCCGAAGAGGACTGGATTCAGGCCGAAAAATTGCTAGAAAACCAGGAAACCGAAGAAGGCATGATCAGCGGCTACAACCGTGGCGGCGTTATCATCAAAATTGGTCAGGTCCGGGGTTTTGTACCCGCCAGCCAATTGAGCAGCGAAAGCCAGAGCATGCAGCGCACGGATATCGATCCAGAAGAGCGCTGGAGCAAACTGGTCGGCACCTCGTTGCGCTTCAAAGTCATTGACATGGACCGCCGCCGCAACCGGCTGATCCTTTCCGAGCGGCTGGCCATGCGCGAATGGCGCCAGGCCCAGAAGGAAAAATTGCTGGATTCCCTGAAAGAGGGCGGCAGCGCCGAGGGCGTGGTCAGCAGTCTGGCCGACTTTGGTGCTTTCGTCAACCTGGGCGGGGCCGATGGCCTGATCCACCTGAGCGAACTGAGTTGGGGCCGGGTCAATCACCCCAGCGAGGTCATTCAGATCGGCCAGAAGGTGAAGGTCCAGATTTTGAGTGTGGACCTGGACCGCAAGCGGATTGGCTTGAGCCTGCGCCGGATGCAGCCAGAGCCGTGGGAGACCGTGGCCGAAAAATACGAAGTTGGTCAGGTTGTGCGCGGCACGATTACCAAATTGGTCAACTTTGGTGCTTTTGCCCGCCTGGACGACGACGCGGTGGAAGGTCTTATCCACATCAGCGAATTGGCCGATCGGCGCATTACCCACCCGCGGGAGGTTGTGGCCGAGGGTGATGAGTTCGATTTGCGCATCATCCGCATTGACATCGACCGCCGCCGTATGGGCCTGAGCCTGAAGCAAGCCCTGCCTGAACCCGAAGAAAACGAGTTCGACTGGGAGATCGTGCCGCTGAACGAGAACGCTGGTGCAGCCAGCGAAGCTGAAAATGGGACCGCAGCTATGGCCGAGATGGACGAAACGGCTGTTCCCGAATTCGCCTAAATCAGTCACGAGTTCAGCATAGCCTATAAGGTTGTCAACGGCGCACCGGCCTCTTTGCCGGTGCGCCGTTGATTTGCGGGCAGGTGGAACTCAGCCAGCCTCTCAACGTTTTTGCAGAGGAGATTTGTCGTATTGACAAATCTAACCGTGGGTCGTTACAATAGATTTGTGGGCTGGGCAGTAACGCAAGCGATTGATTTACGTTACTATATCCAGTGAAAGAGGAAGACCCGTTACGGCAGCGATTATAAGATCGCTGGTACAATTGTGTTGCCCGCGCAATACAGGGCCAAACCCTATCGTTGCTATTTCTGAGGTGCGAACTCAATGTCTGACAAACTGGATCGTTTTACCAAACGGGCACGGCGTGTACTAACTCTGGCCCAGGAAGAGGCGTTACGTCTCAATCACAATTACATCGGTACCGAACACCTGCTGCTTGGGCTTGTGCGCGAAGAAAATAGCGTGGCTGTCAAAGTCCTGAAGGAGTTGGGCGTGGAACCGGGCCAGGTGGTGCGGGCCGTTGAGCGCACCGTAGGCCGGGGGGAACGCGCTCCCTTTGGAAAACCATCGCTGGCCCCCCGCACCAAACGGGTGATCGAGCTGGCCGTGGAAGAGGCCCGGATGATGGGCCATCACTACATCGGCACCGAGCACCTGCTCTTGGGGTTGGTAAGGGAAGGTGAGGGCATCGCCGTCAATGTACTGCGGGGCCTGGGCATCAACCTGGACCGGGTGCGCACCCAGACCGCACGCAATCTGCTGCAAAGCCAGGCCCAAACCAAAGAGAAGCAGAAGAAAGAGTCCAAGACCCCGTTGGTTGATCAGTTGGGCGTGGACCTGACCGCCCGCGCGGAAGAGGGCAAGCTGGACCCGGTAATTGGTCGTTTCAAGGAGATCGAACGGGTCATCCAGATTCTCAGCCGCCGCACGAAGAATAACCCAGCCCTGATCGGCGAGCCGGGTGTTGGCAAGACGGCCATCGTTGAAGGGCTGGCCCAGCGGGTGATCGAGGGCGATGTGCCGGAAACCTTGCTCAACAAGCGCATTCTCATGCTGGATGTGGGCAGTCTGGTGGCCGGAACAATGTACCGGGGCCAGTTTGAGGAGCGGCTGAAGAAGGTGATCGAAGAGATCATCACCAGCGGCTCGATCCTCTTTATTGACGAGGTGCATATGCTGGTGGGCGCTGGTTCCGCGGGCAGCAGTGTGGACGCGGCCAACATTCTCAAACCCGCCCTGAGTCGGGGCGAATTGCAGGTCATCGGTGCCACGACATTGGACGAATACCGCAAGTACATCGAGTCCGATGCAGCCCTGGAGCGACGCTTCCAGCCGATTCTGGTCGAAGAGCCGGGCATTGAGGATACGATTGAGATTTTGCGGGGCATCAAAAGCCGCTATGAAGAACACCACAAGCTGATCATCAACGAGGACGCCCTGCACGCCGCCGCCAATCTGGCTGCCCGCTATGTCCCGGATCGCTTTATGCCGGATAAGGCCATTGACCTGATCGACGAGGCAGGCAGCCGGGTGCGCATGTACAAAGCCCCCCACGCGGCCAGTCTGCGCGAGACGTTTATGGATCTGCGTCGCTTGCAGAAGGAGAAGGACGAGGCCCTGGAGACCCAGCGCTTTGACGACGCCATCGACCTACGCTATCGGGAAGTAGAGCTGCAGAGCCGTCTGGACAAACTGCGGGAAGGCTGGCAGCAGGTGGCCAACCGTCCCCAGGTCACCCCGGACGATATTGCCGAGGTAGTGGCTATGTGGACGGGTGTTCCCGTGCAGCGCATGGCTGGAGAAGAGAAGGTGCGCTTGCTCGACATGGAGGCGGAACTGCACCGACGCATTATCGGCCAGGAAGAACCCATCAAAGCCATCAGCCGGGCTGTGCGCCGGGCGCGAGCGGGGCTGAAAGACCCCAAGCGGCCCATCGGCAGCTTTATCTTCCTGGGGCCAACCGGCATCGGCAAGACGGCCCTGACCAAGACTTTGGCCGAGTTCCTCTTCGGCAGCGAAGAGGCACTGATTAAGCTGGACATGAGCGAGTTTATGGAGCGCCACAATGTCAGCCGTCTGGTGGGTGCGCCTCCGGGCTATGTGGGCTACGACGAAGGCGGTCAACTGACCGAGGCTGTGCGTCGCCGCCCCTATTCGGTGATTCTGCTGGACGAGATCGAAAAGGCTCATCCGGAAGTCTTCAATATGCTTCTGCAAATTATGGAAGATGGCTATCTCTCCGACGCCAAAGGTCGCCGGGTGGACTTCCGCAATGCACTGCTGATTATGACCAGCAATGTGGGTGCAAAACTCATCCAGGGGTCGAAAGGTCTCGGCTTTGCCATTACCGCCGACGAAACGACCAAGCAAGAGAATGAGTATGAGATGATGAAGAAGCGGGTGATGGATGCGCTGAAGAAGACATTCCGCCCGGAATTTATCAACCGACTCGATGGAATTATGGTCTTCCACAGTCTGACGAAAGAACAGATTACCCAGATTGTCGAACTGGAGATGAAGACCCTGCGCGTGCAGTTGGCCGAGCAGGAAATGGAACTGGCGTTGGCCGAACCGGCCCGCCTGGCCATCGCCGAGGCAGGTTACGACCCGGACTACGGCGCGCGTCCCCTGCGCCGGGTGATCCAGAACGAAATCCAGGACCCGCTGAGTGAAGCGATTCTTTCCGGTCGCTTTGTCGCCGGCGATACGATTCGGGTGGATCATCGCAAGCTGATGGGTGACGACGGCAAAGAGCGGGCCGAGTACTTCTTCGAGACGATTGCCCACCGGGATGTGACACCGAAGGAAACAGAGACGACCGAAGCCATTGAGGCGCTTTTGCTGTAGAGCCGTCCCAGAAGGCTACCCATAGGGTGCAACCAAAGAGAGGCCCTGACCGTTGCGGTCAGGGCCTCTCTTTGTCATCTCTTTTGGGTCTGTCGGCTCAGTTCAGACCCGGATACCACTGCTTAGCGTTGGTGCGGTAGAGCTTCTCCAGTACCGATGGAGGCAGACCCAAACCCTGCACTTCCCGATCGCGCACAGTCACACTCCCCGTTGACTCGAAGTAGGCGAAATGGGTGGTGTAGACGCTGCGCAGGCTGGCGATGGCTTGGGCGCGTTCTCGCGGGGCCATTGCCGAGGGCGGGGTGCGCATGACCACATCTGTGCCGAAGAGGATGCGGTCCTGGTATTTGGTGATGAAGGCCCGCACTTTGGCCGAATCCTGCACCACCAGATCGAAGAGACGGGCAGAGGTATCCACGGCCAGATTGGGGTAACGGTCCAGCGTGGCGGCCAACACATCCACATCGTACTCCAGGCTGGCCAGGTGTGCGCCGATGAAGCGCAGGTTGGGATGCTGGGCCAACACCCGGTCGCGGGCGGCCATCAATTCGCCGTGGGAGGGGTAATCGGGCCGGGAGTACATATGCCATTCCGGGTTGCGGCTGTAGTAGCCGTAGTGGGGGCTGCCCTCGCGCAGGGGAAGCCAGCAGTCCAGCGGTTCGGCGATGTGGGCCAACAGGGGATGGCCCCGCTCGGCCAGCCAGTCAAAGATGGGCGCCAGCAACGGGTCATCCACCTGGAAGAAGCGCCCGTCTGGGTAGCGCACCTCCATACCGATATTCTTCCAGACTTTGCAGGCCACCGCGCCCGCGGCAAAATCCTGTTCCAGTCCGGCAATCACCCCCTTCACATAGTCAGGATCATCCAGCCGGGGCAGGTCGAAGCTGGTACACCAGGCATAGCGGCGCGGATTGGTCTGGGCCAGGAAGCAGTAGCGATCAGCGCTCTCCCGCCACCCGCCATGGCTGTCCTGAGAGACGCAGATGTTGTGGAGACGGATGTCGAATTCGGCGAGCAGTGCAAGCAGTTCCGGTGCGTCGTCGCCGTAATGGATGTGGGCGTCGATGATAGGCATTCGGGGAATCCTCGCTGATTGGAAATGAGCCACTGATGGAACAGATTATCACAGATGGCAATCGTACACAATCAAAGCTCTCAAAAATAGTCGAACTTCTCTTTCCCCAAACAGAACGCTATCAAAACACCAACAAAGTGCTAACGCTGAAATCTTCGATGGGGGTACACTTTGTGCTAGAATAGGCGGTGGCATTGCCCAAATTCTTATACGATTTCGTCTTTCTCATCTATTTTTTGTTGGAGGCTGGTTTATGACCCAAGCGACCGCACAAGTTCCCGAATCCCTCGAATACCGCACTGAAGTCCGGCAACTGCTGGATATTCTGGCCCATTCCCTCTACACTGAGCGGGAGATATTCCTGCGAGAACTGATTTCCAATAGCTCGGACGCCCTCAACCGTATGCAATTTGAAATGCTGACGAATTCTGATGTCGTAGACCACGACCTGGAACTGGCTGTCACCCTACGGGCAGACCGGGAAAGCAAAATATTGACCATCAGCGATTCCGGCGTTGGCATGAACAAAGAGGAATTGGTCCAGAATTTGGGCACAATTGCCCACTCTGGCGCACGCAGCTTTTTGCAGGGGGCCAAGGAGCAGGGCAAGACGCTGGACGAAGTAATCGGTCAGTTCGGTGTAGGTTTCTATTCCGTCTTTATGGTAGCCCAGGAAGTCACCGTCACCTCCCGCTCCCACCGACCCGAAGATCAAGCCTGGTCCTGGCACTCAACCGGCGAAAGCTCCTATGAATTGACCCCGGCTGGCAAGACAAGCCGGGGCACGGAAATCACCATCAAACTGAAGGACGATGCCGACGAATTTGTCAACGGCTGGCGGCTGGAGCAGATTGTCAAGAAACATTCGGATTACGTCTCGTTCCCCATTTATCTACTGGAAACCAAAGAGGTGGATTCCGAAGACGGTGAAGGCGAAAAGGAGAGCGCAGAGAGTCGGCGGGTGATCAACAAACGCACGGCTCTCTGGCGGCAGTCACCCCAGGGCGTGGAAGCCGCGCAATACACGGAGTTCTACAAGCAGTTGACCTTCGATTTCGAAGACCCATTGCTCCACATCCATCTGATCACCGACGCGCCGGTCAATATGCGCAGCCTGCTTTTCATCCCCTCCCGCCGAAACCGGGGGCTGATGTCGGCCCAGAGCGAGCACGGCCTGCGCCTCTACTCCCGCAAAATTCTGATTCAGAACCGCAACCGGGAACTGCTGCCCGACTATTTTCGCTTTGTCGAAGGGGTGGTAGACTCGGAAGATCTGCCCCTGAACGTCTCCCGGGAGGTGGTGCAGAGCAACCCCAACATCCGCCAGATACGCAGCGCCCTCTCCAAACGCATCATTCGGGAGCTGAAATCCCTGGCCGATGCTGACCCGGAGAAGTACGCCAAATTCTGGGAGCAGTTCGGCATATTTGTCAAAGAGGGCGTCGCCTCGGACCCGGCCAGCCAGGAGTCCCTGGTGGCACTGCTGCGTTTCCATTCCAGCAAGAGCAGCCCGGACGAATGGGTGACATTGGCCCAATACGCCGAGCGGATGAGTTCGGATCAGGAGCAAATTTACTACGTGCTGGGTGAGGATGTGAAGTCCGTAGCCCGCAGCCCCCATCTGGACTATTTCCGAGCCAACGACATCGAAGTTCTCTATCTGGTCGATCCCATCGACGGCTATATGACTTCGATGCTGCGGGAGTATGAGGGCAAGAGCCTGCAAAATGTGGACGACGCGGGGCTGAAGCTGCCGGAAAAAGAGACGGCAGAGTCCGGGGAAAAGGTGGCCCAGTCAGATTTCGACGCGCTGGTGGGGCGGGTCAAAGCGGTGCTCGGTGAGCGGGTGACCGATGTGCGAGAGTCAAAGCAACTGGTCAACAACCCAGCCCGTCTGGTCTCGCCAGAGAATGAATTCGACCGGGACCTCCAGCGCATCCGCCGCCTGATGGAACAGGACTTCCAGACACCCAAGAAAATACTGGAGCTGAACCGGGGCCACGGACTGGTGAAGAATCTGGCCGATCTGGTGCAGCACGACGGGGAGAACCGGTTGATCGACGCCACAATCGAGCAGCTATTCGCCAACGCCCTGCTGATGGAAGGGATTCACCCCAACCCAGCGGAGATGGTGGAGCGGATTCAGATGCTGATGGAGGCCGCGATTCCGGGGGCGTAGAAGAGCGAGGAAACGAGAGGCGTGAGGCTGAGGCGTGAGACGAGGTGGTGATTCTCGCGTCACGCCTCACGCCTCTTTTTGTTGGACTGTTTTACTGGACGCGGAGGGGGCGATTACTGTCGGTACGCTGGGTGTCCGTAATATTTGGGCCAGTCGTCCAGGCGCACGTGCAGCCAGGCGACACCCGCCCCGGCGGTGCTGAGCCAAACCGGCTTTTCACTGATCCGCTGGGTCATGGCCGCACCCACAGCCTGCCAGAGTGCGTGGCGCTGCCCTTCGGGGGCGTGACGCACAAATGCGGCCAGGTGTCCATAGGCAGATGGCTCAACAACCGGACAGGGCACAACCATCAACGCATCGCCACTGCGATTGGGAAAGGTGACAACGCCGCTTTCGGTATCCGTGAAATGGCTGGCGAATGCGTTTGGGTCCGGGCGGCGGGCCAAAAAAGGGCTGTCCAGAAGGACAAACTCGAAGGGACGGGTGAGGGTGGCGGCGGTGACGGCTGGCGTCTCCCAGCGGAAAGCGGTGTACGGGCACTCGGCCAGCAAGCTATTGAAGAACGAGCGGAAATCGACGTCGTCCTGCCAGGCGACGAGGATGTCGGCGTAGGTGGCCGGGCGGGCGTCGCGGTCCAGTGTGAAGTGCAAGCCGCTACCTTTGGGCACTTCTTCACTGCGGGCAGTCCACATCAAACCTTCTTTGCAACCAAAATGCAGGTTTTTGCGGCAGGCTCCATGTTTCTGCACAGGAAATTTGTCTGCTCTTCATTAATTCTGATCTTCATTAATGCCTAATCTAATATGCGATTGATCCATAAAGGAAGGAATATTTCATCTTTATTCTCAGTGAGTTTTTCACCGACGCGCGAGTCAACAGTTACTCGATAGACTCTATCAACAAAATTGACTTGTGTAAGTGAATCCGCTAGTGGCTCATTCAAAATCTGAATTGCCTTATCGGGAATCTTGCCCTTTAATTGCATCATAACTTGAGAATCAAAGTCGAATGAAACCACATAACTATCGCCGTCTGGAACATCCAACCCAGATCCTACCGTATAAAGATTATCCTCAATTTTAGCGATGAACATAATGGGCACATCAGGGAATATCAAACTACTAAAATTGTCAAAACCTAATCGCTTAACGTAACTTTTGTGCAATCAGAAGTAGAAAGTGGTCAAAAGTGTGAAGAATGAACGCCGAATGCGAAAGGCAGAGGCAACTGAATGGAGTCGAAGCCAAAGCGCAGGGAGCGACCA
>CAMDQF010000148.1 GCA_945905745.1 Litorilinea aerophila
CCCCTCTTTTTTTCCTCTCTCCCAACAGTGGCGGCAGACCGTCGCCTGCCGCCACTGCCGGAGGAGGGAACTACAGCGCTCAGTGGCGCGGATGTGGTCGTATCAGATAAAGAGGAGTTGCGCCCCTTCGGCCATTTCCAGGAATTCCATCGCCCCCACAATGTCGTCCACTTCGTCCACCAGGTCATCCTTTTCCAGGTGCATCATATCCGAAGCCATCCGACAGGCGTAGATTTCGGCCCCGGCGTCGTGGATCATCTCCAGAAATTCATGCACAGGGGGCATATCCAGCTTTGCGATCTCTTTTGTCATCATCGCCGTGGCCAGATTGGTCATTCCCGGCAGGCCGCCGATAAATTGAGGCATGTGCATGGCCGGGTTGCCCACAGGCACTACTTTCAGATGATCGACACTCTTCTTGGAAATGATCTCCATCCCCCAGAAGGTGAAGAAAAGCATAGCATCAATGCCCATCATTCGGGCAGCGTTGGCGAGCACCAGACCCGGATAGGCCATATCCAGCGTGCCCTTCGAGCAAATAATCGCGAGTTTGCGGTTGTCGTTCATTGGAATCCTCACTTCGTAGATAGTCAAATCGGAAAAGTCGATGCTTCTGTATGGGCGAGGTGATGGGATGATGAGATGCCGCTTCATCGCCACCCATCACCCCATCATCCCACCTCAAATACACCCCTTCGGTTTGCCCAGACCAGCCACCCGGGCCACCTTCTTGGCGGGACCCTTGGGGAAGAGGGCGTAGAGTTCTTTGGTATCCACCCCCGACTTTTTCGTGATTGTGCGCAGGGTGGGGGATTCGCCGCTCTTGGCAAATTCGCCCCGCACAAAGTCAATCACAGCCCAGTGGCGGTCGGTCAGGGGGACAATCCCCTCCTCGTCGGCCAGGAAACCAGCAATATCCTTCGTCCACTCTTTCGGATTGGTCATAAATCCTTCGGCGTCAAATGCGACATTCAAAGTTGCAACACTCATTAGTAGTTCCCTTTCTTTCTCTATTGATTAGGTCATCAGTCATCAGTCATTAGTGAGCAGTTATCAGTAATCAGTAATCAGTAATCAGTCGGTTGACGACGACACTGCTCACTGGTCACTGGTCACTGGTCACTTTCTAACCCTCTGCTGCCGGGAAATCACCTTCAACACTTCCATCATCACCGCCAGCCCCCGACGCACTTCCGGGTCTCGCATCTGGCCGAGCAGGCCGAAGAGAGATGTGGGGAGTTCCTCGGCGTGAGTTTCCACCTCATCGAAGGCGCTGGTCAGATTGTTAGCCAGATTTAGTATTTCCGGCTGGGTCAACGCTTTCACTGTATTCAGAATCAGCACCACATTGTCGCCCAACAGCCGCACATCCTCTTCGCTGAAGGATGTGACGATCTGGTCGGCCACATACATCCCCTGGCGCACAAAACCAAAATAGCCCTTGCGCTCCATCTGGTCCATCTGGGCCGTCACTTCGTCGATCAGCTCCCGGGTGATGGGGGCGGCGTCGGCCAGGAAATCTTTAGCGCTCTCCAACTGGTCGAGCATTTCGTTGAAAGTGCGCACATTGCGGGCCAGACGGCGCATAAAGTGGAGCAGATCGTCCAACTCCACGTGGGGCTGCAAGGCAGCCATCTCCTCCTCGGCCACGTCGTACAGGTCCCGGGCAATCGGCGAAAGCTCGGCCTGCAAATCAGTCCACATCATCCGCTGGCGACGGGCGTTTTCGGCCTCCTCGGCCAGAAAAGCCACCTGGGCTGTTAACTGGTCCAGCTTACGGTTGACCGCAGCCAGTTCACTTTCGGGTGCTTTTGCGCCGTTGGTTTCCACCAGAGGGCCACGGATTGTCGATGTCATTCTCCCCTCCTAATTGGTGTACTTACCGGCCAGGCTCAGTTGGGCGGGAATCGGCAATTCCTTGCCTTTGAGCAAAATGTGCCAGTACATCCAGCGGAACATCACTTTGCCCCAGTGGTTCATGCGCGACTCCTTCAAAAGGGAGAAGGGGCCAAAACCGGGCAACGGGAAGTGGCCGGGCAGAGGTTCCACGTCGTAGTTGAAATCGATGAGAAAACCTTTGCCAAAACCTGACTCGATGTAGCAGTTGGCGTGGCCGTCGAAAAGATCCTTCAACTCCAACCCTTCGGTGTAGCGCAGGAAGTTTTCGATGAAGCCGTCTACCTGGAAATGGGCCACCGAACCGGCTTTGGAACTGGGCAGGTCGGTCGCATCGCCCAACACAAAGACATTGTCGTACTCTTTCGCCTTCAGCGTATGCTTCTCCGTAGGGATGAAATTCAGGTCATTGCCCATCCCAGAGCGTTCGATCACCGCAGCGCCCATATTCACCGGGACAGTGACCAGCAGATCGTAGGGGATGCGCCGCTCGTCATAGGAGTAGATAGCCTTCTCCTCTGGCTCGGCCCGCTCGATATTGAACTCCGTCTCGACTGCGATACCCTTCTCCACCAGCAGATCGCCGAGCAGAGCCGCTGCCTTCGGTTTGGTAAAGGCGCCAGGCAGAGGCGTCGCCAGCACCAATTCCACTTTGTCCCGCATCCCTCGCTCGTGGAAAAACCAATCGGCCAGGAAGAGAAATTCCAGCGGGGCCACCGGACATTTGATGGGCATTTCGGCGATATTCAACACCAGCCGCCCGCCTTCCCAAGTGCGCAGGAACTTCTGCAACGCCAGCGCGCCGTCAATTGTGTAGAAATCGAAGATTGACTTGCGCCAGCCTTCGCCCAACAGCCCCGGCGTCTCGGCGGGCACCACGTGGGAACCCGTGGCGACGATCAGATAGTCATAAGCCAAAATCCGGCCATCTTTTGCCAGTGTCACCTGATTCTTCTCCGGCTCGATCAGTTCGATGGGCGAGAGAACCATCTCCACCTGGGGCGGCAAGAAATCCCGCCGGGGTTTGATCACATCCTTTTTGTCGTAGATGCCAAAGGGGATGAAGAGAAAGCCGGGCTGATAGTAGTGGGTCTCCTCTTGATCCACAATCGTCATCTTCCACTCACTGCGATCCAACTCGTTGGCAAGCCGGTTGGCAACCATTGTGCCTGCGGTCCCAGCCCCCAAAATCAATAAGCGCTTCATCGCTGCTCCTTTACTTCCCCTTCAACCACTACATTCTCAATAGCACTCTAAATTGTGTAGTGCCCATATAGTCTACGGGCTGAGGTTGGCCGCGACACCGGACGCCGGATGGGTAGATCAGCTATCCACTTGACCAGTATTTGTGAAAAATTTCCCAATCAACAGATTTATGCAGTTTGACGCGCCCCCCATCTACTGGCAGAATGAGTGATATAGCACTTCTCAGCATCCCAGAATCCCCTCACCCGGAACTTGCCTGTGAAACGCATCGCCGCCATTGTCACCGAATACCGGCCCCGCTCCCACGCGGATGTGATTGTCACCAAATTTCTCAAAGGCTTCCCCACGGACGACGGCCTGATCCCGCCCCAGGTGGAGATTGTGTCGATGTATGTGGACCAGTTCGCCGAGAACGACCTGAGCCGCCAGTACGCAGGCGAACACAACGTGCCCATCTACAACAGCATCCCCCGTGCCCTGACACTAGGCGGGGACAAACTGGCTGTGGACGGTGTGCTGCTCATCGGCGAACACGGCGACTACGCCTGGAACGAGAAGGAGCAGCATCTCTACCCGCGCAAATACTTTCTGGAGCAGATCTGCGGGGTGATGGCGACCAGTGGCCGGGCTGTGCCAGTTTTCAACGACAAGCATCTCTCCTACAACTGGCACGACATCCGCTGGATGTATGACCGGATGAAGGGGCTGGGCGCGCCCTTTATGGCCGGCTCCTCCTTGCCCCTGGCCTGGCGCTCCCCCTGGCTGGAACACGAAAAGGGTACGCCGATTCAGGCCGCGCTGGCCGTGGGCTACAGTGGGCTGGACATTTACGGTTTTCACACCCTGGAAGTGCTGCAGTGTATGGTGGAGCGGCGCAAAGGGGGGGAGACCGGCGTGACTTCTGTCACCTGTCTGGAGGGGGATGCGGTCTGGGAGGCGGCTCAAGCGGGGCGCTGGGATCGACGGCTGGCCGAGGCGGCCTGTGCGCCCATCGACGCCGACCGCAAACCCACCGGATCGATGGAAGAGAATTGCCCCAATCCCGCCATCTTTTTGGTGGACTATCGGGACGGCACCCAGGGCGCAGCGTTGATGCTCAACGGTTATGTGGAGACACTGGCCTACGCTGCCAATGTGGATGGGGTAATCTCTGGGACAGAATTCTATCTACAGGACGGGGATCCCCACTCCCACTTCAGCTATCTCAGCCTGAACACCCAGGAGATGTTTCTCAGCGACAGGCCCACCTACCCGGTGGAGCGCACACTCCTTACCTCCGGCGTGCTGGAAGCCGCGCTGGATTCCCGCTATCGCGGCCACATCCCCGTAGCGACGCCCCATCTAGACATCAGCTACAAAAGTTACGACTCTATCCCCTGGCGACCGCGCGGCCTGCGCCCGACAGGGGCCTGTCTGCTGCCTTTTCCCTAACCCCCATCCATTTCCAAGCGGAGAAAAATCCATGCGAGCTGTGCAAGTAATGGCCCCAGGCCGGGCCGAATTTGTCGAGACGCCCATCCCTGAACTGATTCCGGGCCACGCGCTGGTGCGTACCCGTCGACTCTCCCTTTGCGGCAGCGATATTTTTATGCTGCACTATGCACCCAAACATCTCTACCCCTTCCTGCCCGGCACATCTGGCCACGAAATGGTGGGCGTGGTGGAGGCGGTGGACGCACCCGGCTCCGGCATCGAGCCGGGGATGATGGCGTTGACCCTCGTCCGGGACAACCGGGCCATGGCCGAGTATTATTTGGCCCCGGTGGAACACATTATTCCTCTGCCCAAAGGCAAACCCATCGAAGAACTGTTGCAGGCCCAGCAGTTGGGCACAATCATCTACGCGGCCAAGCACCTGCCTGGCCCGGTCATCGGCAAAACAGTGGCGGTCATCGGCCAGGGATCGGTAGGGCTGTGGTGGGTCTGGATGCTGCGGCGGATGGGGGCGCGGCGGGTGATTGCGCTGGATGTGCTGCCCCACCGGCTGATGCTGCCCAAGCGCTATGGCGCAACCCATACCATCAACAACCGGGAGGTGGAGCCGCAAGAGGCCATCCGCTCCATCACCGGCGGCGAGCTGGCCGATGTGGTGATCGAGGCCGCAGGCGAAATCGAAACAATCAACCTGGCCTACACGCTGGTGCGCCAGCACGGGGATCTGGTCTACTTCGGCATTCCCCACGCCATGGAGATGAACTTCAATTTTGGCGAGTTTTTCCGCAAATTTCCCCGGGTCAAGGCTATCTCCGGGGCGATGAGCGATCCGGGCCAGGGTGTCACCCATCAGGCGCTGGAATACATCGCTACCGGGGAGATCGACGTCTCCCACATCCTGACCCACACATTCTCCTTCGATCAAGTGCTGGACGCCTACGAAGTGGCCTATACCCGGGATGAGGGGTCGGTGAAGGTTGTGATTGAGATGCCGGAGTAGGGCGTCGGACGTGTCGTAAAGGAAAGGTCCGCCGGGAATCCGACGGGCCTTTCCTTTCAGCATTAATTATCCTAGGACTTACGCAGTATCAGCGCCTTTTCTCCTGTACGGGCGTGATTCAATCACGCCCGTACTCGCTTTCTCTGCGTAAGTCCTGTATCCTTTAGTTCGCCTCCCTGTCATCCGTTTCAGACTTGGGCCGATGTTCTTCCAGATAGGCTTCGATTTCTTCAAAAGAGAGATGGGGTGGAGAATCATCGGTCGCCAGGCCAGCAACCTGCTCCTTTGGCTTCAAACCAGCGAGTCGTTCCGCTGCCGCAATAAGGGCAGGCAACTCCTCCAGCTTCAGACCCGCCAGCCGTTCCTCTGGCTTGAGACGGGCAGTCAGTTCCTCCGGGGTGAGATCAGCAATTCGCTCCGCCGGGGTGAGACGGGCAGTCAGTTCCTCCGCGGTCAACAATCCCAGAGCGACGCGTTTCAATTCTTCGCCCCGACGCATGACAAATTCCGGTGTGATTACGAGGGTCATATAGGGATTCTCCTCCACTTCTACTGCTTCACGCAAACCAAACAAAAACGAATGGGTGCTGCTTTCCAAATGGCTGGCCTGATCCATCTGCTGGAAGGCCCGTTCTCTCTCCTCCTGCCGGCTGGCAAAAATTTTGACAAAGCTGTTGTAGGGCGCTGGGGAAAGTTGATTCAACACCAGCAGCCCCACCCGGTTCACCAATACCGCGCTGCTGCGATAGACCCCCGGCCAGCCAGTCTCCACATATCCCCAGGCTTGCAAGTGGCTGCGCCGGGGCGTCTTGCTGCTGATTAGCCAGACCTGAGCATCCTTGGCTTTGAGACGCCGCGCCGTGCGGTAGAAATATTCATAGGCCACGGCCTGGGCCAGAGCCTCCTCGCTCACCGACTCGCTGTATTTGAATTCCAACAACTGATGGCCCGCGTTGCTCTCCCGGATGCCATCGGGCAGAAGCGCCCGTTGCGCCTCCGTCCACCGGGGCGTTTTGCGGCGCAGGAGCAGAATGTCTGCTTTGGGTGGCTGCGCGGTGATCTGGACTTCCGTCTCCACCTGAATATCCACAGGTGTCAACGTCAGTTCCAGCAATTTGCCCAACAGTTGATGCCAGGCAATCGACACTGGCTCGGCAGGGTGGTTCATCGTTCGAGTATAGTCGGAGCGGGCGCGGGTGTCAAGTGGCTTCACCAGCGCACACAGCGCCAGGGATTTCTCCGGCTTGACCGTTTCAGAGAAATGGGTAGGATAAAGAGTGTATCAGAAGTTCGACTTTTTCAAAAAAGTCGAACTTTTAGTGATATCACTATACCATCCATCCCTGCCGAATCACCCGCGGAGGAGCCATTTCTGTGAAAATCACCCAAGTCGAAATTTTTGAAGTCGCCTATCCCAACACCCCCAACTGGCATCCGATTCTCATCCGCATTGGCACGGACGAAGGTATCAGCGGTGTGGGTGAAGTTGGCCTGGCCTATGGCACAGGCGGCTCGGCTGGCGCGGGGATGGTGAAGAATCTGGCCGAGAACTTTCTGATCGGGGCGGATCCCTTCCGCATCGAAGAACTGTGGGACACAATGTACCGCAAAACCTTCTGGGGCCAGGGGGGCGGGCCGGTCATCTTCGGCGGAATGAGCGCCATCGACCACGCACTGTGGGACATCAAAGGCAAGGCGTTGGGCGTGCCTGTCTACGAACTGCTGGGGGGCAAGTGCCACGAGAAGCTGCTGGTCTATGCCAACGGCTGGTATCACGACTACAACGCGCCGGCCGAGTTTGTGGAGCCTGTGCAGCGGCTGGCCGCGGACGGCTACAAAGCGCTCAAATTCGACCCATTCCGCAAGCGGCCCGACGGCGTGAACGAATACTCCAAACGGGTGCTGGACAAAGACCGGGAAGATTTGGCTGTGGGCCGGGTGGAGGCCGTGCGCGAGGCACTGGGGCCAGACTTCAAAATCTGCGTGGAGGTACACGGCAATCTCGGCCCCATGTCGGCCATCGCCGCGGGCAAGCGGCTGGAAGCGTGCAGGCCCTTCTTCTATGAGGAGGCGGTGGACGCCAACAATGTGGAGATGATGGCGAAAGTGGCCGCCCACGTGGACATCCCCATCGCGGCTGGGGAGCGACTCTATACCCGCTACGGCTTTCGCCCCTACATCGAGCAGCAGATTCTCGACATCATCCAGCCGGATTTGGGGCTGGCCGGCGGCATCAGCGAAGTGAAAAAGATCGCCACCTATGCCGAAACCTACGGCATTTCCGTCCAGCCCCACAACTGCGCATCGCCGGTGCTGACCGCCGTCTCTGTCCAGTTGGACGCCTGCATCCCCAATTTTATCATCCAGGAACTCTTCCCGTATCGCCCCGCGGCCCACTACGAAGTCGTCACCGAACCCCTGGAACGGCAGGTGGTGGACGGCTATCTGCCCATCTCCGACAAGCCAGGGCTGGGCGTGGAACTCAACGACGATTTTCTGGTTGGGCAGGCGAAGATTGTTGTCCGGTAGGGAGAGATACTGGACAGTTCCCCGATCCGTCGAAAGTGTATTGCGTACTGCGTATTGCGTAAAACGACATAGACGAATCCACGATACACTCATCACTTCGAGTGATCAACCAAGACCACCTGTTCATCACATACATACGCAATACGGAGTACGTAATACGTCTCCCCACCAACCCACACGGAGCTTCCCCCATGACAACGTTCAATTTCACATCCCTTCTCTCCTCCCGCGCCGCGGATGCCAAGCCCCTGGGCATGGGCAAGCGGGGCAAATACGATTTTGCCGTGGCCTATCCCGATCCGAATAGCCTGCCCCTGGACGGTCTGGTGGAGGGGCTGCGAAAAGGGTTGGCTGAAGATGGCCGGGAGCTGGCCCTCTACGCCCATCCTCAGGGCTATACACCCCTGCGCGAGTTTGTGGCGGCCAAGTTGCAGCGGGATCGCAACATTCAGGTCACTGCCGACGACATCATTCTGGGTGACGGTTCAGGCCAGCCAATTCATATGATTTCAGAGACGCTTATCGATCCCGGCGATGTGGTGCTGGTGGAGGATTTCGTCTATGCGGGCACACTGAACACCCTGCGCCGCTTCGGTGCAGAGATACGGGGTGTTGTCACCGACGACGAAGGGATGCAGATGGATTCGTTGGAATCCGTGATTCAGGGGGCCATCGCCGACGGCAAGCCGCCCAAATTCATCTACACTGTGCCCACTTTCCAGAACCCCCAGGGCTGGACGATGAGCCTGGAACGGCGCAAAGCGATGGTGGCGCTCTGTCAAAAATATGGCGTGCCCATCCTGGAGGATGACTGTTACGTGGACCTGCGCTTTGAGGGCCAGGATGTGACTTCCCTCCACGCACTCGACGATTCGGGGCTGGTAATGTATGTGGCCTCTTTTTCCAAAATCATCGCGCCGGGTATGCGCCTGGGCTATCTGACCGCGCCGAAGGAGATTTTACAGCGGGCGATGGGGGCCAAAAGCGGCGGTGCAGTCAACACCTTCGCATCCTTCGCGGTTCACCGCTTTTCCCAGGACAATCTGATGTCCCACATCGAGACGATCAACGACGTGCAGTTGGAGAAGCGGGACGCGATGCTGGCCGCGCTGGATAAGAATTTCCAGGCGGAAGGAGTGAGCTGGAGCCGGCCCCAGGGGGGCATTTTCATCTGGCTGAAGCTGCGGGAAGGCGCGGACTCTGCCGCTATCCGCGACAAAATTCTGGCGACCGATGACGTGGGCTATCTGCCCGGCAACAACTTCGCCGCGGATGGGGTTTCGGGCAAGAACTGTCTGCGTCTCTGCTTTGGCTACAACACGCCCGCCGAGATCGGCGAAGGCATCGAAAAACTGGCCGCGGCCTTCCGTCGTGAGGGGGTGCTGTAGGGATAGAACGCGGATGACGCGGAAAGGGCGGATTGACACGGATTTAAGAAAGTCCACCCGCGCCCCGGTGAGGGCCCTCTGCCGTGGGAGAGCTTCCCGACAATATCTGCGTAAATCCGCGTCATCCGCGTTCTATAGTTTTACAGATAAAGATTTGCACGGTAGGGGCGCAGCTTGCTGCGCCCGTCTCCTGTGTGCCGGACGCAGCAAGCAAGCGCCCCTACAAATAAATTACCTGTAAAACTATATCTTTCTGTGGAGGCATGTCCGTCTCTGTCAAAATCGGTTGTCGTTTCCCTCGTACTCCCGCCGCTGTGGTATACTTTCTCCGAAAAGACCAGCCTGACAATCCACCGCATCCCTTCCATATGGGGCCGATTTTTGACGACGCCGATTCTGCTCGATTCCCTGATTCGTTCGCTCCAGGTGGGCAGTCTCTACGCGCTGATGGCTGTGGGGCTGACCCTCACCTTTGCGGTCTTGCGTCTGCCAAACTTTGCCCACGCCGAGCTGATTACAGTCGGCGCTTATGTAGCGCTGGTTGTCTCGCTCTTTGTCTCTGGCAATCCCCTGCTGGTGATGGGCGCGGCCTTTGTGGTGGCGGCGCTGGTGGCGCTGATCTCCCATCGCGTCGTCTTCCGGCCTCTGGCCAAGCTGAATTCGTCAATGTATACGCTGATTCTGGCCTCGTTCGCGCTGGGGCTGATCCTGCGCTACAGCCTCTTTCTGCTGGCAGATCGCTACGATCTCTTCGACAGGCGCATCGCCGTACCTCTGGAAATCTGGTTTCAGAGCGGTCAGTTCACCATCACGAATGTCTTTTTCTGGGTTGTCCCGACGAGCATCGGGCTGGTGGCTGCCCTCAGCCTGCTCCTCAACTACACGCCGTTGGGCCGGGAGATGCGCGCCCTGGCCGACAACTTCTCCCTGGCGAAGGTCATCGGTATTCCTGTGGAGCGGGTCCACGACCTGACCTGGCTGCTGGTGGGAGGGATGGCCGGGGTGTCCGGTGGGCTGTGGGGCCTCTACACCTGGGTCAACCCGACGGTGGGCTGGCTGGCGGTCCTTTCCGTCTTTGCCGCCACTGTCCTGGGCGGGATGACCAGCTTCCCCGGCACAATTCTGGGGGCCTATCTGGTCGCCCTCTCGGAAAATACAGTCATGCAATTCCTGAATAGCTGGTTCGGGCTGGATTTTAGCTTCAAACCGGCGATCCCGTTTCTGATTATTGTGCTGGTCCTGCTCGTGCGTCCCCAGGGATTTACCGCCAAAAAGAGGTAGCGGATTGCGAATTGCGAGTTGCGAGTTGCGAGTTGCGACTGCCACTTGCCGCTTTCCATCCTTCGACAGACTCAGGACACCGCCTGCCACCTGCCACTTTCCACCTTCCACCTTCAACCTTCCACCTTCCACCTTCCACCTTCCACCTTCCACCTTCCACTCCCATGCAAATCGACCTCATCGCCACTGCCATCGCCCTGCTGACTTTCTTCGCCATCTCCGGTCTGATGGCGATCAGCCTGAATCTGGAGTACGGGCTGGCTGGCATTCCCAACTTCGGCAAAGCGCTCTTTGTCTCCATCGGTGCCTATGTCGCGGGCTGGACGTACACCCGCTTGCTACCCCGGCTACACGGCACGGAAGCGCTCGATCCCTGTGGGCTGTCGTTGGGCCAGGCCTTGCAGATGCGTAGCGAAATTCTGCGAACTTTTCCCCTGGAGGCCCTGGGCAATTTCGCCATCACACTGCTCATCGCCGCGGCCATCGGCGGCGCAGTGGGCTGGCTGGCCTCCTATCCGGCCCTGCGCCTGAAAGAGGAGTGGTATCTGGCCCTGGTGCTGCTGGTGGGCAGCGAAATTCTGCGCATCGTGGTGCGGGGCTACGATCCACTGATCTGTGGCACAAACGGGCTTTCCGGCATCGCCCAGCCCTTCGCCTGGGTGGGGACGCTGACCGGCAGCCCGCGGGTGGCCGCACTCTCTTTTCTCGGTTTTGCCCTTCTGCTTTTGGCCGCGGTCTATCTCTACGCCGAGCGGCTGGTGCGCTCCCCCTTTGGCCGCCTGCTCAAAGCCGTGCGCGAAAACCCGGATGTGGCCCAGGAGTTGGGCAAGAATGTGCCGCGCATCCGCGCCGGGGTGATGTTTATCGGTTCGGCGATTGCGGCCATATCCGGTGTGCTTTTTGCGGTAAATCTCGGCTACGTCAGCACGAATGACTACGCGGTGGCGCTCACGCTGGATGTGTGGGTGATGGTTGTGCTGGGGGGCATCGGCAACCACCGGGGCGCGTTGCTGGGCGCGGCGATTGTGACACTGCTGGACCGGGTGACGGCCATCACCGCCATCCGCCTGGATATGCTCGGCTCGGAGTTTGAGTTCAACTACGTGCGCTTCATTCTCTTCGGCGTCATTCTGCTGCTTATGCTGCGCTACCGGCGCGAGGGTCTGCTACCGGAACCTGTGCGCACTACCGGCGCGCATGAGGTGCTGGCGGCGCAAGATGGCGGCCGAATCTGATCCCCAGTTAGGAAAATTAGAATGACCCAACCACGTATGGCTCCTGCCTGGCAGCAGGCCATCATCGACAAATGTTTTCATCCTACGGGGGTGTGGGAGGAATTTTCGGAGAGCGATTTCTGTGGGTCGATTCCCAAACGATTCGAACAGATCGCGAATATTCATCCGCTCCGGGTGGCGGTTAAATGCTCAGAGCGGTCACTGAGCTACGAAGCCCTGAATAGATATGCGAATCGTCTATCCCATCTGCTCTTGGCAAACTATTCGGATGTTGCGGGCCCGGTGTTGCTCTATTTTCAACATGACGTGTGGGTAGCTGTTGCGATACTTGCGGTTCTGAAGTCTGGAAAGTTTTATGTATGTCTGGATGAGTCGAATGGAAGCGTACATAATCGGCAGATTCTTCAGAACGCAGGAGCCAAGATGCTGCTAACGGATCAAATGTCGTTGCATATGGCCAAAGACCTTGTCTACCCCGGTGTTGACCTGCTTAATGTGGAAGAGATCGAATGGGCAGGCTTGCCAATCACCAATCCAAATCTACCCATCGATCCCTCATCATTGGCTTACATCTCCTATACATCGGGTTCTACCGGGATTCCCAAAGGGGTAATGGAAGAACACCAGAATGTACTTTATTGGGCCAGGATTTACACAAATTTGCATCATGTTTGCCCGGAAGATAGGCTGGCTTTCATCATACGTAGCAGTTTTGGTGGGTCGGCTACCCACGTCTATCCCGCACTGCTCAGTGGAGCCGGGCTGTATTTTTTCGATCTCCGCCAAAATAGTCTGACGACATTCGTCGCCTGGCTATCCCAGGAGAAGATCACATACATTGCATCTCCGGTCTCGATTTTTCGCCAAATAGCTCGACTTCTACCGATGGGCGAAGCTCCATCGCTGCGCGTCGTCGGCATTTCAGGAGAAGCCATATTTCCCAGCGACATAGCGCTTTATCAAAGATTCTTCCCGGACACATCCTTCCTACGTATTGGGTATGGGGCGACAGAGGCGCATTTCACAGCTTGTCTCTTGCTCGACAAGCAGACGGAAATCCCTGCGGGAAGAATGTCTATTGGTTTTCCAACCCAGGGAACTGAGTTATGCCTGTGGGATGATCAGGAATGCGAAGTGCCTGTTGGCACGATAGGCGAGATCGTCGTCAAGCGTAAGCATCTCACGCGAGGATACTGGCAGGATTTAGAGCAGACAGAACAAAAATACAGCCAGCAGCCTGACGCACCGGATATCCGCATCTATCACACGGGTGATCAGGGCTATCGGCAAGCAGATGGATCGATTGTATTTGCAGGCCGGAAAGATCGGTTGGTGAAGATAAGGGGATATTTTGTCGATCCTTTGCGAGTCGAGACTGCTTTGACTCTGCATCCACAAATAGTGCAAAGCGCTGTTGCGGCGCGCCCAGGGCGAGACGGTTCCTTGCATCTCGTTGCTTACTTCACTACCCATCAAAATGAACAAGCTTCCATCGCGGATATCTACCATTTCCTTCGGCGGCGTTTGGAGCAAGAAGAAATACCGCAAAGGATCATCCATCTGGCGTCGCTGCCGTCAAAACTTTCCGGCAAGATCGACTACGGCGCATTGCCAGACACCCAGAACAGCCGCCCTTCGCTGGAAGTCGGTTTTGTACCGCCGCTTACCCCCTTAGAGCAGGCCATCGCTGCTATCTGGCGCGACGCCCTCGGTCTGGACGAGATCGGCATCCATGATCCATTCCTAGACTTGGGTGGCAACTCCCTCCAGGCCATGCTCATCGCGGCACGGGTGGCCGAAGAGTTCGGCGTGGAGATTCCCCTGGCCGAGTTATTTGCGGCGTCCACAGTGGCGGAGATGGCGCTGGGGGTGGTGGCCGGGCTGCTGAACAGCACATCCGCTCGTTTGCTGGATGGGTTGCTGACCACAGAAACTGAACCGCCTCTCATTTCAAAGGATAATCACCGATGAACGCACACCGACCGCTTCCTGCCTGGCAACAGGGGATTCTCGATACAAGCCGCCATTCCAACACCGAATGGGTAAAAGCCGACAAGCAAGCGATGATGCGTCAATCGATCGCCCAACTGTTTGAAGCGCAGGTGGCCCGCAACCCCGACAGTTTGGCGGTCATGACCGATTCGATTCAACTTACCTATGCCGAGTTGAATCGGGCAGCGAACAGAGTGGCACATTCTATTTTGGCCGAACAACAGGAGAGCATCAGTCCAATTGCGCTCTGTTGTTCCCAGCGCGCCCTATTGGTGGTGGGGATGCTCGGCGTGCTGAAGAGTGGGAGATGTTTGGTGATTCTCGATCACGACTCCCAAGCCGAACGCAACGCCTACATTCTTTCCGACTCGAAGGCCAAGCTGCTCTATACCGACCTGGACTCGCTGGATTTTGCTCTCCACTCCACAGATGGATATCCCTATCAATTCCGGATCGATCAACTCGATTCGCCTGCTACGGACGATAATCTGAATGGCCCATCTGCTGTAAATGCAAATATCCGTCTCGTTTATACGTCGGGTTCAACCGGCAAATCTAAAGGTGTAGTACAAACCGAGCGGCATGTGATCCACGCAACGGTCAACCTCCACAACACCATTCGACTTACATCTGATGACAGGCTATTGTATCATGCAGCCCCAGGCTTTACCGGCGTTCTGGCACCTCTACTCGGCGGGGCATCCATCTTTCCCGTTAATTTGAAACGGGAAGGTTTCTCTGTGATAGCAGAGCGTATCCGCCATGAGGGTGTAACCATATTGCATACGGTACCGACTGTATTGCGTCACTTTGTCAGCACTCTGGGTTCTGACGAGACATTTCTCCTGCCACGCGTGATTATCCTAATCGGAGAGCCTGTCCCCCGTACAGATTTTGAGTTGTTTCGGCGATATTTTCCAGCGGCAACTTTTGTCAATTTCCTGGGATCAAAAGAGTCTCTCGACTATCGAGTCTTTGTCTGTACTCGGGAGACGCAGATCACAGACGACTTTCTACCGGCTGGCTATCCGCTGGATGATACAGAAGTATTGCTGGTCGATCCAGCCGGCCAGCCAGTCGGCGAGCAGGAGATCGGCGAAATTGTGGTGAAAGGCTATTACCTCTCGCCTGGCTATTTGGGCAGACCCGAATTGACTGCTCAGAAATTCAAAGCAGACCCGAGTGGCAGTGATAAGCGTCTCTACTTCACCGGTGATCTGGGCAAATTGCTGCCAGATGGCTGTCTCGTTACTCTGGGAAGAAACGATTTTCAGGTCAAAATTCGGGGTTATCAGGTCAACATACACGAAGTCGAAACCACATTGACACAGGTTGACGCAGTGGCGGAATGTGCGGTCATGTTGAACAACGAACGTCTGGAGAATCTCTCTCTGGATGCCTATGTGGTGCCGCGGCAGCCAGCCGTCACAGTGACAGCCCTGCGCGCCCTGCTTGCCAGCAAATTGCCCGATTATATGCTGCCATCCCGCTTTATTTATGTGGATAAATTGCCCTATTCGTCGCTCGGCAAAGTGGATCGCAGCGCATTGAAATCGTTGCTCACGCCCAGACCTTTCATTGACGCGCCCTTTGCCCAGGCCAGCACACCCTTCGAAAAAACAATCGCCGCCATCTGGACAGGTATCCTCGGCCTGGACGCAATCGGTATCCACGACCCCTTCCTCGAACTGGGCGGCAACTCGTTGCAGGCCATGCGCATCGCGGCCCGGGTCCAGGACGAGTTCGGCGTGGAGATTCCCCTGGCCGAGTTGTTCGCTGCGGCTACGGTGGCGGAGATGGCGCTGGTGATAACCCAAAAACTTGTCCAGGTTTTTCCTGATGTCTTGCGATAAGGATGTTTTTTTGATGAGAAATACGAATGGAAACTTCATCGACTGGTCTCCTCATCTTCCGCCCGACCAGGAGACTATCCGCCAGCACACCTTTCATCCCTCTCGCCGTTGGACACGCCTGGCAGTGGGTGGCTCTGCTCAATCTGTGCTGCATTACTTTGAACAGCACGCCGTTACCCAACCCAATCATCTGGCCATACAGTCAGGTCTGCGTCAGATGACCTATGCAGAACTCAACCAACGGGCCAACCAGATTGCCCATCACTTGTTAAACCTCTGCCCAGCGGATGTGCAGGCGGTAGCTCTGCTGCTGGATGATGATTTTGATACAATTCCCGCTGCCCTAGCTGTGTGGAAGATGGGCAAATTTTTCGTGCAATTGAGTCCTGATGTACCTATCGCCCGGCTTGCATACATAGTGGAAGACGTTCAAGCCGGCTGTCTGATCACGTCATCCTCTCAGCGCGGGTTGATGGAACAATTGGCATCATCCGCTTTACCCGTTCTATTTATGGATTTTTTGCCCGCAGAATTGGGAGAGGAAGATCTGGGCATTCCAATCACATCCGAGATGACTGCTGTGATCAAGTACACTTCTGGCTCGACAGGTCAGCCAAAAGGAGTTTTACAAACCCACGGCCTTCGTCTCTATGATGTCGCGGTGGCCAACGAACTCTATAATTGACCCCAGAAACTGGACCACGTGCTAAAGTAGAGGAACGCAGTAAAAACACACACGTGGAGGAAAGACAGATGGGAACGAAACGAAGACAGCACGACGGGCAGTACAAATTTCGGGTGGCGATGGAGGCCGCCAAAGGCA